>NZ_JBWMAV010000019.1:0-93120 GCF_056521425.1 Rhodoferax sp. LS1P39 | reverse complement strand
TCTGCACGACTTGCAGCTTGAACTCCGCGTTGAATGTTCGTCTTTGCTTCTTGGTCATATTTCTCGTCCAGGTGGATTCCACCTATCGAGGTGTCCGGGGGAATTAGACCAGCACAACCTCACTAAGAGCCGTCAGAAATTTTTCAGAAGTTATACGAATCGCTGGCGGCATTAACCAATTTTTTTCATCTTCTTCATCTCTAGTTAGTAGTTCGCGCTCGTGATCATTGATGAAGAAGGGGTGTTTTATTTTCTTCAGGTCATCGTCAGAGTAGTACGTACTCAGGCTGATGATCGAGTCTGGATGTTGCACACGATTTCGTGCGAGTACTAGTTCTTCCAATAGTGTCAACTGGCACTGGCTATCTTCAAATTTGACACTGAAATGGTTCAAGAAATATTCCCTGTAACCATGAAACCAGCCTCGACTTTTAAAAGTCTGTGCGAGAGATTTGTCGACAGGAATTCCAAGTTGACGTTCCCATGCCTTGAGGTAAAGATGCAACGATGCACTCAGCATCGAAATGCATGACCCACCAAGAACTTGCAGTGACTCTTCCGCCTCTAGCCATTCGGAAATAAAGGCCGGTTCAGCGTCTTCGCTGTATGGCGGCACAAAGGGCTCCTCTTCCGCCTCAATTTTCCGCTTCCGCTCGATGAACGAAGCGGCGCTGTTGACGTACAACTGCCTAATGAAAATAAGTCGCTGATCGAGAAAGTAGCGAATATCCATTGCAATGCTCCTGACATCCAACGTGAAAAAGGTTTCATCATTTGGGCAGCGTTGGACTCAAATTCATGGAACTCACCCCAAAAACGGATTCACCAGCGTCAATCCGCCATACCGCTGCCCGTGCGTCATGTCTTCGGTGTACAAAATCTGCGCCCCGGCGCGCACGGCAGCCTCGACCACCATGGCATCCCAGATGGAGAGTTTGTGCTGGATGGCTTTGTCCATGGCGGCGCTGACCAGGGCGGTGTCGCTTTGCACCACCTGCCATTCGGTGTAGGCCAATGCCATGGTGCGGGCGGTGTCGGCGGGCATTTTTTGTTTGCGGGTCAGCACGTTGAACAGCTCAATCAGCACCTGGGTGCTGATCATCGCCTCGCCGTCTGCGCCGGCCTGGGCTACCAGTCGCCGTGCCTGGGCTTGCTTTACCGGTTCCTTGCTGTCGGTGCAGTAGACCAGCACATTGGTGTCAAAAAAGACGCTCACGGTTGGGCGCGGGCTTTGATGTGGTCACGGGCGCGGAAGTCGTCGGCATAGAGCTCGTCGCGCAGGGTTTTGCGCTTGGGTGCCGCTTTGCCCGCATCGGGGGTAGTTTGTGCCGTGGCGGCATCCATGGTGGCGATCAGCCGGGCGGTGGAGGCTTCACGTTGCTTCTTCAGCGCGTCGTCCGAGCCGTCCACGTATTGCTCCAAAAACTCACGCACCTTGGCGCTGAGCGAGGTGCCTTGCTGGATGGCGCGCACACGTGCTTTTTTGATGAGTTGGTCGTCCATCGAAATGGTCAGGTTGGACATGCTTTCTCCTGGATGGGGTTTCAATATAGCACGTGAACATGTGAACCTGTGTTTGAATTCGTTCTTCCCGGCCATTGCCTCACGGTAGATTGGGAGAATATTGGCCTCTAGCCTATATTCCATAAGCGCTAGCAGCTATAAATAGTGCAGCTATCGGCTTTTGCCAAGCGACTTCTCCGCCCACACCTATGGTTGGCGCGGTGGGGTCGCAGCGCTATTTATTTCGCAGCTGTGTGCGTCAGCGCACATACGTTGCCGCAACGGAAGCAAACACTCGGGCCATCCTGCATCGACGCTCCAGCGCATGCATGCAGGACTTCGGCCCGGTACTCCAAAGCTGGTTTGCTTACCTCGCCCGCCTTCAGCGTCAGCCCTCACAGAGACATCAAATGCATACATTACAAAATCACCCACGGGCCCTGCCGTGGGCCGTGGCGTTGGCGGTTGGAACCCTTACCGCCTGTGGCGGCGGCGGGGGACGGGATCCGATTTTGGGTACCGGCGGCACCGTGGGTGTGGCCCCGGTTGTGACCAGTGCCAGCCCGCTGCCGGGTGCCAGCCTGGTACCCATCAATACCAAAAAAATCATCGCGGGCTTCAGCAAGGCGATGGACGGCAGCACCTTGACGGCCAGCTCCTTCACGCTGGCCTGTCCCACGGGTACGCCGGTGGCGGGCGTGGTGGGATATGACGCGGTGGCCCGGTTGGCAACGCTGTCCCTTCCGTCCACGTCCACCCTGCCACCCAACGTGTTGTGTACCGCCACCGTGCGCACTGCCGCCAAGGACACGGCCGGATTTGCGCTGGCCAGCGACCATGCGTGGACCTTCACCACCGGTGTGACCAGCGACCTGACAGCGCCCACGGTGACCGGCACCATCCACGCCAATGGCGCCACCGGCGTGCCCACCAACACCCGCGTGGGAGCCACGTTCAGCGAATCGGTAGACCCCACCAGCATCAACGCCACCACCTTCAGCTTCATGCAAGGCGCTACGGTGGTGCCCGGCACGGTGTCGTCTTCTGGCGGCAACGTGGTCTTCACACCCACTAACGCATTGGCGGCCAACACCACTTACACCGCCACCTTGGGCACGGGAGCCATGGACCTGGCAGGCAACGCCCTGGCCAGCCCGTATGTGTGGAGCTGGACGACAGCCGCCACGGCGGACACCACCGCCCCCACGGTCAGCCTGGTGTTCCCGGTGGACAACGCCACCCAGGTGCCCAACAGCAGCGCACCCAGCGCCACCTTCAGTGAGGCTATGGATGCGAACAGCATCAACGCCACCAACTTCAGCGTGGCCGGCGTGCCGGGCCAGGTGGGCTTTAACGCGGTGAGCCAGGTGGCCACCTTCACACCTACCAACCCGCTGGCCAACAATACCTTGTACACCGCCACGCTCAAGGGCGGCACTGGTGGCGTGCAGGACATTGCAGGCAACGTGCTGGCCGCCGACAAGGTGTGGCGCTTCACCACGGCGGCGGTGACGGTGTTGCCACCCAGCATCAACCTGGGATCGGCGGCGACCTTTGGCACCTTTGGCGGTACTGCGGGCATGACCAATACCGGGGTGTTGACGCAGGTCAACGGCAACATCGGCACCATTGCCACCGGCACCTCGTCGATCCGCGGCTTCCATGACCGAAATGGCGATATCTACACCGAAACCCCGGCCAGCATCGGCGCGGTGAACGGCACCATCTTCACCTGCACCAACTCAGTCACCGGCCCCAACGCCGCAGGTCCGAATGCCGCCAACTGTGCCGTGGCCACCCAGGCCCGGCTGGATGCCCAAACCGCGTATCTGGCCTTGGTGGCGAAGCCGCCCGGTGCCAACCCCGGTGCGAATCTGGCCAACCTGACGCTGGCACCCGGCGTGTACACCTCGCCCAGCGGCTCGTTCATGGTGCAAGGCGGTGACCTGACGCTGGATGCCCAGGGCGATGCCAACGCGGTCTGGGTGTTCCAGATGGCCACCACCTTGACGGTGGGCGGACCCGGTGCCGCCTTTCCCCAGCGCATTGTGTTGGCGGGCGGCGCGCAGGCCAAGAACATCTACTGGCAGGTGGGCGCGTTTGCCACCATCAATGCGGCCGGTGGCGGCAGCATGGCGGGCACCATCATCACCCAGACTGGAGCCTCGTTCTCTACCGTGGGCAATACCGTGCCGGTGACGCTGAACGGCCGCATCTTGTCGCTGGGTGCCTCGGTGACGTTGGTGGACACGCTGATCAATGTGCCCGCTCCCTGATCCCGCCAGCACCCCCACACCCCCTTGGAGAACCCTATGAACTTTCAAAAAACCTCGTGCGCACTGGCCTGCGCGGCGGTGGCGGCCCTGGCCAGCCCGATGGCCCTGGCAGATAGCACCGGCTGGTATGGCGGCGCCAGCGTAGGCCCGACCCGGGCCGATATCGACGACGCACGGATCCGTAGCAGCTTGCTGGCCAACGGCTTTGGTTCGGTGTCGATTGCCGAAGATGGCCGCAGCACCGGCTACAAGGTATTTGGTGGCTACCAGTTCCACCCAAACTTCGCGCTGGAAGGCGGGTACTTTGACCTGGGCAAGTTTGGCTTTACCGCCAACACGGTGCCCGCGGGCAGCCTGCAAGGCGAGATCAAGCTGCGGGGCTTGAACCTGGACCTGGTGGGCACGCTGCCCATCACCGGCAAGTTCTCGGCGCTGGCCCGCGTGGGTGCCAACTACGCCCGTGCGTCCGACACCTTCTCGGGCACCGGTGCGGTGGGGGTGAATAACCCCAACCCCCGCAAGCACGACACCAACCTCAAGCTGGGCCTGGGCGTGCAGTACGCGTTCAGCGAGTCGCTGGCCATGCGTGCCGAGGTCGAGCGCTACCGTGTCAACGACGCGGTGGGCAACAAGGGCGATGTGGACATGGTGTCGGTAGGCCTGGTGTACCGCTTTGGCGGCCCCAGCTACGCGCCGGTGGCCCGCGCGGCCACGCCCGAACCCATGCGGGCGGCACCCGAGCCGCAGGTGGTGGCACCGGCCCCCATGCCCATGCCCGTGCCACCCCCCGCGCCCGCGCCTGCAATGAAGGTGACTTTGTCCGCCGATTCTTTATTCGGATTTGACCAGGCCACGGTGGCACCCGCAGGCCAACGGGCGCTGGACACATTCGCCGCCGACCTGAAGGGCCTGCGGTTCGATGCCATCACCGTCACCGGGCATACCGACCGCATCGGCTCCCATGCGTACAACATGAAGCTGTCTACCCGCCGCGCCGAGGTGGTGTCTAACTACCTGGTGCAGTCGGGGGGCATTCCGGCCGCCAAAATTGCCGCCAGGGGTGTGGATGGTTCTGACCCGGTAACCCAGCCGGGCGACTGCAAGGGCAACAAAGCCACCAAGGCCTTGATCGCCTGCCTTCAACCCGACCGCAGGGTAGAGATCGAAGTCACTGGCACCCGCTAGGGTGTAAGGGCGTGCGCCGGGCTGGCGTGGGGCAAGCCCTCCAGCCCGGATAATCCCCGGATATGTTGAAAATTGAGTTCCCCGAATCCCTGCCCGTATCCGCCAAGCGCGACGAGATCATGGAGGCCATTGCGCAGCACCAGGTGGTGATTGTGTGTGGCGAAACCGGCTCCGGCAAAACCACGCAGTTGCCCAAGATCGCCCTGGCCATGGGGCGCGGCAAGCTAAACCACCCGGGCGCTCGCGGCCATTTGATCGGCCACACCCAGCCGCGCCGTATCGCCGCCAGCTCGGTGGCCAAGCGTATTGCCGAAGAGCTCAAAACCCCGCTGGGCGAGGTGGTGGGTTTCAAGGTGCGCTTCCAGGACCGGCTGGGGCGCGATGCCTCGGTGAAGCTGATGACCGACGGCATCTTGCTGGCCGAAACGCAGACCGACCCTTTGCTACAGGCCTACGACACGCTGATCATCGACGAGGCGCACGAGCGCAGCCTGAACATCGACTTTTTGCTGGGTTACCTGCGCCAGATATTGCCGCGCAGGCCGGATCTGAAGGTGATCGTCACCTCCGCCACCATCGACGCCGACCGCTTTTCTAAGCACTTTGAATCGCGCAACGGACCGGCCCCCGTCATCATGGTGTCGGGCCGCATGTTCCCGGTGGAGCAGCGCTACCGCCCCTTCGAGGAAAGCCGCGAATACGGCCTGAACGACGCGATTGCCGACGGCGTGGACGAGCTCTGGCGCGACCCGCACAACGCGGGCGACATCCTGATCTTCCTGCCCGGCGAGCGCGAAATCCGCGAGGCCGCCGACCACCTGCGCAAGCACGTAAGCCACCAGCCGCTGTACCGCAGCGCCGAGGTGCTGCCGCTGTTTGCCCGCCTGAGCCCGGCCGAGCAGGACCGCATCTTCGACAACCACGGCGATCGCCGCATCGTGCTGGCTACCAACGTGGCCGAAACCTCGCTCACGGTGCCAGGCACGAGATACGTGATCGACGCAGGTACGGCGCGCATCAAGCGCTATTCATTCCGTAGCAAGGTGGAGCAATTGCTGGTGGAGCCGGTCAGCCAGTCTTCGGCCAACCAGCGCGCCGGGCGCTGCGGGCGGGTGGCCAACGGCATCTGCATCCGGCTGTACGACGAGGTCGATTTCAATGGCCGCCCGCGCTTTACCGACCCCGAAATTTTGCGCAGCTCGCTGGCCGGGGTGATTCTGCGCATGAAGTCGCTGCACCTGGGCGTGGTGGACGACTTTCCGTTTCTGGAGCGCCCCTCCAGCCGCGCCATTGCCGACGGCTACCAGCTGCTCAACGAGCTGGGCGCGGTGGACGATGTGAACGAGCTCACCGCCATGGGCAAAGAGCTGGCCAAGCTGCCGCTCGACCCCCGCGTGGGCCGCATGATCCTGGAAGCCCGCGACCGGCAAGCGCTGGACGAGGTGCTGGTGATTGCATCGGCCCTGAGCGTGCAGGACGTGCGCGACCGCCCCATGGACATGCAGGCCCAGGCCGACCAAGCGCACGCCAAGTTTGACGACGACCGCAGCGAGTTCAGCGGTTACCTGAACCTGTGGAAGTGGATCAACGACGCACGCGGAGGCGAGGGCGCACACAAGCTCAGCAACCGCCAGTACGAGCAGTTGCTGCGGCAAAACTTTGTCAACATCCGCCGCGTGCGCGAGTGGCGCGACATCTACAGCCAGCTGCACACTGTGGTGGCCGAGCACAAATGGCGCTTGAATGCGGCCCCGGCCAGCTACGAGCAAATCCATTTGTCGATGCTGTCCGGCCTGCTGGGCAACATCGGCTGGAAGACCGAGGGCGATGAGGTCGCGCAGACCGAGTACCTGGGCGCGCGCGGCATCAAGTTCCACCGCCATCCCGGCGCGCACCTGCGCAAGAAGCCGGGCCGCTGGATCGTGGTGGCCGAGCTGGTGGAAACCACGCGCCTGTTTGGCCGCGGCATTGCGGGCATCGAGCCGCAGTGGGTGGAGCAGGTCGCGGGCCATTTGCTCAAGAAGCAGCTGCTCGACCCGCATTGGGAAAAGAAGGCCAGCGAAGTCACCGCGCTGGAGCGGGCAACGCTGTACGGCATCGTCATCTACAGCGGCCGCCGCGCCAACTTTGGCCGGGTAGACCCGGTGGGGGCGCGCGAAATCTTCATCCGCGAAGCCCTGGTGCAGGGGCAGTGGGACTGCAAGTTCCCGTTTCTGGAGGCCAACCTCAAGCTCATCAAGCAGGTGGAAGACCTGGAGCACAAGGCCCGCCGCCAAGACGTGCTGGTAGACGACGAGCTGATCTACGCCTTCTACGACCAGCAGTTGCCCGCCGATGTGTACGGCGGCGCCAGCTTCGAGCGCTGGTACAAGGATGCGCTGCAGCACAACCCCAAACTCCTGCTGCTGACCCGCGAGGAGCTGATGCGCCACGAGGCGGCGGGTATTACCACCCAGTCTTTCCCCAAAACCATCCGCCTGGGCGGCGTGGACTGCGCGGCCACCTATCTGCACGAGCCGGGCGATGCGAAGGATGGCCTGACCGTCACCGTGCCGCTGTTTGTGCTGAACCAGGTGAACGACGAACGCTGCGAATGGCTGGTGCCCGGCATGCTCAAAGACAAGGTGCAGGCGCTGATCAAGACCCTGCACCAGCGGCCCCGCTCGCGCCTGGTGCCGCTGCCCGAAACCGCCCGCACCATGGCCGAGACGCTGAACACGCCCGAGCTATTCGGCCACGGCCCGCTGGTGGATGCAGTGCTGAAGCTGGTGCGCGCCGCCACCTCGCTGGACATCGCCCGGGCCGACATCAAGGCCGACATGCTCAGCCCGCACATGTTCATGCACTTTCGCGTGGTGGACGAACATGGCCGCCAGCTGGGCACGGGCCGCAACCTGGGCGCACTGAAGGCCGAGCTGGGCGCGCAGGCGCGTGGGGCGTTCCAGGCGCTGGCGGGTTTGAAGATGGCCCAAAATGCCGAGATTTCTAAGCCAAATCAGCCCGTAGCGCCCATTCCATCGGCGCAAGCAGCTATTAAAAAAGTAGCGACACCGGTGGCCCCGGCGAACCAGCGCTACACCGCCTGGACCTTCGGTGAGCTGCCCGAGCTGCTGGAAATCCAGAAGGGCGGCCAGACGCTGATCGGCTACCCCGGCCTGATCGACGCGGGCGATGCGGTGACGATTGAGGTGTTCGACGAGCCCGAAGTAGCCGCCGCCAAGCACCGTGCTGGCCTGCGCCGCCTGTTCTCGTTGCAGATCAAGGACGCGCTGAAGTATCTGGAAAAAAACATCCCCGACCTGCAAAAAATGGCCGTGGTCTATATGCAGGTGGGCAAGAACGCCGACGGCTCGGGCGGCGGCACGATAGAGGAGCTGCGCGCGCAAATCATCGACGTGGCGCTGGACCGGGCCTTTCTGCTCGACCCCCTGCCCACCGATGAATTCGCCTTCAAGCGCCGCATCGACGAAGGCCGGGGCCGCCTGACCCTGATCGCCAACGAGGTGGCGCGCCTGGCCCTGACGGTACTCACCGAGTACGGCACCGCCGCCCGCAAGATCAAGGACACCAAGAACGCCCCCGAGGCCACGGCCGATGCCGCCCAGCAGCTCGCCCGCCTGATCCCCAAGCGCTTTCTGGCCGCCACCCCCTGGCCTGCGCTACAGCACACCGCCCGCTACCTCAAGGCCATCACTGCCCGGCTGGACAAATACCGCGCCGACCCGGCCCGCGATGCCGCCCGCCTGCTGGAGCTGCGCCCGCAAGAGCAGCGCTACTGGCGGCTGGTGGCCGAGCGCAAGGGTGTGGCCGATGCGCGCATGCAGGAGTTCCGCTGGTTGCTGGAAGAGCTGCGCGTGAGCTTTTTCGCCCAGGAGCTGAAAACCCCGCAGCCCATCAGCGTGAAGCGGCTGGAAAAAGCCTGGAGCCAATTAGGGGCCTGAGCTTTACACTTGTATCTCCTGGATACATCTTGAATCCTGTGCGGGGGTCCAAAAATGTTGCAACGCATCTACGCCACCATGGCATTGGCATCCAGCATGGCCGCTGCGGCTGCAGATTTGCCGCTCTGCCCCGACCGCCCGATCCGCTTTGCCTACTTTGAGATGGGGGCCTTGTACAGCCGGGGCGTGGGCATCGACAAGGACCTGGTCGATGCGCTGCAAAAGCGCTCGGGCTGCACGTTTGCGGCGGCGGTGCAGCCCCGGGCGCGCACCTGGCTGGAGCTGGAGCGCGGCAATCTGGACATGACCGCCTCTGCGCTGCGCACACCCGCCCGCGACCAGTTCGCCTGGTTCGTGGATTACTTTACAGACCGCAACAGCCTGCTGCTGCGCACCGAGCTGCCCGCCACCCTGCAGTCGCTGCCCGATCTGCTGGCCGACAACCGGGTGCGCGTGGGCGTGGTGCGCGGCTTTGTGCACGGCGCGGCGCTGGATGGCTTTGTGCAGGAGCTGCGCAAGCAGGGCCGGCTGGAGGACGTGGAGGACCAGGAGACGCTGTACCGCATGCTGGGCGTGCGCCGCTTCGATGCCATCTTTGGCTACCCCTATGTGTACGTGCAGTACCTGGGCCAGAACCAGATCGCCGACAAGGTGCGGGTGGTGGAGCTGACCAGCTTGCCCACCACCCTGAACTACATGGCCTTGTCGCGCAAAGCTTTCACCCAGGCGCAGGCCCAGCGCTGGCAAGAGCTGCTCAACACCATGCGCGCCGACGGCAGCCTGCAGGCGATATTCCAGAAACACCTGGGTGCACCTGCCGCCCGTGCCCTGTTGAAATATTAGCCAAATCGGCCTCCAGCGCTTATTGCATAAGCGTGACAAGCTATCAAAATTAATTATTGCGGGCTTGCCGCCTCAGGGGAATTGCCGCGTAGTTCCCAGCTATTTTTAGCCAAATATTAAAAAAGTGTCTGATTAACCGCAAGCAGGCATTGGCAGCATTGCGGATTTCAAGACACACGGGCACTCCAGAGCTTTAATTTTGGTAAAAAACCTTTTTGAATCAGTGGTTTGCATTCCAAGGGTATCTCCTATGATGGGCAGGCATACCGCTTGCTGAAATGGGGATGGGCCCCGCCTGAGCAGCATCTTTTGCCGCGCAGAAGCCCATTTACATCCACGGAGACGGTATGCAATTAACAAAATTTAAAATAGTGTCGTATTCACTGGCCAGCCTGGCAGGCGCTGCCTTGGCGGCCTGTGGCGGCGGAGGCGATGGTCCGGGTCCATCGGTAGAGGTGGTCTCGTCCCAAGCCGAGCGCGTCAGCGGCGGCACTGCCTTGGTGGATATTGCCGTGGCGGGCAACACCGGGCCGTTGAGGGCCAAGCTCAATGGCACCGATGTGAGCGCCGTGTTCAAAGTCGACCCCCTGCGCACCGGGCACTTGCTGGGCGTGGTGCCGGGTCTGGCGCTGGGCAGCAACACCTTGGTGGTGGGCTTTGGCGGCACCGAAACACGGCTGGCGCTGACCAACTACCCGCTGACCGGCCCCATGCTCTCAGGCCCCCAAACCAGCCCGTACAACTGCCAAACCGCCAGCTTTACCCTGCCCGACGGCAGCAAACTGGGCGCGGCCACCGATGCCCAGTGCTCGGCCCCTACCCAGGTGCAGTACCTGTACCGCGCCACCAGCGGCGGTGCGCTGAAACCCATGCCAGTTACCACCGCCTTGCCCAGCGATGTAGCCACCGCCACCAATACCGCCGGTGTCGCCGTGCCGTTTGTGGTGCGGGTGGAAACCGGCACCATGAACCGGGGCATCTACCAAAATGCCGTGCTGCACGACCCCACGGCAGACGCGGCCCCCAGCCCCACCACGCCACCCAAAGGCTGGAATCGCAAGCTCATCGCCGTGCACGGCACGGGTTGCGCGGGTGGCTGGTACATCCAGGGCGCGGCCATGGGGGTCAGCCCGTACACCGGCACCAACCTCACACGCCTGGGCGAGGGCTACGCCGTCTTCACCAACACCCTGAACCACCCCACCAACAGCTGCAACGCCACCGTGGCGGGCGAAACCACGCTGATGGGCAAAGACCACTTCATCAAAACCTTTGGCGTGCCCAGCGCCACGGTGAGCGTGGGCACCTCGGGCGGTGCCTACACCAGCCTGCAGATTGCGGATGCGTTCCCCGGCCTGCTGGACGGCGTGTACATCGACGCCACTTTCCCAGACGCGCTGTCGATTGCCATGTCGGCCATGGATGCCAAGCTCTTGAACCGCTACTACACCGCCAACAACCTGACCGGCACCACCGAGGCACAGATGGTCAAGGTATCGGGCCACAAATCGGCCCGCGCCTGGTACGACCTGGCCGTGCAGTCGGGACGTACCGACCCGGTGTCGGGCCGCACCGAGACCATTCCCACCACCGGCTCGTTTGGCGGCGCGTATGCGGCAGGGCTGTTCAATGCCGCCGTGCCCGCTGCGCAGCGCTGGAACGCCAGCACCAACCCCACAGGGGCGCGTGCCACGGTGTTTGACATCAACCGCAACGTCTACGGCGTGGATGCCAATGGCTACGCGCTGCGGCCCTTTGACAACGTGGGCGTGCAGTACGGCCTGGCCCAGTTGAACGACGGCAGCATCTCCAAAGAGCAGTTTCTGGAGATGAACGAAAAGATGGGCGGCTATGACCGCGACGGCAACTACACCACCGCCCGCACCGTGGGCGATGCCGGGGCCATCGCCCGGGCCTACCAGTCGGGCCTGCAACTGGGCGGCAACGGCGGCCTGGCCTCCATCCCGGTGTTCGATTCGTCCAACTTCTACGACGAAGACATGTTCTACCACTACCAATGGTTCCACTTTGCGGTGCGCGAACGCATGCTGCAAGCCAATGGCAACACGCAAAACCACGTGATGTGGCGCGGCGGGGTGAGCTTTCCCGACCTGTTCGGCCTGACCACCCCAGGCAAAGCCGAGCGCGCTGCCGTGGCCGCCAAATCGGCTGCCGATGGCTGGCCGCTGTTTGTGCAGTGGGTCGATGCCTACAAGGCCGACACCTCCTCGGCCACCCAGCGCGCCAAGGTCATTGCCAAGAAGCCCGCAGCGGCGGTAGATGGCTGCTTTACCCAGTCCACCACACCCCAGTTCATGGCCGAGACCCAAACCCTGGCCAGCAGCGGCGCGGCGGGCACCTGCAATGCGCTGTACCCCTCGTGGACCTACCCCCGCGCCCAGGCCGGTGCCCCGGTGGCCGCCGACAAGCTGAAATGCCAGACCAAGCCGGTGGCCGCCGCCGACTACCTTGTGGCGTTGAGCGCCGGCGACCTGGCCCGCCTGAACGCGGCATTCCCAAGCGGCGTGTGCGATTGGTCCAAGCCCGGTGTAGGCCAAACTGCCTCGGTGGGGTATGCGTCGTTTGGCCCGTCGCTGGTCAACTTGGTGTTTGATATTTTGAAACCCTAAGGCTCGGGGCTTGAAAATGCCGCATGCCTTCTGAACTCCCGCCAGCGGCCCAGCGCCGCCCGACACCCCTGAAACGAACTGCCGCCGCCGCGCTGGCGGTGGTTTTGCTGCTGGTGGTGTGGGCGGCCTATGGCGTGGCCGAGCGGGTGGGTATTGCTACCCTGGGCATCGCCACGGGGCACCGGCTGGAGCTGTATGCGTCGGGCCTGCAGAGTGAGCTCAAACGCAACGAGTACCTGCCGCCCGTGGTGGCTTTGAACCACGACGTGCTGGCCCTGCTGGCGCACCCCGCAGACCCGGTGCTGCAAGCGGCGGTCAACCGCTACGTGCAAACCGTGACCGAGCAAGCGGGTACCGCGGCGATTTATGTGATGGATGCCAACGGCCTGACGCTGGCCTCCAGCAACTGGAACCAGCCCAGCAGCTTTGTGCACATGAACTTTGCCTACCGCCCGTATTTCCAGGATGCGCTGCAAGGCAAGCCGGGCCGGTTTTACGGGATTGGCGTGGTCAGCCGCGAGGCGGGCTACTACTTTGCCCATGGCATCCAAAGCCAGGGCCGGGTGGTGGGCGTGGTGGCGGTCAAGGTCAACCTGGACCGGCTCGACCGCGCCTGGCAGCAGCCGGGCGAGCGGATTGTGGTGGCCGACGGCAATGGGGTGGTATTTTTGTCGTCCCAGCCTGCGTGGAAGTTCAAAACCCTGGCCGCTTTGTCCGAAGCCACGCGCCAGCGCCTCAAAGCCACGCGCCAATACGCCGAGGCCGACCCGCTGGAGCCGGTGGGCTTCGAACATGTACGCAGCCTGGGCAACGGTGCCGCCATCGTGGCAGTGGCCGATAGTGCCGCCCCGGCCCGTGTGTCGTATTTGTCGCGCAGCAGCCCGGTTGTGGGCACCGACTGGCAGATTGCGGTGCTCAGCGATATTGCGGAACAGCGCGTATTCGCCCGCACCAGTGCCACCATCGCCGCGCTGGCGGTGGTGTTGTCGTATGTGGTGTTGCTGTACTTTTTGCAGCGCCGCAGGTTTGTGCGCGATACCTTGCAGACCCAGGCCGCGCTGCGGCAGGCCAACGAAGACCTGGAGCAAAAAGTCAGCCTGCGCACCAAAGACCTGCGCGGTGCCAACCAGCAACTGCAAACTGAAATTGGGGAGCGCAGGCGTGCCGAAGACACGCTCAAAGCCACCCTGAGCGAGCTGGTCCACGCCGCCAAAATGGCCGCCCTGGGCAAGATCGTGGCGGGCATCACCCACGAGTTGAACCAGCCCCTGGCCGCCTTGCAAACCTTGTCGGCCAACACCGTGGTGTTTCTGGCCCGCGGCCAGCGCGACATCGTGGATTCCAACCTGGCCCTGATTGGCCACCTGGCCCAGCACATGGGCAAGATCACCTCGCAGCTCAAGCTCTTCGCCCGCAAATCCACCGCCGAGCGTCGGCCCGTGGACGTGGCCTACGCCATTGGCAACGCCAGGCTGCTGCTGGCCCAGGTGGCGCGTGAGCGGCCCATCCCGGTGGCGGTGAACACCCCGTTGGATGCCGTGTACGCCCTGTGCGACAGCACCCGGCTGGAGCAGGTGCTGGTGAACCTGCTGGGCAACGCGCTGGATGCCGTAGCCGACACCGATGCGGGGCGGGTGGAGGTGGCTTGCCATGCCGACGGCGATAGCGCGGTGATCGAGGTACACGACAATGGCGCAGGCATTTCTGAAGCCGTAGAACCCCATTTGTTCGAACCGTTTTTCTCCACCAAGCAGCAAGGTGTAGGCCTGGGGCTGGGGCTGGCCATCTCGGCCGATATCGTGCGCGAGTTTGGCGGCAGCCTGACCGCCGGGCGCAGCCCTTTGGGCGGGGCCCTATTTACCGTGAAACTACCTTTGGCGCTGCCAGAACCCCATCCGCATGACTGAAGACCCGCTGATCCTGTTTGTCGAAGACGACCCCGCCGTGCGCCTGGGCAGCACCCAGGCGCTGCAACTGGCGGGCTACCGGGTGCGGGCGGTCAGCTCGGCCGAGCAGGTCATTCCCCACATTGCGCCGGGCTTTCGCGGCGTGCTGGTCACCGATGTCAAGCTGCCCGGCAAAGACGGCCTGCAACTGCTGGAGCACGCCCAACGGGTGGACAGCGGCATTCCGGTAATTTTGGTCACTGGCCACGGCGACATTTCGATGGCCGTGCACGCCATGCGCAGCGGGGCCTACGACTTCATTGAAAAGCCTTTTTCTTCCGAGCAACTGGTGGAGGTGGTGGGTCGTGCCCTGGAAAAGCGCCTGCTCAGCCTGGAGGTGGATGCACTGCGCGGCAAGCTGAAGAATTTTGAGGCGATCGAGGCCAAGATCATTGGCCGCTCCAGCGCCATCGTGGCCCTGCGCCGGGCGATTTTGAACGTGGCATCCACCCCGGCCGACGTGATGATCACCGGCGAAACCGGCACCGGCAAAGAGCTGGTGGCGCGCAGCCTGCACGACTTCAGCAAACGCGCGGCCCAGCCGTTTGCCGCCATCAACTGCGGTGGCTTGCCCGAAGCGCTGTTTGAAAGCGAGGTGTTTGGCCATGAGATGGGCGCGTTCACCGGGGCCGCCAAGCGCCGCATCGGCAAGATCGAACACGCGGCAGGCGGCACCCTGTTTTTGGACGAGATCGAAACCATGCCCGCCACGCTGCAGGTCAAACTGCTGCGCACCCTGCAAGAGCGGCAGTTCGAACGCCTGGGCTCCAACGACCTGCACGCCATGGACTGCCGCGTGCTGGCCGCCACCAAAACCGATTTGCTCCACCCCACCAAAGAGCACCCGTTTCGCAACGACCTGTACTACCGCCTGAGCGTGGTGGTGCTGAACATCCCGCCGCTGCGCGAGCGGCGCGAAGACATTCCCATGCTGCTGTCGCACTTCATGCTGCAAGCCGCGCTGCGCTACGAGCGGCCCGTGCCCGAGCTGGATGCCCAGCAAATGGGCGACTTGCTCAGCCGCCCCTGGCCCGGCAATGTGCGCGAGCTGCGTAACGTGGCCGACCGGCTGGTGCTGGGCATGCCCGACCAGGCCGCCGCCGGACCCACCCCGTCTACGCTGGACGAACAACTGCTGCACTTCGAACGCTACCTCATCACCGAGGCCCTGGCCACTTGCAACGGGCGGGCGGCGGCGGCCAGTGAACGGCTGGGTATTCCCAAAAAAACCCTGTACGACAAGATGAAGCGCCTGGAACTGTCACCCCAAGACTTTAAAGTGGACTGACGGTACAAATATTGCGTGCTTTACGGGGCGCTGCGGTCCGTACGCCAAGTTATATAAGCGTTGTGCAAAGAACGGCTTTGCAGGCCGCCTGGATGGGCGCATGGCGCTATAGTTTCCGCTAGTCTCCAATTTCTCAACCACAGGATTACTCACATGTTGAACGGAAAAACTGCACTCGTCACCGGCTCTACCAGCGGTATCGGTTTGGGTATCGCATTGGAACTGGCCAAGCAGGGTGCCAACATCATCTTGAACGGCTTTGGCGACCATGCGGCTCCCAAGGCCGAGGTCGAGGCGCTGGGCGTCAAGGTGGGCTACAGCGGTGCGGACATGAGCAAGCCCGCCGAGATCGCCGCCATGGTGGCCTATGCCGATGCCGAATTTGGCGGCGTGGACATTCTGGTGAACAACGCCGGCATCCAGTACGTGGCCCCGGTCGAAGAGTTTCCGATCGAAAAGTGGGATGCCATCATCGCCATCAACCTCAGCGCCGCCTTCCACGCCACGCGTTTGGTGATTCCGGGCATGCGCGCCAAAAACTGGGGCCGGGTGATCAGCGTGGCATCGGCCCACGGCCTGGTGGGCTCGGCCAACAAGTCGGCCTATGTGGCCGCCAAGCACGGCGTGGTGGGCATGACCAAGTGCGTGGCCCTGGAAACCGCCACCACCGGCATCACCGTCAACGCCATCTGCCCGGGCTGGGTGCTGACCCCGCTGGTGCAAAAGCAGATCGACGACCGCGCCGCCAAGGAAGGCATCACCGTGGCGCAGGCCACCAAAGAGCTGCTGCAGGAAAAAGAGCCCTCGCTGCAGTTCACCACCCCCGCGCAGCTGGGCGGCCTGGCCGTGTTCTTCTGCTCGCCCGCGGCCGACAACGTGCGCGGCGTGGCCTGGGCGAACGACGGCGGCTGGACGGCCCAGTAATGAGGGATTTAAGGCCGTTTTTCAGGCCTTGAATCACCCTCTAGCGCCTATTAGATGGGCGTAGGCAGCTCCTGTTTTTGATATCAAAAACAGGAGCATTTTTATTTATAGCTTCGCCAGGCGCTCCAGCGCTGCGTGCAGGGTTTCGTCTTTTTTGGCAAAGCAAAACCGCACCACGCGCTGGTCGAAGCCGTTGCCGTAGAACGCCGACAGCGGAATGGCGGCCACGCCGACCTCGCGGGTCAGCCACTGGCAGAAATCCGCCTCGCCCAGGTCGCTCACGTCAGAGATATCCACGCACTGGAAGTAGCTGCCTTCGCTGGGCAGCAGCTTGAATTTGGTGGCGGCCAGTCCGGCGCGGAACAGGTCGCGTTTGCGCTGGTAGAAGGCAGGCAGCTCCAGGTAGGGCGCGGGGTTGGCCAGGTAATGGCTCAGCCCGTGCTGCACGGGCGTGTTGACGGTAAATACGTTGAACTGGTGCACCTTGCGGAACTCGGCCATCAGCGGGGCGGGGGCCACCACGGTGCCGACTTTCCAGCCGGTCACGTGGAAGGTCTTGCCAAAGCTGCTGACGATGAAGGCGCGCGCGGCCAGGCCGGGGTAGCGGGCGGCGCTTTCGTGCTGTTGGCCATCGAACACCATGTGTTCATACACCTCGTCGCTGATCAGCAGCACCTCGGTGGGCTCCAGCAGGTCTTGCAGCGCCAGCATGTCTGCGCGTGACCAGATGGTGGCGCTGGGGTTGTGCGGCGAGTTGATGAGGATGGCGCGGGTGCGGGGCGTGATGGCGGCGGCGATTTTTTCGAAGTTGGGGCGGAAGGTACGGGGCGTCAGCGGCACCCGCACCGCCGTGCCACCGGCCAACTCGATGTTGGGCACGTAGCTGTCGTAGCAGGGCTCCAGCACGATGACTTCGTCACCGGGGCGCACGACGGCCAGGATGGCGGTGATGATGCCCTGGGTGGCCCCGGCCGTTATGGTGATCTCGGTCGCAGCGCTGTATTTGCGGGCGTGGAGTGCTTCAATTTTTGCAGCAACCGCCTCGCGCAGCGCCGGAATGCCGGGCATGGGCGGGTACTGGTTCAGGCCCTGCTGCATGGCCTCGGCCACGGCCTGTACCAACGCGGGGTCGCAGTTGAAATCCGGGAAGCCCTGGCCCAGGTTCACCGCGTTGTGCTGGGCGGCCAGGGCCGACATCACGGTGAAGATGGTGGTGCCCACTAACGGGAGCTTGGTTTGGATGGCAGGGGTACGAGGATGCATGCTAGAGCTCATAGTCGTTAACGTGTCCAGACATAGCCTGCGCCACCAAATTCCGGTCCAGCCGGTCGCTCAGCAGCTCGGCAAACTTATAAACGAAATTGCGCAGATACGCACTGCGTTTGAACGCCACGCGGGCGACGTTCACGCCAAACAAAATGCCGCCGGGGCGCACGATCAAATCCGAATTGACATCGTCGCGCACCGCCATTTCGGCCACGATGCCGATGCCCAGGCCCAGGCGCACATAGGTCTTGATCACGTCGGAGTCGATGGCTTCCAGGGCGATGCGGGGCACCAGCTTGCGGGCGGCAAAGGCCTGGTCGATCTTGGTGCGGCCGGTGAACGACGGGTGGTAGGTAATTATCGGCTCCTGCGCAATATCCTCCAGCGTGAGGCGCTCTTTTTTTGCGAGCGGATGGTTGGCCGGAAAGACGATCACATGCTGCCATTCGTAGCAGGGCAGGGTGACCAATTCGGTGTAGTTGGACAGCGATTCGGTGGCGATGCCGATCTCGGCCACTTCGTCGATCAGCATGCGGGCCACCTGGTCGGGGGCGCCCTGGTGCAGGCTCACGTTCACCTTGGGATAGGCCTCGCGCAGCTTGGCCACCGGCACCGGCAGCACGTAGCGCGCCTGGGTATGGGTGGTGGCAATCGACAGGGTGCCGCTGTCTTGCGCGCTGAACTGTTCGCCTATGCGTTTGAGGTTGCCCACCTCGCGCATGATGACTTCGATGCTGCTGAGCACGTGCTGGCCGGGCTCGGTGATGCGTTTGAGGCGCTTGCCGTGGCGGGCAAAAATCTCCACGCCCAGCTCTTCTTCCAGCTCGATGATGGCTTTGGAGACCCCGGGTTGGGAGGTGTGCAGGGCTTTGGCGGCTTCGGTCAGGTTCAGCCCGCGCCGGGCGGCTTCCTGCACAAAGCGGAATTGGTGTAGGTTCATATCGAATTTCAGCTTATATTGAAATTCATTATGCCCGAATCATCTATACCAGCTTTCATGGACTCGGGTGCAGAGCACCCCGAGCCATGAAAGTTGTTTCACGTTAAGGTTCCAATGCGATCTTGGCGAGCAGGGCGACCAGTTGCGGATTCTCGCCCACCGCCGCCTGCAGAACGATGTCTACGCCCGGGTGCTGCTGGCGCAGGCCGTCCATCAGCACCGGCAGGTCTTCGCGCACATGCCGGCCCACGCCCAGGAACATGGGCACCACGGTGAGTTGCTGCGCGCCCTGGGCGACGCATTGCGCGGCGGCGGTGGGCAGGTCGGGCGTGGTCAGCTCCAGAAATGCGCAGGCCACCTGCACCTGCGGGTCGGTGGCGGCCACCTGGGCGGCCACGGCTTCCATCGGCAAACGCCACAGCGGGTCGCGCGAACCGTGGGCAAACAAAATAACGGCACGTTGTGTTTTTTTAGGCATGTAGGTCGCTCCAGGAGTCGTATTTACATCACGGCGTTGATAAGAAGGCTATCTGCGCCAAAAACACCGTGGAACTGGCTCCGCCAGGCCACTGGTGTTGCCCCCTGCAAGGGGGTTGGCGCTGCGACACAAAGTGCGCAAGCCTGGGGGTGCTCTTAGCTATTCAACGTCTTAAAACCAGCCAGCCAAACGCGGCCAGCGAGAGCATGGAATAGATGAAGCCCGGCGCGGCTGCGGTCAGCCAGGGCTGCCAGTTTTGCAGGTTGCCGATGTAGCCAAACACGTTGTTCAGCAAAAAGAAGCTGATGCCCGCCATCACGCCGCCAAACACATAGGTGGTGATGCCCCCGGCGCGGAAGTGCAGGTAGGCAAACGGCAGGGCCAGCACCACCATCACCAGGCAGCTCAGCGGGTAAAACACCTTGCGCCAGAACTCGATCTCGTAGCGCTGGGCCGACTGGCCGTTGGCGTTGAGGTGGCGGATGTACTGGAACAGGTCCAGCGTGGCCATGCGGTCGGGCTTGAGCAGGGCGGTGGTCACCATTTCGTTGGTGATCTCGGTGGGCCAGCGGTAGCTGGGGAGGCGCTGGCGCTCCACGCTGGCGGTGTCGGTGGCCTGGGTGTCCTGGGTGTGGAAGCGGCTGCGCTCCACGTTGTTCAGCGTCCAGGCACCGTCGCCCGCGAATTCTCCGGATTCGGCGTGCATGAGTGCCACCAACAGGCCGTTCTGGTCGAATTCGAAGATGCGCACGCCCTGCATCCGGCCCTGGGCACCCAGCGCGCTGACGTTGGCGGCAAACGAATGGTCGGCCTGCTTTTCCTTCAGCCAGGCCCCGGTTTGCCCGATGGTGATGCCGCCCTGGTAGCGTGCCTTGACGAGCTGCGCAGCGCGGCCCGACACCGGGGCCAGGTAGTCGCCAATGGCAAAGGTCAGCACCACAAAGGCCAGCCCCAGTACCAGCAGGGTGTGCAGCGCCCGCCACGGCCCCAGGCCGCTGGTGCGCAATATGGTGTATTCGGAGCTTTGCGCCAGCCGGGCCATGACAAAGATGGTGCCAATCAGCACGGTGATGGGCAGCAGCTCGTACAGGTGGCTGGGCACCATCAGCCCCACCACCATCAGCGCATGGGTGACCTGGTAGCCGTTGGCGCCGCCCTTGCCCACCCAGCGCAATTCGTCCACAAAGTCGAAAAAGAAAAACAGCGCCAGGAAACCCAGCGTCACAAACCCCACGGCGATGAGGATTTCTTTGTACAGCAGTTGGCGGATGGTCTTCATGCTGCGGCTCCGGCAGGTTTGCGCGGCAACAGATTGCGCCAGGACCAGTGGTGGTGGCGCGCCAGCAGCCAGGTGGTGGCCAGCACCAGTACGCCGCCGTGCAGGCCCAGCATGAATGGGGTGAACCCGATGGCGCCGTTGGTAATCCAGTTCTGGCCCAGGTTGAGCAGGTTGTAGTACACAACAAAGGCAAACAGCGCAAACAGGATGTTGCCGCCCCGGCCTGAGCGCGGGTTGCCACCCGACAAGGCCAGCGCAATCACCACAAAGTTCATCGCCGCCAGCGCCAAGCTGAGCCGCCAGGCCAGCTCGCCCAGGTACAGCGGCGTGGGCTCGCGCACCAGGTCCATGCTGGAGAGTGCCCGCGAAGATGGGCCGTCCAGTGTGCCCATGGCATCGCCGCCGATGCGGGTGCCGTATTCCTTGAACTCGCTGACCTTGAGGTCGGGCTGGCCCAGGGTGGACTCCAGCCGCTGGCCGTTGCGCAGGATCAGAAACTGCTGCTCGTTGACGCGGTCGATCGAGGCGCTGCGGGCCGAGGTGACAGTTTCCTTGCCGCGCTCGATGGAGGAAATGAAGATGTTGTTGCCGCTGCGCTTGTCGGCGCCATCCTCGCCGGTTTGCTTGTCGATAAAAAACACCCGGTTGCCGTTGGCCGATTCCTGGAATTGCCCCGGCGCAATGCGGTCCAGGTCGCCGCGCTGCTCGTAGCGGTCTTTCATGCCCTGGATCTGCTGGTTGGACCACGGCCACACCACCAGCGCCAGCGCCGCCACCGCCAGCAGAATCGGCCAGGCAAAGCGAAACAGGGGCCGCAGCAGCCCTACCAAGCCTTGGCCGCTGGCGAACCAGATCACCATTTCGCTGTCGCTGTACATGCGTGACAGCGTGCTGACCACGGCCACAAACAGGCTCAGCGTGAGGATGGTGGGCAGGTAGCCCAGTACGGTGTAGCCCAGCACCATCATCACCTCGGACGGGTTGACCGAGCCTTTGGCCGCCTGGCCCAGGGTGCGGATCAGCATCATGGTCATGACGATGGTGACCAGGGCCACCAGCGTGGCGCCAAAACCGCGCGCCAACTCTTTACGTATAGAAGAATGGAATAACATCGTTGACGGATTGCAAGCTACCGTGTGGCGGCCATCTCTAGCCCCACCCACACGACAACACGACTAAATTTATGAACTTTGAACTGAAATCTCTGGACCTGGCCGCCTGCGCCGCCGAGAAATGCGATGCCCTGATTGTGCTGGTGTCCGAGGTCTTTGCGCCTGGCAAGGACGCATTGTCTCAGTTGATTGCCCAGGCCCGCGCGTCGGGGGATTTGGAGGCCAAGCCCGGCAAGCTGCTGCAAATGTACCGCCCGGCTGCGGCGGCGGCCACCCGGGTGCTGCTGGTGGGCGTGGGCGACGGCTCGGTGCGCCACGTGCGCCAGGCCGTAGCCACCGCCGTGGGCGCCGCCAAGGGCCCGACGCTGCGCAAGGTGCTGATCAGCTTTGCCGGTGCCCCCGCCCAGAAGGCCGTGCGCGCGGTGGTGCAGTGCGTGGCCGAGGCCACCTATGTCTACACCACCACCAAGTCCAAGCCCGAAGGCCGCGTGCTGGCCAACGTCTGGCTATGCGCCCCCGATGCGGCAGCGGCCCAGGCCGAGCTGGCCCTGGGCACCGCCACGGTAGCCGGAGTCGAGCTGGCCAAGGAATGGGCCAACCGCCCCGGCAACCACGCCACGCCCACGCTGCTGGGCACGGCGGCCAAGTCGCTGGCGCGCTTCCCCAAGATACGCTGCGAGGTGCTGGGGCCCAAAGAAGTGGCCGCACTCGGCATGGGCTCGTTCATGTCGGTGGCCCAGGGCTCCAAGGAGCCGCTGCGCTTCATCGTGCTGCACTACAGCGGCGCGGCCAAGGCCAACGCCCCTACCGTGCTGGTCGGCAAGGGCATCACTTTTGACACCGGCGGCATCTCCATCAAGCCTGCCGCCGAAATGGACGAGATGAAGTTCGACATGTGCGGTGCCGCCAGCGTGCTGGGCGTGTTCCGCGCGCTGGGCGACTTGAAGCCCGCCATCAACGTGGTCGGCCTGATCCCGGCCTGCGAAAACATGCCCGACGGCGGCGCAGTCAAGCCTGGCGACGTGGTCACCAGCATGAGCGGCCAGACCATCGAAAACCTCAACACCGATGCCGAAGGCCGCCTGGTGTTGTGCGATGCGCTCACTTACGCCGCCCGCTTCAAGCCCCGCGCCGTGATCGACATCGCCACCCTCACCGGTGCCTGCGTCGTGGCCCTGGGCGGCGTGCGCAGCGGCATGTTCTCGGCGGATGATGCGCTGGCGGCTGCCCTGCAAGCCGCAGGCGAATCCGCCATGGACCCGTGCTGGCGCCTGCCGCTGGACGACGAGTACGGCGAAGGCCTGAAGTCCAACTTTGCCGACATGGCCAATGTGGCCGGGCGTGCGGGTGGGGCCATTACCGCCGCCAAGTTCCTGCAAAAGTTCACCGGCAAAATGCCTTGGGCACACCTGGACATTGCCGGCACCGCCTGGAAGAGCGGCGCGGTCAAGGGCGCGACTGGTCGGCCTGTCGGTTTGTTGCTGGATTACGTGTTAAATCAGTCTCCAGCGCTTATTCCACCAGCGCAAGTAGCTACTAAAACGATAGTAAAACGCAAAACAGCAGCCCCTGCGGTGGCCGCCACGGCCAAGACTGCGCCCAAGGCTCCGACCAAAGCCCCGCGCAAGACGGTAGCCAAGTAAAGCTGTTAGCCCGCCCATGACCCACGTAGAGTTCCACTTCAACGCGCCCGACAAGATCGCCTACGCCTGCCGTCTGCTGCGCAAGGCCAGCCGCCAGGGCGGGCGGGTGGTGGTGGTGGCGGGGCCTGATTTGCTGCAGGCGCTGGACGCGGCCCTGTGGAGCTTCAGCGCCACCGACTTCGTCGCCCACACCCTGGCCACCCAGGATGCGCAGGTGTTGGCGGCGTCGCCCGTGCTGCTGCTGGAGTCAGCGCTGGAGGCCCCGCACCAGCAGGTGCTGCTGCAATTGGGCGACACCGTGCCCGCCGGGTTCGAGCGCTTTGAGCGGCTCATCGAAGTGGTCACCCTGGAAGAGGACGACCGCGTGCTGGCCCGCCAGCGCTGGAAGCATTACGCAGGCCGTGGCTACGCCGTGCAACGCAAGGATTTGGAACTGAAAGAGCCCGCATGATGGTTGATTCCCCCCGCCAACCCCCGCGTTTCGTGCCCACACTCACCGAAGTGGTGCAGCCCATTTCGGTGCCTGTCGCCCCTGCGACACCCCCCGGATTCATCTCTGCGGAGGCCCTGGAAGACCAAATCATCCACCGCGTGATGCAGCGCATCGACCTGTCGCTGGAGCGACGTTTGCGCGAGGCGGTAGCGGCCATGGTGCTGCAGCAAACCCAGTCTTTGGTTCCGCGTTTGCGCGAAGAAATCGAGTTTGTGGTGCGCCAATCGGTGTCCGATGCAGTGGCCGACGAGCTGGCTACGCGCATGCCTTAAACGGTAAAAATACCGGTTTTGTATGCCCCAAATGGGCGCAAAAACGGTTGTCCGCGTGTTCCCTATGTTTCGGGCCTAAAAATTGCGGTATGGTTCGGCCCGTGGATTTACCCATTCACTGTGTCTATCGCTATCCAGCCATTTTGTACATTGGAGTTTTTATGCAAATGAAGTTGAAATTGACCGTAGCTGCTGCCATTACTGCTGTGGCAGGTATGGCTTCTGCCCAGGACGTGCAGGTCGTAAAAATCGGCCACGTTGCGCCCATGTCGGGTGGTCAGGCCCACTACGGTAAAGACAACGAAAACGGTGCACGCATGGCCGTGGAAGACTTGAACACCCAAAACGTCGTGATTGGCGGCAAGAAGATCAAGTTCGAGTTGATGGCTGAAGACGATGCTGCCGATCCAAAGCAAGGCACGGCCGCTGCGCAAAAGCTGTGCGATGCCAAGGTCAACGGCGTGGTGGGCCACCTGAATTCGGGCACCACCATCCCCGCATCCAAGGTCTACAACGACTGCGGTATTCCCCACATCACTGGCGCGGCTACCAACCCCAACCTGACCAAGCCAGGCTACAAAACCACCTACCGCATCATTGCCAATGACAACTCGCTGGGTGCAGGGCTGGCCTTCTACGCTGTTGACGCACTGAAGCTGAAGAAAGTCGCCATCATTGACGACCGTACCGCCTACGGCCAAGGCGTTGCCGATGTGTTCAAGAAGACCGCCATGGCCAAGGGCATGACGGTTGTGGACGAGCAGTTCACCACCGACAAAGCCACCGACTTCATGGCCATCCTGACCTCCATCAAGGCCAAGGCACCCGATGCCATCTTCTTCGGCGGCATGGATCCCCAGGCTGGCCCGATGCTGCGCCAGATGGAACAGCTGGGCATGGCCAACGTCAAGTATTTCGGCGGTGACGGCCTGTGCACCAACGAAGTGGCCAAGCTGGCTGCCGGTGCCAAGACGCTGGAAAACGTGGTTTGCGCTGAAGGCGGTGCATCCCTGGTGAAGATGCCTGGCGGCGTGGAATGGAAGAAGAAGTACGATGCCAAGTACCCTGGCCAGTTCCAGATCTACAGCCCGTACACCTACGATGCCACGATGGTGCTGGTCGATGCCATGAAGCGCGCCAACTCCACCGACCCCAAGGTCTACACCGCCGAGTTGCTCAAGACCAACTACAAGGGCGTAACCACCACCATCAGCTTCGAGCCTAACGGCGAACTGAAGAACCCATCGATCACCCTGTCGGTCTACAAAGACGGCAAGAAGACCGCGCTGAACTAAGCAGTTCCAGCACCCCCAAAAAAGCCACCGCGAGGTGGCTTTTTTGCGTCTGGTGGTTTGCTACATATTCAGTAGCTTCTAGCGCCCATGCGATAAGCACGGGCGGCCTAAAAAGCATACAAATTTACGCCCGGGCGTCGCCCCAGCGCAGTTGCGCCATGTCGTCGCCGCGGTACAGGGTTTCACCGGCGCGGTCCACGCAGTAGTTGGGCGAGACGATCATCTCGAAGAAGTGCATGTCGGCGGCGATGCGGGTGTACTCGAACAGGATGCTGCGGGTGACCTTGGCACCCGAGCGGATCACGCTGCCATGGCCGATCCAGCACGGGCCGATGATGGTGGCACCCGGCTCTACCTTCACGCTGGAGCCCAGGTACACCGGGCCCTGGATGTTGCATTGGTCCCAGGCGATGGAGGTGTTCAGGCCCACCCAGATGCCGGGCTTGACCTCGCGGCCCGGAATGTTCATCTGCGCCACTTCGCCGCGCAGCACGCGTTGCAGCACCGACCAGTAGTCGCTGACTCGGCCAATGTCGATCCAGTTGAAGAAGCGCTTCTGGGCGTAGAAGGGCAGCTTTTCGGCCACCAGCTGTGGGAACAGTTCGGAGCCGATGTCGTACACCTTGTTGGCCGGGATCATGTCGATGACCTCGGGCTCGAAGATATAGATGCCGGTGCTGGCCAGGGTGGACTGGGCCTCTTCGGGCTTGGGTTTTTCCTGGAAGGACTGGATCTGCCCTTGCTCATTGGCCACCACAATGCCGTAGTTGGAGACTTCGTTGAGTGGCACGTCCAGCGTCACCACGCTGGCGATGGCACCCTTGGTCTTGTGTTCGTGCAGGGCCGCGCCGATGTCCAGGTCGATCAGTGCGTCGCCGCACAGCACCAGGGTGGGTTCGTCAAAAAAGCCGCTGAAATCCTGGATGCGCCGCATGCCGCCGGCCGAGCCAAAGGGCTTGGGAATCACGTCGCCATGTTCGCGCACGCCTTCGTAGGCATAGCCGATCTGCACGCCCCAGCGGTGGCCATCGCCAAAATACTGTTCGATCTTGTGGTGGTGGTAGGCCACATTCACCATGATTTCTTTGATGCCGTAGTTGGCCAGGTGCTCGATCAGGTATTCCATGACCGGCTTGCCCAAAATCGGCACCATAGGCTTGGGCAAGTCTTTCGTCAGCGGGCGCACCCGCGTACCTTGCCCTGCCGCCAAAATCATTCCCTTTGCCATGCTGGTATTTCCCTATTTAGTATGAGCTGAATGTCACGCACAGATTATGAGCGGTAAGTCTGAAGGTTCTAAGACGACCGTATTGCAGTGCAGCAATCTTGCCAGCGCATAGTGGGGGATCTCCAGCGGGTTGACTGTGCGGTGGCTAACACACGTAACACACGGAAACAAAAAAAAGGCCTGTCGTTGTAATAACGACAGGCCTTGTCTTGGCGGAACAGGCGGGATTCGAACCCGCGGAGGGCTATTAACCCTCACACGCTTTCCAGGCGTGCGACTTAAACCACTCATCCACCGTTCCTAAGCCCACAAGTATAGCAGTCAATGGGCCGCATTTCGGCCCGGCACCGCATGTTTCTCCAGATCTTCCAGCAGCACAAATTCCAGCGCCCGGATGTGGGTGGACTCCAGCACCACCTGCGGGGCCACGCCGGCCTCGAAGGCTTCTTTCCAGCGGTTGGCGCACAGGCACCAGCGGTCGCCAGGGCGCAGACCGGCAAAGCGCCACTGGGGGCGTGGCGTGGTGAGGTCGTTGCCACGGGCCAGCGAGAAGGCCAGAAACTCGGCGGTGACCTTGGTACAGACCACGTGGGAGCCGCTGTCGGTCTCGTCGGTGCTGCAGCAGCCGTCGCGGAAGTAGCCCGTCAGCGGGTCGTAGGAGCAGGGCACCAGTTCGTTGCCCAGCACGTTGTGTTCGATGGCAGGGGTGTCCATGGCGGTCCTAGGAAGCTTTGACGGTGTTGACCATCTTCATGGCGGAGCCGATCAGGGCCGACACTTCGGTCATGTTGCTGGGCACGATCAAGGTGGTGTGGGCGTTGGCGGCCACCTTGGCGTAGGCCTCCACGGCCTTTTCGGCCACCTTGAGCTGTACCGCCTGCTCGCCGCCCGGCTGGCGGATGGCGGCGGCCACCAGTTCAATCGCGTGGGCGTTGGCCTGGGCCACGGCGGTAATCGATGCCGCTTCGCCCTGTGCCTTGTTGATGACGGCCTGCTTTTCGCCCTCGGAGCGGGCGATGAAGGCCTCGCGCTCGCCGGTGGCGATGTTGATCTGCTCCTGGCGGCGGCCTTCGGAGGCGGCGATCAGCGCGCGCTTTTCGCGTTCGGCGGTGATCTGCGCCTGCATGGCGTGCAGGATTTCCTTCGGGGGTGTCAGGTCCTTGATCTCGTAGCGCAGCACTTTCACACCCCAGTTCAGGGCGGCCTCGTCGATGGCGGCCACCACCTGGGCGTTGATGATGTCGCGCTCTTCAAAGGTCTTGTCCAGCTCCAGCTTGCCGATCACGCTGCGCAGCGAGGTTTGCGCCAGTTGGCTGATGGCCATGATGTAGTTGCTGGAGCCGTAGCTGGCGCGCATGGCATCGGTCACCTGGAAGTACAGGATGCCATCCACCTGCAGCTGGGTGTTGTCGCGGGTGATGCAGACCTGGCTGGGGATGTCGAGCGGGATTTCTTTCAGCACATGCTTGTAGGCCACCCGGTCTATAAACGGCACCAGAAAGTTCAGGCCCGGGGTCAGCGTGCCGTGGTATTTGCCCAGGCGCTCGATCACCCAGGCGTGCTGCTGGGGCACGACCTTCAGGGTGCGGCTGATGAAGATGGCGGCAATAACGAGTACGACGATGGCAATTTCCATAAAGGCTCCGGTTAGATACTTGAGTGTTTCACAGTTTGTCGACCAAAAGCCGGTTGCCGATGACCTCGACCACGCGGTGCGGGCCGGGGGAGGGCGCGTTGCCGGGGCGGTGCAGCACCGTCCAGTTGGCCCCCCGGTAATGCACCTGGGCCGTACCGTCGGGGCTCCAGGTATCGACCTGCACGGTTTCACCGATGTCCAGATTCACATCCGGGTTGGCGTTGGCGGGCAGGCTGTGGGGGCGCTGGCTGCGGATGCGGTGCCACAGCACCACGGCACCGCCGCCCACCGCGCTGGCCACCAGCGTTTGCACCACGGTGCTGACACCCGCATAGGCCGCTAGTGCGGCTGCCGCAAAGCCCAGGGCCAGCATCAGCAAATAGAAGGTGCCGGTGAGCAATTCGGCCACGATGGCCCCGCCTGCCAGCAGCCACCAGATCGTCGATTCCGCCATAGAGTGCCTTTGCTTGTATTCGTATCGCCACATTTTGGGACCAAATCCGGGGGCCGCCCCAGAAGCTTCATACGAAGTCCTTACACTTCGCGCCTGTTTTGATCATTTAGCTTGCGTTTATTTGGCTGGAGGCCGGCATGAAGTTTCGTTTCCCTATCGTCATCATCGATGAAGATTTTCGCTCCGAGAACACCTCGGGCCTGGGCATCCGCGCCCTGGCCCAGGCGATAGAGACAGAGGGGCTGGAGGTACTGGGGGTCACCAGCTACGGCGACCTGTCCAAATTTGCCCAGCAGCAAAGCCGCGCCAGCGCGTTCATTTTGTCGATCGACGACGAAGAATTCTCGCCCGGCCCCGACCACGACCCGGTGGTGCTGAACCTGCGCCATTTCATCGAAGAAGTGCGCCGCAAGAACCTGGATGTGCCCATCTACATCTACGGCGAAACCAAAACCTCGCAGCACATTCCCAACGACATCCTGCGCGAGCTGCACGGCTTCATCCACATGTTCGAGGACACGCCCGAGTTCGTGGCGCGCCACATCATCCGCGAAGCCAAAAGTTACCTGGAGGGCGTGCAGCCGCCGTTCTTCAAGGCCCTGCTGGACTACGCCGAAGACGGCTCCTACTCCTGGCACTGCCCCGGCCATTCCGGTGGCGTAGCCTTCTTGAAGAGCCCGGTGGGCCAGATGTACCACCAGTTCTACGGCGAAAACATGCTGCGCGCCGACGTGTGTAACGCGGTGGAGGAGCTGGGCCAGTTGCTGGACCACAACGGCGCGATTGGCGAGAGCGAGCGCAACGCCGCGCGCATCTTCAACGCCGACCACTGCTTCTTTGTGACCAACGGCACCAGCACCAGCAACAAGATGGTCTGGCACCACACCGTGGCCCCCGGCGACGTGGTGGTGGTCGACCGCAACTGCCACAAGTCCAACCTGCACGCCATCATCATGACCGGCGCGATCCCGGTGTTTTTGAAGCCCACGCGCAACCACTTCGGCATCATCGGCCCCATCCCCAAGAGCGAGTTCGAGCCCGCCGCCATCAAAGCCAAGATCCGCGCCAACCCGCTGCTGCAGCACGTGGATGCCGACACCATCAAGCCGCGCATCCTGACCATCACGCAAAGCACCTACGACGGCGTGCTCTACAACACCGAAACCATCAAGACCATGCTCGATGGTTACGTGGAAAACCTGCATTTCGACGAAGCCTGGCTGCCGCACGCCGCCTTCCACCCGTTCTACGGCAGCTACCACTCGATGGGCAAGAAGCGCATCCGCCCCAAGCACGCCGTGGTGTATGCCACGCAAAGCATCCACAAGCTGCTGGCCGGTATCAGCCAGGCCAGCCACGTGCTGATCCAGGACTCGCAAAACGTCAAGCTGGACCGCCACCTCTTTAACGAGGCCTACCTGATGCACACCAGCACCAGCCCGCAGTACAGCATCATCGCCAGTTGCGACGTGGCCGCTGCCATGATGGAGCCGCCCGGCGGCACCGCGCTGGTGGAAGAAAGCATTGCCGAAGCCCTGGACTTCCGCCGCGCCATGCGCAAGGTGGACGAGGAATACGGTGCCGACTGGTGGTTCAAGGTCTGGGGACCCGACAAGCTGGTGGAGGAGGGCATTGGCCGCGCCACCGACTGGATCATCAAGGGCGAATCCAAGTCCAACGCCAAGGCCAACTGGCACGGCTTTGGCAAGATGGCCACCGGCTTCAACATGCTGGACCCGATCAAGTCCACCATCGTCACGCCCGGCATGGACCTGAACGGCAAGTTCGCCAAGACCGGCATCCCCGCCAGCATCGTCACCAAGTTTTTGGCCGAGCACGGCGTGGTGGTGGAAAAAACCGGCTTGTACAGCTTCTTCATCATGTTCACCATCGGCATCACCAAGGGCCGCTGGAACAGCATGCTGACCGCGCTGCAGCAGTTCAAGGACGACTACGACAAGAACCAGCCGATGTGGCGCATCCTGCCCGAGTTCTGCCAGAAGCACCGGCGCTACGAACGCATGGGCCTGGCCGACCTGTGCCAGCACCTGCACAACCTGTATGCCAAGTACGACATTGCCCGGCTCACCACCGACATGTACCTCAGCGACCTGACCCCGGCCATGAAGCCCAGCGATGCCTACGCCCACATCGCCCTGCGCAAGACCGAGCGCGTGGCCATTGACGACCTGGAAGGCCGCATCACCGTGGGCCTGGTCACGCCCTACCCACCGGGCATTCCGCTGTTGATCCCGGGTGAAGTGTTCAACAAGAAGATCGTGGATTACCTGAAGTTCTCGCGCGAGTTCAACACCCAGTGCCCTGGCTTCGAGACCGACATCCACGGCCTGGTGGAAGAAGTGGACGACAACGGCAAACACCACTACTTCGCAGACTGCGTAAGGTAGCGGCTCACCCCCAGGCTACAGTGCTTCGCATCTTTCGCCAACCCCCTTGCAGGGGGCGATACCTACGGCCCGGCAAAGCCGGTTCCGTGGTATCTCTGGAAGGGGCGTTTATGTCGTCAAGGGTGGCAGAAAGTGCTTAGGTGGTTAAACCACAAAGTTCAGTCTGCTATTGAATTAAGAGCTGCTCGTGCTTATTAAATAAGCGCTAGCGGCTCTTTTTATATAAATTTTGCTGGCACTTGAATCCAAAGCCCTGCCGCGCTCCGTATTGGTCTCAGCCGCATATTCGGCTTGTTTCCTAACTACCAGGAGCCTCGCATGGCCTCGATCCAAACCACCCGCACAATTGCCTCTTTCAGCCTGGCCGCCGTCATGGCCGCTGTGTCTTTTGCCTCCATGGCCGCCGACGTGATGGTCGGTGGCGCACCGATGATGGCCTCCAAGGACATCATCGACAACGCCGTTAACTCCAAGGACCACACCACCCTGGTGGCCGCCGTCAAGGCTGCGGGCCTGGTGGATACGCTCAAGAGCGCAGGCCCGTTCACTGTGTTCGCACCCACCAACGCCGCCTTTGCAGCTTTGCCTGCCGGCACGGTAGACACCTTGCTCAAGCCCGAAAACAAGGGCACGCTGACCACGGTGCTGACCTACCACGTGGTGGCCGGCAAATTTGATGCCGCTGCCATCAGCAAGATGATCATGGACGGCAAGGGCATGGCCACGATCAAGACGGTGAGCGGCGGCACCCTGACGGCCAAGGCCAGCGGTGGCAAGGTCATGGTGACCGATGAAAAGGGCGGCACCGCCACCGTGACCATCGCCGATGTGTACCAGTCCAACGGCGTGATCCACGTCGTGGACAAGGTTTTGTTGCCTAAGTAACTACAAGTCTGCGTCTTCGCGCAGCCGTAAAAAGCTCGCAAAGCGCGGAATCCCGCTGGGGTTGGTGTCCCGATACCGGTACGTCACCCAACTCCCCAGCGCAGGCGGATCGCGCCGCTGGGCATCGCTGAAACCGGTGCCCAGCTTGAATTTTTGGCCCTCGGGTGTTTCCACCTGCAGGGCCCCCAACAGGCCCGCATACTTGCCCCGGCCCGCCACATGGCCCACTACGCGGGCTTCGGCATCTTCAAACGGTTTCAATTTCAGCAGGTCGTCTGTGGTCGGGCTGGCCAGCAATGCATCGCCCCGGTGCAGCACCAGGCCTTCGCCCCCCGCCTGCACCGTCTGGCGCAGCAGCGCCTGCAAGGCCGCCTGGCTGGCCACGCGCATCTGGGCCACCGGCTGCACCCAGGCGGGTAGCGCCAGTTGCAGCAGGGCGGCCAGGCGCAAGTCGAAGATGCCGCTGTGCCCGGGCAGGTCAAACAGCCGGTAGCGCATCTGCCGCCAAGCCGCCTCGCCCGCATCTGCCTGCCGCACTGTGGACACCGCCGTGGCAAAAGCCCCGTGCCCGGCCCACAGCTCGCCGTCCAGCGCCACCGATGGCCAGCCTGCAGTAAACCACGCGGGCTGGCTGATGCGCTGGCCGCCCCGGGTCCACAGCTGGCTGCCGTCCCAGTAGCCGCGCACGCCGTCCAGCTTCTCGCTGACCCAGTAGCCCGCCAGCACCCTACCGGGGCGGTAGGCGGTGGGCCGCTGCAGCGCGGACGGGCTGGCGCGGCTGTGCAATGGGGTGGTGGCTGCAACGGCAAGTAACAGGCGTTGCAGCAGCGCCCGGCGGTGGAGTGGAGCGGGCGGTGCAGATGTAAGCATGCCGCCAATCTACGCCAAAGCGGTCGGTTCTGGGGCATTTTTGGACGCTTTTTGGCTACTCGCCGGTAGCCAGAACTTGGTACATTGGGCTGGGTTACTTCCTGACGTGACCGCACCCAACCTAATTTTGGAGACTCTTCCGCATGCCCATTTCCTACTTTCGCCCCGCGCTGATTGCCACTGCCGCTGCCCTGTGTTGCGCCGCCCAGGCCGCCTCTGTGGCCCCGGTGGCCGCCGAAAACGGCATGGTCGTTACCGCCCAGCATCTGGCCACCCAGGTCGGTGTGGATGTCCTCAAGCGCGGCGGTAACGCCATCGATGCCGCCGTGGCCGTGGGCTATGCGCTGGCCGTGGTCTACCCCGCAGCGGGTAACCTGGGCGGTGGCGGCTTCATGACGGTGCAGCTGGCCGATGGCCGCAAGACCTTCTTCGATTTCCGCGAAAAAGCCCCTCTGGCCGCCACCGCCAACATGTACCTGGATGCCGACGGCAATGTGGTCAAGGGTGCCAGCACCCATGGCTACCTGGCGGTAGGCATCCCCGGCTCGGTGGCCGGTTTTGAAGAAGCCCGCACCAAGTACGGCACCATGGGCCGCGCCAAGCTGCTGGCCCCGGCCATCCAGCTGGCCGAGCGCGGCTTTGTGCTGCAAGAGGGCGACATCGACATGCTGAAAACCTCCACCGAAGACTTCAAGAAAGACGCGCCATCCGCTGCCATCTTCTTGAACAAAGGCGAACCGTTCCAGATCGGCCAGAAGCTGGTGCAAAAAGACCTGGCCAAAACCTTGAAACTGGTCAGCCAGAAGGGCCCGGACGGCTTCTACAAGGGCACGGTCGGTGCCCACATCGTGGCCGCCAGCCAGGCCGGCAAGGGCATCATCACCCAGGAAGACCTGAACCAGTACAAGGTGCGCGAACTGGCCCCGGTGGAGTGCGACTACCGCGGCTACCGCATCGTCTCGGCCCCGCCTCCCAGCTCGGGCGGCGTGGTGATCTGCGAGATTTTGAACATCGTCGAAGGCTACCCGCTCAAGGAGCTGGGCTTCCGCTCGGCCCAGGCCGTGCACTACCAGATCGAGGCCATGCGCCACGCCTACCTGGACCGCAACAGCTACCTGGGCGACCCCGACTTCGTGAAGAACCCGCTGGAGCGCCTGCTCGACAAAGGCTATGCCGCCAAGATCCGCGCCGCCATCGACCCCAGCAAGGCCGCTGTCTCCAAAGACCTGAAGCCCGGCGTGGCCCCGCACGAAGGCAGCAACACCACCCACTACTCCATCGTCGATAAGTTGGGCAATGCCGTCTCCGTCACCTACACGCTGAACGACTGGTTCGGCGCCAAGGTCACCGCCGCCAAGACCGGCGTGCTGCTGAACAACGAAATGGACGACTTCACCTCCAAGGTGGGCGTGCCCAACCTGTACGGCCTGGTGCAGGGCGAAGCCAACAAGATCGAACCCGGCAAGCGCCCCCTGAGCTCCATGAGCCCCACCATCGTCAGCAAAGATGGCAAGCCCGTCATGGTGGTTGGCACCCCCGGCGGCAGCCGCATCATCACAGCCGTCACGCACACCATCCTGAACGTCATCGACTACGGCATGAACGTGCAAGAGGCCGTGGACGCACCGCGCTTTCACCAGCAGTGGCTGCCCGACATGACCAATATGGACACCTTCGGCATCAGCCCCGACACCCGCAAAATCCTGGAGGGCATGGGCCACAACCTGGGCGTGCCGCAGCCCGCCAACCACCTGGCCGCCATCCTGGTGGGTGCCCCGTCGCTGGAAGGCAAGCCGCGTGGCAACTTCCGCTTCTACGGTGCCAATGACCCGCGTCGCAATACCGGCTTGGCTGCCGGGTACTGAGTTCGCTGGAGGTAAGCGGCTACAGTTTTTGTAGCTGCTTGCGCTTATGTGATAAGCGCGAGGGGGTGTTTCGACTGCTTGGGCGGATGGGGTGCCATGGCGATCCTCGACCGGGCGCACCGCCCGGTCGAGGGCGCTGGCAGGCATCCACAAAACGCCAAAGCGCAAGCCTTGTATCCTCGCCCCCTCACACAAGCAACCGTAATCCAGAAAGAAGCAATGCAAAAAGAACAAAAGCCCACGGGCACCACCGCGCTGGTCATTGGCGGGGGCCCTGCGGGCTTGATGGCGGCGGAAGTGCTGGCCAAGGCGGGGGTGGCGGTGCAGTTGTGCGATGCCATGCCCTCGGTAGGCCGCAAATTTCTGCTGGCCGGCAAGGGCGGGCTCAACCTCACGCACTCCGAGCCGCCCGAACTCTTCGCCACCCGCTATGGCACGCGCCAGGAGCAAGTCGGCCCCTGGCTGCAAGACCTGGGCGCGGCGCAACTGCGCGACTGGGCCCAAGCCCTGGGCGTAGACACTTTTGTCGGCAGCTCGGGCCGGGTGTTTCCGACCGACATGAAATCGGCCCCGCTGCTGCGCGCCTGGCTGCACCGCTTGCGCGTGGCCGGGGTGCAGTTCCACATGCGCCACCGCTGGGTGGGGCTGGAGGGCAACACCTGGACTTTCGATACGCCCAAGGGGCTGGTGCAAATCACTGCCGATGCGGTGGTGCTGGCGCTGGGCGGCGGCAGCTGGGCACGGCTAGGGTCGGATGGCGCGTGGGTGCCTTTGCTGCAGGCGGCCAAGGTGCCGGTGGTACCGCTGCAACCCGCCAACTGCGGCTTTGACGTGGCGGGATGGACCGAGCATTTCAGCAGCCGTTTCGCCGGGCAGCCGTTCAAAACCGTGGCGCTGTCGTTCACCAACAGCCAGGGCGACACGTTCCGCCGCCAGGGCGAGTTTGTTGCCACCGCCAGCGGCATCGAGGGCAGCCTGGTCTACGCGGTATCGCACCTGGTGCGCGACGAGATTGCGCTGAACGGCCACGCCACCGTGCTGCTGGACCTGCTGCCCGACAAAACCCCCGAGCGCGTGCTGGCCGACGTGGCCCACCCGCGCGGCACCCGCTCGCTGTCCAGCCACCTGAAAAGCCGCCTGGGGCTGGAAGGCATCAAGGCGGGCATCCTGCACGAGTTGCTGGACAAGGCCACGTTCCAGAACCCGGCTGCGCTGGCCGCCGCCATCAAAGCCCTGCCGATCCGCCTGGTAGCCACCCGGCCCATCGACGAGGCCATCAGCACCGCCGGTGGCATCGCTTTTGAAGCCCTGAGCCCGGACCTGATGCTGGAGCCGCTGCCCGGCGTGTTTGCGGCAGGCGAAATGCTGGACTGGGAGGCCCCCACCGGCGGCTACCTGCTCACCGCCTGCATGGCCAGCGGTGCCCGGGCCGGGCAGGGCGTTTTAAGCTTTTTAGGCCGCTAGCGCTTATTCCATAAGCGTGAGCAGCTATTTATTCCATAGCGAATCAGTGCAGGGACCTGTCGGGTGCGGGGCTTAGGTGCGTAGCCCTCGGGCGTACACCACGCCCCAGCCCAGACCCAGCAGCGCCGCCACCAGGGAGCCCAGCAGCACCCCCAGCTTGGCCGCGGCGAGCAGGTTCGGGTCGGCAAAGGCGAGCATGGCAATGAAGATGGACATGGTGAAGCCGACACCGGCCAACAAGCCGGCCAGGCAGATGCCGCCCCAGGACACGCCCGGCGGCAGTTGGCACCACCCCAGGCGCACCACCAGCCAGCCCAGGCTGACGACACCCAGCGGCTTGCCCAGTGCCAGCGCCAGCGCCACACCCAGCATCACCCACTGCGGGCCCTCGGCCGACAGGTCGACACCGCCCAGGCCCACACCGGCATTGGCCAGCGCAAACAGCGGCATGATGGCAAAGGCCACCCAGGGATGCAAAGCCATCTGCACCCGAGTTACCGGGGGCAGGATGTCGCGCTGGGCCAGGCGGAGTTCGCGCAGGGGGTAGGCCAGGTCATCCGCATCTTTGGCAGCGCACGCCTCGCGGTCGAGCAAATCGTTGACCACCCGCGAGGCCACCTGCAGTGGGCTCTCGCGGGTGCGGGGCGGGTGCACGGGTGTCATCAGGCCCAGCACCACGCCGGCCAGGGTGGGGTGCGCACCGGTCACCAGCAGGCCGATCCAGACGATGGCACCCGGCACCACGTAGGCATAGGCCGAGCCTATGCCCATCTGCTGCAGGCCCAGCACCATCAAAATGCCCAGGGCCGCCACGGCAAAGCCGCTGTAATCCAGCCCGCCGGAATAGAACAGCGCGATGATCAGGACCGCCACGATGTCGTCGATGATGGCCAGGGCCAGCAGGAAAACCCGCACATTGCCGGGGATGGACCGCCCCAGCAGTGCCAGAATGCCCACGGCAAACGCGATGTCGGTGGCGGTGGGCACGGCCCAGCCGTCTTGCCGGATAGGCTGGGGGTTCAGCGCCAGGTAGACCAAGGCCGGCACCACCACCCCGCCGATGGCCGCCGCCAGCGGCAGTGCGGCCTGGCGCAGGCTGCTCAAGGCGCCTTCGTGGATTTCGCGGCGGATCTCCATGCCAACGACCAGAAAAAAGATCGCCATCAGGCCGTCATTGATCCAGAAATGCAGCGTTTGCGAGAACATGAAGCGCCCCACGCCAATCGACACCGGGGTGTGCCAGAGTGCGTGGTAGCTGCCTGCCAGGGGGGAGTTCGCCCATACCAGGGCGATGGCCGCCGCGATCAGCAGCACCACGCCACTGGCGGCTTCGATGTGGAGGAAACGGTCCAGGGTGGCAAAAGCGCGCTGGGCCACGCGCTGGGCACGCGGCAGTTTCTGCCGTGACGTGGAGGGGTTCATGGTCGGAGTTACTCCGCGTGGCGGCCCGACCAGCGCATAAACCTGTTTGGCTGCACCTGCAGCGAACACCCTGGTGCATTTTTACACACCGACCAGGGAAGGCCTTGTTTACAAGCCTTTCAGGCCGCTAGCGCTTATTCCATAAGCGTGACAAGCTATATTAAATATAGCTAATTGCTGCGCCTCGGCTACGGCAGCAACTGCTCTCGCTCCAGGCGGCGCAGGCGTTTGACGGCGTACATGGCGGCATCGGCCTGGGTCAGGGCGTTTTCTGCGGTGGTGGTGCGCGGGTCGATCAGCACCACCCCCACGCTGGCACCGCTGCCTTGGATTTCCAGCTCGCCCAGGTACAGGCGGGTGCGGCATTGCTGCGTCAGCCGCTCCTGGAAGATGCGCGCGGCGCTGCTGGGTTCGTCGTTCAGCTTGGGGCCACGCCCCACGGCAACAAATTCGTCCCCCCCGAAACGCGCCAGCACATCGCCTGCGCGCAGGCCGTCGGCCAGGCTTTCGGCCATGGCGGTGAGAAACTGGTCGCCCACCTGGTGGCCGTGGGTGTCGTTGATCTCCTTGAAGCCGTCCAGGTCGATGAAGCTGACCAGCACCCCGGTGCCGTCGCGCTGCGCCCGGGCCAGCGTGCGCACCAGCTCGGCGGTCATTGAGCGGCGGTTGGGCAGGCCGGTGAGGGTGTCGGTCAGCGCCTCGGTGGCCAGCTGGGTATTGGCTTTTTCCAGCTGCGCCAGCAGCCGTTCCCGCTCGATATGCTGGGCGATCAGGCGCGCAAACAGCTGCAGCATGTGGGCGGCGTGGGGTGCCAGCGGCAGCTTGGAGGTGCTGGCGGCGCACAGCGTGCCGTACACGCCACCGTCCCCCAACTTGATGGGGATGCTCAGGTAGGTCTGGATGCCCAGGGCCCGCGCGGCATCGGAGTCGCCCCAGCAGGCCGACACATCGTTGGTGAAGAAGCGCTCCTCCTCCAGAGCCCGCTTGCACAGGGTGTCGGTCCAGGCCACGCTGAGGCCTTCGGGGATCAGCAGCTCCAGCGAGTTGCGTGCAAACAGAATGGTCTGCACACCTTTTTCCGCGTCGATGGTGGTGAGGTAGGTGGATTCCAGCCCGGTCACGGTCTCCAGCATTTCCAGCAGCGGGCGCGTCAGATCTTCCAGTGTCCACGCCGAGGCCACGGATTGAGAAAGCCGCAGAAGCAAGGCATCCATAAAAAAAATGTCCCCAATGTTGCGGACATTTTGCCTTAATTACCCCATGTTACAGCTAGGATTTTAGGTATTGTGCGCGAAAGTGTGGTACGCAATTAAATGGTTGGTCTGCTGGCAGCAGTCAGGCAGCCCGCCCGCTGGGCTCCACAATCACCAGGGCAATGCCGCAGACCAGCAGGCCCGCTCCGGTCCAGAAGGCGGCGGCTGGGGTCTCGGCAAAGAACACATAGCCCAGCGTGGGGCTGAACAGCAGCAGCGAGAAGCTGCCCGCTTCCACCGCCGACGCATCGCCCGCGCGGTAGGCAAAAAAGTACGACAGGTAAATGCCCGATGCGGCCAGGCCCACGATAGGCAGCAGTACCCACAGGGCGGGCGGCACGCTGGGCAGGGTGAAGCCGCTGAGCACGCCAAAGCTGATCCAGCAGGCGGTCTGGCTCCAGGTGAGGATGGCGATGGGGTGCTCGTGGCCCGAATACTTTTTCAGCACCACGCCCAGCATGGCCTCCATCAGCGCGCCAAACAGCGCCACCAGCGCGGCGGGGTGGAAGGCGCTGGCACCGGGCTGCAGAATAGCCAGCACGCCGCCAAAGCCCACCGCCACGCCCAGCCAGCGCAGCCAATGCGGTCGCTCGCCCAGCAGCCATACGCCCAGCGGCAGCATGAACAGCGAGCCGGTCATCAGGTAGGCGCTGGCCTCGGCCAGCGGCAGGTGGGCCACGGCCCAGGCGGCGCACCCGGCCGAGGTGACGATAAAGCCCGCGCGCAGCAGGTGCATGCGCGGGTTGCGGGTGCGGATGACGCGCCCGCGCGTCCAGGCGATCAGCGGGGCCACCATCAGCAAGACCACGCTGGCCTGCAGAAACAGCACCTGCCGGGGCGGGATGCCCTCGGCCATCAGGCGCTTGTTGCAGGCGTCCAGCACCGCCCAACACAGCATGGCCAGCATCACCAGCAACACGCCCCGGGAGTTGCCCGCCAGGCCGTGCCAGCGGGTGGATAGAAACTTCAGCATGGTCAAGGGCCAGGTTTGCAAAGATTTTTGACTGCTCGTGCTGATGGGATGGGCACAAGCAGCTATATTTTGTGTAGTACTTGACTATACAGGCTCGTACTGCATAGTAGGGATGCAGGCTGCGGCGTAGCGGTCCAAAATAGGCCCATAGCCGGAGAACCGCATGCCCCCTGACCCCCATCCCGACAGCTTTGCAGCGCTGTGCGCCTCCGAGCGGGCGGCGTTGTTGGCGCGGCGGCAGCAGGTGCTGGGGTTGCCACCGGAGGCGGGGCCGGGCGACAGCAACGAGCTGGACCTGCCCCGCGTGGGCCTGGCCCTGTCGGGCGGAGGCGTGCGCAGCGCCACGTTTGCCCTGGGGCTGATGCGCGGCATGGCGCACAACCGGGGCCAGGGCGGGGCGGCCCGGGGCCTGGCGCGCGACGGTTTGCTGGGGCGGCTGGATTATTTGTCTACCGTGTCGGGCGGCGGCTACATCGGCGCGATGTGGGGGCGGCTGGTGGACACCTACGGCATCCGCGCGGCCCAGCAGCTGATGGCCGACGGGGCCTCGCCGGTGCTGGCCTGGCTGCGCCGCAATGGCCGCTACCTGAACCCGTCGGGCTCGCGCGACACCGGCACGGCGGTGGCCACCTACCTGCGGGCCTGGCTGGCCATCCACACCGAGCTGATGTTCACCTGCCTGCTGCTGGGCCTGGTGGTGCTGGCGCCGCACCTGCTGCAGCACCGCTTCCAGTGGTTCAACGGTTGGGCCGCCTGGTACACGCCGTGGTGGGTGCTGTCGCTGGCGGTGGCCCTGGCCACCGTGCCGGGCCTGATCGCAGGCTACTGGGCGGCGCGCGATGCGGGCGGGGACAAGGCGCTGGTGGTCCACCACCTGGGGTTGCGCGATGCCGTGTTTGTGCTGGTGGCCGGGCTGTGCACCGCGGTGCTGTGGGGCAGTGTGGGCAGGGTGGGCCTGGGGGTCTCGGTGGCGCAGGGGCCGGGCTGGCTCAACGCCTGCGCGCTGGGCATGGGCTCGCTCACCCTGGGCCAGGCCGGGGTGGTGCTGTGGCTGGCGTTGTCGCGCGATGCATCGCACTCGCTGCTGGTGGCCAGGATCCGCCACGGCCTGACCGGAGCCCTGCGCGGGGCCTTGGTCTTGGCGCTGGGCCTGCTGGCCCTGGGTGCGCTGGACCTGGTGAGCTGGTGGCTGCTGGAGGCCTGGCTGGAAGCCTTGGACAATAAGCGCGACGGTACGCCGTCGTGGCTCTGGGGCGGCCTGGGCGTAGGGGGCTTTGTGCTGCTGGTGCTGCGCAACCTGGTCCAGCCGCTGCAGCAGATGGCTGCCGAGACCAGCAAGCAATCGCAGAACTGGGCCCCCCGGCTGGTCAACCTGGCCAGCCTGCTGGCCTGCGTGGTGCTGGGCCTGGGCTGGCTGGTGCTGGTGCAGTGGTTTGTGTTTGCGCTAAACCCATTTGGGGTGTTTGTAGACGTGCCTGCGGTGCAGCGGGCCGCGCTGCTGCTGGCGGCCTGGGCCACCTGGGTGGTGTTGACGGCGGCGAATGCGCAGATGGCCAATTCCTCTTCGCTGCACAGCTTTTACCGGGCCCGTGTGGTGCGCGCCTACCTGGCTGCGGGCAACCAGAAGCGCCACATGAACGACCCCAGCCAACCGCGCTCCGACGTAACCCAGGTGGTGGACGGCGATGACATGCACATGTGCAGCTATGCGCCGGAACGCAAGGGCGGGCCCATCCATCTGGTCAACACCTGCCTGAACCAGACGCGCGACTACCGCAGCGGCCTGTACAACGCCGACCGCAAGGGCGCGGCGGTGACCGCCAGCTGGCGCGGCTTCGAGGTGGGGCCGGGGGCCTTCATTGCCCAAAAGAAGGGCCAGGACGTGGGCACCCTGGGCCGCTGGGTGGCGGTGTCGGGCGCGGCGGCATCGCCCGGGGCCGGGGCCTACACCTCGCGCGGCCTGGCGCTCTTGCTGTACCTGCTGGGCGTGCGCCTGGGCCACTGGATGCGCGCCCCCACCCGTAGCCCGGAGCTGAAGCTGGTCAGCTGGTTCGGCTGGCGTTGGTGCCCCAAGCCCATGATGCTGCTCAACGAGGCATTTGCCACTTTCTACGGGGTGGAGCGGCCCTGGTGGTACCTGTCGGACGGCGGGCACTTTGAAAACACCGGGGTGTATGCCCTGCTCAAGCGCGAGCTGGACTTCATCATCCTGTCCGATGCCAGTTGCGATACCGAATACGAGTTTGGCGATCTGGAAAACCTGGTGCGCAAGGCGCGCATCGACTTTGGCGCCGAGATCGACTTCTACAGCCACGCCGAAGCCGCCCGGGTGCTGACCCGGCTGTTTTCGCAAGAGCGCCGCGATGTCACCGTGCTCTCGCCCGAAGACATGCAGGACAACCATTCCTGCCGGGGCGTGCTGCTGGCGCGCATCCGCTACCGCCCGCGCCCCGGGCCGGGTGGGGCCGAGTTCAGGCCCGAAGGCACGCTGCTGGTGGTCAAACCGAATATGCACGACGCGCTGGACGTGGACCTGCTGGCCTACAAGCAAAAGCACCCCGACTTTCCGCACGAGTCCACCGCCGACCAGTCGTTTGACGAAGCCCAGTGGGAAAGCTACCACCGCCTGGGCGAAGACTTTGGCCGCGCCCTCACCGAAGAATGGCTGGCCCTGCTGCCCGGCTGGCGCAGCCCGGCCCACCACGGTATGCAGGTGGCGGCCCGCCTGGGTGGCACCAAGACCGGCGAGACCAAGGCATCCGAACCCCTGTGGCGGCGCGGTGCCCGGGCCACCGCCATCGGCACCACGCTGGGCCTGGGGGCTTCGGGCACGCTGGTGGTGTCGCTGTGGCAGGTGCAGGACCAGTTGCAGCGCAAGAGCACCGACCTGCAGAACGACACCAGCCAGTTGTATGCCAAGGTGGCCGAAAAAATCGACACCCTGGACGAAGCCTGCCCCAAGCTGCCCCAGCACATGCTGACCCAGACCGAAGACCTGCTGGGCCGCCGCGACAGCCCCGCCATGCGCCGGGTCGATGGCTCCGGGGTAGAGCGGCTGGTGGAGCAGATCACCGGCCAGTGCAACCGGCTGGAGAACTATTTCGTCTGCAGCAAGCCCATCCAGCAAAGGGTGCAAGACCTGTGCAGCCTGGTTAAAAAGCCGGTCATCCTGAGCAGTGCCATGGGCTATTGGGTCAACGGAGCCAGCCCCGCCGACCAGGCGCGTGCCAGCCAGAAGTTGCGCGACACCCTGGTGGAAAAATGGAATGCACTGGGCGTGATGGCCTTGTTCCAGCTGTCGGTGGCACCACCCAACCTGGGTTCGGTGTTTCCACCACCGCCTGCCGTACAGCCCCCGCCGACCGTGGTGCCAGTGGACCCCCGGGTGCCCGATGCCAGGGCCCTGGCGGTCGGCCTGGCCTGCACCCGCAAAACCACGCTGTACATCCAGGTGTACGACCCGGCCTCGTTTGCCGTGGCCAATGTGCTGCGCGACACCTTGAACCAGCAGGTCAGCGCCGTGGTGCAGGTGGCTCCGGTGGAAAACGTGGTGCGCAGCGCCGACCTGCGCCAACAGCGCCGCCCTGAGCCCTGGCCCAAGCCCACCTTTGTGCTGCATGACCGTACCAATTTCAACGCCAACATCGCCTCCAGCGACAACGGTGGCCAGGCCTGTGCCAAAGCCTTGTCGCAGTACCTCGGCGTGCCCTGGGTGTTGCCGGGCGCGCCCGACCAGGTATGGATCCGCAACCTGCCCGACGCGCTGAAAGCCACCCCTGGCGTGATCGAACTGTGGCTACCGTCCATCGCCAGCAAGAATGCCGAGCGCGGGATGGACAACGCCAACAACACGCCGATGGCGGTGGCGATGGTGGGGGAGTGAGGTTTTGAGGGGTAGGAGTGGCTGCTTGGTTATGCCGCCACGGAGCCATCTGGTTCACGGGCGGCGCTGACGGCGCTGAGGTGTAAGCCAGCGGCTCCCATGACGGCCAATAGCGTCTTGATGGTGGGATTCCCCCGTGGCGACAGGGCGCGGTACAGGCTTTCGCGCGGCATGCCTGCACGCTCCGCCACGGCTGCCATACCTTGCGCCTCCGCAATGTGGCGCAGGGCGGCCAACAGCGCCGTTTGCCCGCCCGGAAGATGGGACTCTTCCAGTGCTGTCGCCAGATAGACATCCGCCATGGAAGGGTCTGCCTTGAGCATTTCCACCACGGCGACATCGTTTTGGCGGTGTGCCGGGGATTTGGTTGTTGTCATGGATTCTTCCTTCGGTGTTGCCAGTCTGTCCAATAAGCCAGTGCCTCTGCGATGTCGGCCTGTTGTTTTCGTTTGTCGCCACCCACCAACAGCAGAATCAAACGCTTGCCCGCCTGCGCGTAATAAACCCGGTAGCCCGGCCCCCAGTCAATTCGCAACTCCCAGACACCTTCGCCCACGGGCTTACAGTCTCCAAAGTTGCCTGCGGCCATCCGGTTCACCCTCACCAGAACGCGCGCCCTGGCATGCCGATCCGCCAACCCGCTCAACCACAAGGCATAAGGGTCTTGGCCGCCCGAGGTCAGATAGTCTTGGACATCGAACATGGCTGTGGATTATAGGTTACAGGGGGTGAAATACCCCTGATTCATGCACAGGCCTTAGCGCACGGACACGCTATGCGCGGCAATCCTGGTGTTTTTTTGGGGGAGGTGACCTGACGCGGTCAAGTTACACAGTCGAGATGCTGGGGCCGACCTATTTGCCTAAGCCCGCGCCAGCATTGACTTTTTGGTGAATTAGTTGACGAACCTTACCCCGGCACTGGCTCCACAGTTAGGGCTGCTTGGTTCCCCACCTGACCCGGTTGGCCGCTTCACCATGCGGGAAGGTCCGTCACCTCCGATTGTAAGCCAGGATCGGCGGGCTTCTAGAATCGGGCGATGAATCCTGTTCCCCCTTTGAAGCGCGCCCGCCGGGGTAGTGGCGCAGTGACCTTGCATACCGTGGCCAAGCTGGCCGGGGTGGCGCCCATCACCGCGTCGCGGGCGCTGAATACGCCTGGGCAGGTGTCGCCGGAGGTGCTGCGCAAGGTGACCGAGGCCATTGCGCAGACCGGCTACGTGCCCAACCGCCTGGCGGGCGGGCTGGCATCGGCGCGCAGCCGCCTGGTGGCGGCGGTGGTGCCCACCATCTCGGGGCCGGTGTTTTTGCAAACCGTGCAGTCCCTGACCGAAGCGCTGGATGCCTGCGGTTACCAGCTCATCTTGGGCCAGAGCGGCTACGCCGATTCGCGTGAAGACGCGCTGCTGGATGCCATCATTGGTCGCCGCCCGGACGGCATTGTGCTGACCGGCATCCTGCATTCGCCCGAAGGGCGCAAGCGGCTGCTGGCCGCCGGTATCCCGGTGGTGGAAACCTGGGACTACACGCCCACGCCGCTGGACATGCTGGTCGGCTTTTCGCACGAGGCGGTGGGGCAGGCGGTGGTGGCGTTTCTGGTGGCCAAGGGGCGCACCCGCCTGGCGGTGGTAGCCGGGGACGACGAGCGTTCGCACCGCCGCCACGCGGCTTTCCAGGCGGCTGCATTGGCAGCCGGTTTGCGTCCGGTGACGGTGGTGACCGTGCCCGCGCCCACCACCATGAAAAGTGGTCGCAGGGCTTTGGTGGATCTGGTGGCCAGCGTGCCCGATCTGGATGCGGTGTTTTGCAGCTCGGACCTGCTGGCCCTGGGTGTGGTGACCGAGGCGCAGGCGCGGGGGCTGGCGGTGCCGCAGCAACTGGCGGTGGTGGGGTTTGGCGACCTGGCGTTTGCGGCTGATCTGCACCCGGCCCTGACCACGGTGCACATCGATGCCGATGCCATTGGCCGCACGGCAGCGCAGTGCCTGGTGGACCGCATCGAAGGCCGCCCGGTGGCGCACCCGGTGGTGGACATCGGCTTTTCCATCATCGAGCGCGACAGCACCTGAGCGCTGCTAGCAGGTCTGGCATACCCGCGTTTACCCCTAGATATTTTGTCTTGCCTTGGAAATTTGGTAGCGCTATCATTTGGCCATCAAGGTAGCGCTACCATTTGATTGCCTTGACCACATCTACAAAGGTTTTCCATGAAAAAAATATTGGCTTCTGCATTGCTCGGACTGGTTGCCACGCTCGGTGTGCATGCCCAGGCGTGGCCTGAAAAAACCGTCACCCTGGTGGTGCCGTTCCCGGCGGGCGGCTCCACCGACTCGGTAGCCCGCGCCCTCAGCCCCCGGCTGACCGAAAAATTCAAGCAAACCGTCATCGTGGACAACAAGGCGGGGGCTACCGGCACCATCGGTGCCACTTTTGTCAAACGTGCACCGGCGGATGGCTACACGCTGCTGGTCAGCTCGCTGGGCCCGCTGGTGATTGCCCCGCACCTGATCAAGGGCGTGCAGTACGACGCGCTGAAAGACTTTGACCCCATCACCGTGGCGGTGCAGGCCCCCAATGTGCTGGTGGTACCCGCCAATTCGCCGCACAAATCGCTGGCCGAGGTGGTGGCGTTCCAGAAGGCCAACCCCGGCAAGATGACCTTTGCCTCGTCGGGCAACGGCTCCAGCGACCACCTAACGGTAGAGCTGTTCTGGCAGCAAACGGCCACCAGCGGCCTGCACATTCCGTACAAGGGCGGCGCGCCCGCCATCTCGGACCTGCTGGGCGGGCAGGTGGATGCGTCGTTCCAGAACATCAACGCAGTGCTGTCGCAAATCAAGGGCGGCAAGCTGCGCGCCCTGGCCGTTACCAGCAGCAAGCGCTCCGAGGTGTTGCCCGAGGTGCCCACCATGGCCGAGGGCGGGGTGAAAAACGTCGAGGTCTATTCCTGGCAGGCCATCGTGGCACCCAAGGGCTTGCCCGCCGATGTGCGCGGCAAGCTGCACGCCGCCATCGTGGCCGCATTGGCCGACCCCGCCATCAAGCAGCAGTTTGGCGCGCTGGGTTTTGAAACCATCGCCAACACGCCAGAGCAGTTTGCCGCCTTCCAGTCCACCGAATTCGCCCGCTGGAAGCGCGTGATCGAGGCCGGCAAGATCACTGCCGACTAAGCCCACCCCATTTTGAAAGCACCAACCATGACTTCCCATTCCACCCCCGTCATCACCGCCTTGCGCGCCATTCCGGTCGCAGGCCGCGACAGCATGCTGCTCAACCTCAGCGGCGCGCACAGCCCGTTTTTTACCCGCAACCTGCTGGTCCTGACCGACAGCGCAGGCCGCACCGGCGTGGGCGAAGTGCCCGGCGGCGAGAAAATCCGCCAGACGCTGGAAGATGCCGCCGCCTTGGTGGTCGGCCAGCCCATCGGCGCGCACCAGCGCGTGCTGCAACAGGTGCAAAAGCAGTTTGCCGATCGCGATACCGGCGGGCGCGGGCTGCAAACCTTCGATTTGCGCACCACCATCCACGCCGTCACCGCCATCGAATCCGCCTTGCTGGATTTGCTGGGTCAGCACCTGGACGTGCCGGTGGCCGCCTTGCTGGGCGAGGGCCAGCAGCGCGACGCGGTGGAGATGCTGGGCTACCTGTTTTATGTGGGCGACCGCACCAAAACCGATCTGCCTTACGTCACAGACCCTGGTGCCGATAACGACTGGTTCCGCCTGCGCCACGAGGCCGCCATGACCCCCGAGGCCGTGGTGCGCCTGGCCGAAGCTGCCCGCGAGCGCTATGGCTTCAACGACTTCAAGCTCAAGGGCGGTGTGCTGCGCGGCGAGGAAGAGGTCGAATCCATGCACGCGCTGCACGCCCGCTTCCCCGAAGCCCGCGTCACGCTGGACCCCAACGGCGGCTGGCTGTTGAAAGACGCGGTGCGGCTGATGCGCGACATGCGCGGCGTGGTGGCCTATGCCGAAGACCCGTGCGGCGCAGAAGACGGCTTCTCGGGCCGCGAGGTGATGGCCGAGTTCCGCCGTGCCACCGGCCTGCCCACGGCCACCAACATGATTGCCACCGACTGGCGGCAACTCAGCCATGCCTTGTCCTTGCAATCGGTGGATATCCCGCTGGCCGACCCGCATTTCTGGACCATGGCGGGTTCGGTGCGGGTGGCGCAGACCTGCCGCGACTGGGGCCTGACCTGGGGCTCGCATTCCAACAACCACTTTGACGTGTCGCTGGCCATGTTCACCCACGTGGGTGCCGCTGCGCCGGGCAAGGTCACCGCCATCGACACCCACTGGATCTGGCAAGACGGCCAGCGCCTCACCAAAGAACCGCTGCAAATCCAGGGCGGCCTGGTGCAGGTACCGAAGAAGCCCGGCCTGGGCGTGGAACTGGACATGGTCGAGGTGGAAAAAGCCCACCAGCTCTACAAACAGCACGGCCTGGGGGCGCGCGACGATGCCATGGCCATGCAAACCATCATTCCGGGCTGGAAATTCGACCCCAAGCGCCCCGCATTGGACCGTTAAGCCCATCAGTCGTCATACAACTTGTGGTTAAAATAGGGTTTATTAGCGTAAACCCTCGGTTTTAAATCGAGTAAATCGGCGATAGTTGCCTTGTTATCAGACAACGTATGACTAAACACCAGCGTTGAAACCCGTTACTTGCACCATCCGCACCAAGGAGCATCCCATGCGCGAAAACCGTTTACGCACGTTGTGGAAATCGGGGGGCGCTGCCGTGAATGGCTGGCTGGCCATTCCGAACAGCTTTTCCGCCGAAACCATGGCCCACCAGGGCTGGGATTCGCTGACCATCGACCTGCAGCACGGCATGGTGGACTACCAGGCCATGGTGCCCATGCTGCAAGCCATCTCCACCACCGACACGGTGCCGGTGGTGCGCGTGCCCTGGCTGGAGCCCGGCATTCTGATGAAGACCCTGGACGCAGGTGCGTATGGCGTGATCTGCCCCATGGTCAACACCCGCGAAGACGCGCAAAAGCTCGTCGCCTACACCCACTACGCGCCACGCGGCACGCGCAGCTTTGGCCCGGTGCGCGCCACGTTGTACGGTGGGGCCGACTACGCCACGCACGCCAACGACACCATCGTCACCTTCGCCATGATCGAAACCGCTAAGGCGCTGGACAACCTGGACGACATCCTCTCGGTAGAGGGGCTGGACGCGATCTACATCGGCCCGTCGGACCTGTCGCTGGCGCTGGGCTGCCGTCCGGTGTTTGACGATGTGGACCCCAAAGCCGCCGAGGCCATCGACCATATCTTGGCCCGCGCCAAGGCGCACGGTGTGGTGGCAGGCATCCACAACGGCACCACCGACGGCGCACTGGCCCGCATCGCCAAGGGTTTCCAGTTTGTCACCGTGAGCTCGGACGCACGGCTGATGGCCGCCGGTGCCCAGCAGGTGGTGGCCAAGATGCGCGCACGGCCGGTGTCTAGCGGTGCAAGCGGATATTGAAGATCATTTTTCCAACGACGGCCCCCCCAGTTTCAGCCAGAACGAACGCTGCCAGAGATAGCTGGCCCCGGCTTTGCCGGGCCACTGGTATCGCCCCCTGCAAGGGGGTTGGAGGAGCGAAGCGGAGCCTGGGGGTGGGCCAATATTTCACCAAAAAGGGCGCTAGCGCCCATTCCATAAGCAGGAGCAGCTATGAAATTAGGATTTATCGGTTTGGGCATCATGGGCGTACCTATGGCCTTGCACCTCGTCAATGCCGGGCACCAAGTGTTTTATTACACCCTGCACAAGGCGCACGCCGACATCACCGCATCCAGCGCCACCGCGTGCGACAGCGGAGCAGACGTGGCCAGCCGTGCCGACATCGTCTTCACCATGGTGCCCGATACCCCGGACGTAGAAGCCGTGCTGTTCGGCGAGAACGGTATTGCCGCGGGCCTGGCTAGTTCACCAAAGAGCAGCGTGATGGAAGACGGCCACAGCCGCAAGATCGTCGTGGACATGAGCTCCATTTCGCCCATGGCCACCAAGGCCTTCGCGCTGAAGATCAACGCGCTGGGCGCGGACTACATCGACGCACCTGTTTCCGGTGGCGAAGTGGGTGCCAAGGCCGCGTCACTGACCATCATGTGCGGCGGCTCGGAAGCGGCCTTTGCCACTGTGCGCCCTCTCCTGGAATTGATGGGCAAGAACATCACCCTGGTGGGCGGCAATGGCGACGGCCAGACCACCAAGGTGGCCAACCAGATCATCGTGGCGCTGAACATTGCCGCCGTGGGCGAGGCCCTGTTGTTTGCCAGCAAAGCCGGTGCCGACCCGGCCAAGGTGCGCCAGGCGCTGATGGGCGGTTTTGCGTCCAGCCGCATTCTGGAAGTGCACGGCGACCGCATGGTCAAGCGCACCTTTGACCCCGGTTTCCGCATCCGCCTGCACCAGAAGGACCTGGGTCTGGCGCTGCAGGGCGCACGCGAGCTGGGCTTGTCCCTGCCGCAAACCGCCGGTGCGGCCCAGTTGATGCAAGTCTGCGCCGCCAACGGCATGGCCGACCTGGACCACTCGGCCCTGGTGAAAGCCCTGGAACTGATGGCGGGCCACGCCGTCGCCTGAACTTAAGATAGCGCCCATGACCTCCACCGACCGCACCCAACTGCTGCGCAGCATGTTCGATGCCGCCGTGGCCGCCGCCCAGCCCGCGCTGTGCCTGCCGCCGCACCTGCCGCCGCCGCCCAAGGGCCGCACCATCGTCATCGGCGCGGGCAAGGCATCGGCCGCGATGGCACGGGCGCTGGAAGACCACTGGAGCGGTCCGCTGGAAGGCCTGGTCGTCACCCGCTACGGCTACGACGTGCCCTGCGAGCGCATCGAGATCGTGCAAGCCGCCCACCCGGTGCCGGATGCGGCAGGGCTGGCGGCGGCGCAGCGCATCCGCCAACTGGTGACGGGCCTGACGGCGGATGATTTGGTGATTGCGCTGATCTCTGGTGGCGGCTCGTCGCTGCTGGTGGCCCCCGGCGAGGGCCTGACCCTGGCCGACAAGCAGGCGGTCAACACCGCGCTGCTGCACAGCGGGGCCAGCATTTCCGAAATGAACTGTGTGCGCCGCCACCTCTCCAGCCTCAAAGGCGGGCGGCTGGCGGCGGTGTGCCACCCGGCACAGGTGCTGACACTGTTGATATCCGACGTGCCGGGCGACGACCCGATCGACATCGCCTCCGGCCCCACCGTGGCCGACCCCACCACCTGTGCCGATGCGCTGGCCATCGTGGAGCGCTACCGCATTGCGGTGCCGCCCGCCGTGCGCAGCCTGTTGGAAAGCGGCGCAGGCGAAACCATCAAGCCCGGCGATCCGCGCTTGGCAGGCATCCAGACCCGCATGGTCACCGCGCCGCAAATAGCCCTGGAAGCCGCCGCCCAGGTGGCCCGCGAGGCGGGTATCACCCCGTACATCCTGGGCGACAGCCTGGAGGGCGAGGCCCGCGACCTGGGCAAGGCTATGGCCGGTATCGCCCGCCAGGTGGCCGTGCATGGCCAGCCGTTCCAAACGCCTTGCGTGCTCTTGTCAGGCGGCGAAACCACCGTGACCCTTCGCGGCCAGGGCCGGGGAGGGCGCAACGTCGAATTTTTGCTGTCGCTGGCGGTGGCGTTGAACGGCCTGCCCGGCATCTATGCGCTGGCAGGGGACACCGATGGTGTGGACGGAGCCGAAGAAATCGCCGGTGCCGTGCTCACCCCCACCACCCTGGCCCGCGCCTGGGCGCTGGGCACCAACCCGCGCAGCAGCCTGGACAACAACGACGGCCACGGCTTCTTCCAGGCGCTGGGCGACTCGGTGGTGACTGGGCCCACGCTGACCAACGTGAACGACTTTCGCGCCATCCTCATCGAGGGCTAGTCGCATCCCGAAAGGGCATAGCCAGCCCTTTAGAATCCCCGCATGTCTTATCTCGTGCTCGCCCGCAAGTACCGTCCGCGTAATTTCTCTGAAATGGTGGGGCAGGAGCACGTGGTGCAGGCCCTCAGCAACGCCCTGACCACCCAGCGCCTGCACCATGCTTACCTGTTCACGGGTACGCGTGGCGTGGGCAAAACCACGGTGTCGCGCATTTTGGCCAAGTCGCTCAACTGCCAAGGCCCGGACGGCACCGGCGGCATCACCGCCACCCCCTGCGGCGTGTGCAGCGCCTGTACCGATATCGACAGCGGCCGGTTTGTGGATTACACCGAGCTGGATGCCGCCTCCAACCGGGGCGTGGACGAAGTGCAGGCCCTGCTGGAGCAGGCCGTGTACAAGCCGGTGCAGGGCCGCTTCAAGGTCTTCATGATCGACGAAGTGCACATGCTCACCAACACCGCGTTCAACGCGATGCTGAAAACCCTGGAAGAGCCGCCCGAATACCTGAAGTTTGTGCTGGCCACCACCGACCCGCAAAAAGTGCCGGTCACCGTGCTGTCGCGCTGCCTGCAGTTCAACCTGCGCCCCATGGCACCCGAAACCGTGCTCTCGCACCTGACCCAGGTGCTGGCCACCGAGGGCGTGCAGGCCGACACCGGCGCGCTGCGCCTGCTGTCGCGCGCGGCCCGGGGCTCCATGCGCGATGCCTTGTCGCTCACCGACCAGGCGATTGCCTTTGGCAACGGCCAATTGCAAGAGGCCACAGTGCGCCAGATGCTGGGCAGTGTGGACCGCAGCTACGTGTTCCGCCTGATCGATGCGCTGGCCCAGGGCGACGGTAAAACCGTGGTCGAAACCGCCGAAGCCCTGCGCCTGAACGGCCTGAGCGCCGCCTCCACGCTGGAAGAAATGACCAATGTGCTGCAGCGCATGGCCGTGCTCCAGGCCGTGCCCGGCATGCCGGTGGATGAGGCCGACCCCGAAGCCGCCGACACCGCCCGCCTGGCCCAGGCCATGCCCGCCGACGAAACCCAACTGCTCTACAGCCTGTGCCTGCATGGCCGCGCCGAGCTGGGCCTGGCGCCTGATGAGTACGCCGCCCTGACCATGGTGCTGCTGCGCCTGCTGGCCTTCAAGCCGGGCAGCCCGGTGCGGCAATCGGCGGAAAAAAAAACTCTGAGTGAGCCCGTTCGGGCACCGATGCCGCTGCCTGCACCGGCTCCCGTGGCGGTCAAGCCGGTTGAAATACCACCGCCGCCACCGGTAGCTGCGCCTGTCATACCTGCCGTGCAGGAACTGCCGGTGCGCGTACAGGCCGAGCCCAGCGAACGCCTGCAAGCCCGCCCCGTTCCGGTGGCTGCACCCCCGGTGCACACGGTAGACGGCGATTACTGGCACGCCACGGTGCAGCAACTGATAGCGGCAGATGCCGTGGGCGGCCTGGTGCGCGAGCTGGCTTTGCAGTCGCAACTGCTGGCGGTGGACGGTGGCAATTGGCGGCTGCGCATCGAACGTGAATCTTTGAGCCAGCCCATGAGCCGCGAACGCCTGCGCGTGGCGCTGGAGTCGATCACCCCCAACGCCACGCTGGATGTTGAGGTCGGCAGCGTGGCCGACAGCCCGGCCAAGCGCAATGCTGCGGCGGCCAATGAAAAACAGCGCATCGCCGAAGAGATCATCCTGGGCGACCCGCTGGTGCAATCCCTGATGCGAGATTTTGGTGCGAAAATCGTGCCAGGAACGCTAAAACCTGTTTAATTTCAACCACTTACTTAGGAATCTCCATGTTCAACAAAGGACAACTCGCCGGCCTCATGAAGCAGGCCCAGGCCATGCAGGACAACATGAAAAAAGCCCAGGACGAACTGGCTTTCATCGAAGTCACCGGTGAGTCCGGCGCAGGCCTGGTCAAGGTGCTGATGACCTGTAAACACGATGTCAAACGCATCACCATCGACCCCAGCCTGCTGGCCGACGACAAAGACATGCTGGAAGACCTGGTCGCCGCCGCCTTCAACGCCGCCGTGCGCAAAGCCGAAGAAACCAGCCAGGAAAAAATGGGCAAGTTGACGGCTGGCATGCCCGGCCTGCCAGGCGGCATGAAGTTCCCGTTCTGATGGAATTGAAGCCTTTTAGGCCTCTAGCGCTTATTCCAAGGGCGCAAGCAGCTACTGAAAATATAGCAAAGGGCCTGCGTGGCTGACTCCAGCGCCCTGAACGCCTTGATCCAGGGTCTGCGCCGCCTGCCGGGCGTGGGCGTGAAGTCGGCCTCGCGCATGGCGTTCCATCTGCTGCAGCACGACCGCGAAGGCGCGCAGCTGCTCTCCCAGGCGCTGGCGCAGGCGGCGGGCAACGTCAAGCACTGCGCGCTGTGCCACACCTTTACCGAAAACGACATCTGCGACACCTGCCAGGACGAAACCCGCGACGCGACCAAGCTGTGCGTGGTGGAGAACCCGGCCGACCAGTCGGCGGTAGAGCGCACTGCGGCCTTCAAAGGCCTGTACTTTGTACTGATGGGCAAGATCAGCCCGCTGGACGGGGTGGGGCCCAAAGACATTGGCCTGCAAAAGCTCATCGACCGGGCCAGCAACGGCTTGGTACAAGAGGTGATTCTGGCCACCAACTTCACCGCCGAGGGCGAGGCTACGGCCCACGTGATCAGCGTGGCCCTGAAGGCGCGCGGCCTGCAGGTGACGCGGTTGGCGCGCGGCGTGCCGGTGGGCAGCGAGCTGGAGTACGTGGATCTGGGCACTATCGCGCATGCGTTTGTAGATAGACGTTAACCCTTAGCTCAAAACGTTACGGGCAAACCCCGACGGGGATGGTCCCAATGTGTAACAAATAGATGAGCCTTATGCTGGTGCAAACGCCACCCGCATGACCCACCATCCATTTCCCCGCCGTTCCTTTCTGGCCGCAGCCTTGCTGGGTGCGGGCCTGCATGCGACGGCTACACGCGCCCAGACCAAGCCGGAAAAAAGCCGGCTTACGCTGGCCGTGGACGGGGAAGCCGCGCTCTACCACCTGCCGCTGACCATTGCCGACCAGCTGGGCTACTTCAAGGCCGAGGGGCTGGAGGTGGACATCAGCGACCTGGTGGGCGGTGCCCGGTCGCCCGTGGCCATTCCCGGCAGCGTGGCCGATGTGTTTGCCGGTGCGTTTGAAAACACCATCCACAGCCAGGCCAAGGGCCAGATGTTCCAGTCGTTTGTGCTGCAGGGCCGGGCACCGCAGATTGCCCTGGGCGTGTCCACCCACAACATGCCCGACTACCGCGTGCTGGCCGACCTGCGGGGCAAGCGCATCGGCGTGGCTGCGCTGGGCGCGCCCTCGCACATGGTGGCCAACGTGGTGTTGGCGCGCGCGGGGGTAGGCCCGGGCGAGGTGCAGTTTGTCGGCATCGGCTCGGCGGGGGCGGCCTTGTGGGCCTTGCGCTCGGGCCAGATCGATGCCATCTGCAACAACGACCCGGTGATGGGCATGCTGGAGCAAAAAAGCGACATCAAGGTTGTGTCGGACACCCGCACCTTGAAAGGCGCGCTGGATGTGTTTGGCGGGGCCATGCCGGCGGCCTGCCTCTATGCGCCGCTGGAGTTTGTGCGCAAGAACCCCAACACCGTGCAGGCGCTGGCCAACGCCATGGTGCACGCGCTCAAGTGGCTGCAAACCGCCGGGCCCAGCGACATCGTGAAAATGGTGCCCGAGAGCTATTTTCTGGGCGACCGCGCCATCTACCTGGCGGCCTTCAACAAGGCCCGCGAAGCGATTTCACCCGACGGGCTGCTGCCCGACGGCGGCCCCCAAACCGCTCTGGCGGCCCTGGGCAGCTTCGACCCGCTGGTCAAGGCGGCCCGCATCGATCTGGGAAAAACCTACACCAACGACTTCGCCCGCCGCGCCAAAGAGCGTTTCAGGGCCTGACGGTATATTTGAGCTTTTTAGGCCTCTAGCGCTTATTCCATAAGCGCGGAAAGCTATTAAAAAAATAGCAATCTGCTATTTGTTGCGGGTGGTTTTGACCACCTTGTCTTTGCTGCTGCGGCTGGACTTGCGGGTTTCGGTGCTGCGGGTGCTGGCTTTGGCCACGGGTGCAGATTTGGCGCTGCTACGTGTGACGGCCTGGACCTTGCTGCGGCCCGCGCTGCGGGGCGCGGACATGCGCACCGGCAGGTACAGCACCACTTGCTGCCCGGCCTTGAAGCCCGCGTTCAGCTTCAGGTCGTTCCAGTCGGCCACGTCGCTGGCGCTCACGCGGTAGCGCTTGGCAATGCTGGCCACGGTGTCGCGCTTGCCGGCCTTGACGGCGGCCTTGCGGTTGACAATTTCGGGCGACAGACTGAGTTGGGCGGTGTCGGCCACGTGCTCGCTCACGTCCTGCATGGTGGCCGAGCGCGGCACGATCAGGGCCGAACCGGCCTTGATCAGCATGCGCGGCGGGATGTTGTTGACGCTGCGCAAGTCGTACTCGCTCATGCCCACCTGCTGGGCGGCGGCGCTCACGCTCATGGTGCTGGGCACCGTCCAGGCGGACCAGCTGGCGTATTGGCCCTGGGTGTAGGCTTCCAGATTGCGGGTGAACACGGTGGCGTTGTCCCAGGGCAGCAGGATTTGCGGCGTACCGGCGGCCAGAATCACGTTGCGGTGGGCCGAAGGGTTCAGCGCCTTGAAGTCGTCCAGCTTCACATTGGCCAGCTTGGCGGCCAGTGCCACGTCGATGTCGCGGGAGATGTCCACGCTCTGGAAGTAGGGGTGGTTTTCGATCAGCGGCAGCTCGGTGCGGAACAGGTCGGGGTTGGCGATGATGTTCTTCACCGCCTGCAGCTTGGGTACGTACAGCCGGGTTTCGGCAGGCATGTTCAGCTCGCTGTAGGTGATGCCCAGCCCGGCCTTCTGGTTGCGGGCAATGGCGCGGCTGACGCTGCCTTCGCCCCAGTTGTAGGCCGCCAGGGCCAGCTGCCAGTCGCCAAACATGCCATACAGCTTTTGCAGGTAGTCCAGCGCGGCGCGGGTCGAGGCCAGCACGTCGCGGCGGTCGTCGCGGAAGATGTTTTGCTTGAGCTCAAAGTAGTTGCCGGTGGCCGGCATGAACTGCCACATGCCGGCCGCCTTGGCGCTGGACACCGCCTGCGGGTTGAAGGCGCTCTCGATGTAGGGCAGCAGGGCCAGCTCGGTGGGCATGTTGCGGCGTTCCAGCTCTTCCACCACGTGGAACAGGTATTTGCTGGAGCGCTCGGTCATGCGCTGGATGTAGTCGGGGCGGGTGCTGTACCACTGCTCGCGGTCGGACACCAGGTCGCTTTGCAGATTGGGCATGGCAAAGCCGCGGCGGATGCGTTCCCACAGGTCGGCCGGGGCCTTGAGCTGGGCGACACCGCGTGACGCGGCTTCAGCGGCGGTGATGGGCTGCAGCACGCCACGCGGGTACACCGCCGTGTGCGGCAGGGTGGCTTGCTGGGGCGTTGGCACAGCCTGCGGGTTGGCAGGCACGGTGGCTGCGGCATCGGGCTTAGGCCCAACCGTGGCACAGCCGGTGAGCCACAACAGGGCGGACAGGCTGGCAAAGTGGATGAATTTCATGAAAACTGGTTTTTCCAGGTGCGAAGTGCGCCCAATACGCTGGCTTCGTCGAGGGTGGACGCATCAAACGCCAGCGCGGCCTGTTGGACCGACGCACAGCGGGTGCGTAAAAAAGGGTTGATGGCAAGTTCCAGCGTCATGCTGGAGGGCAAGGTGGGCAATTGGGCCGCACGCTTGGCGACACACTCGGCCTGGTATTGAGCCAGCGCGGCGTTGTCTGGTTCCACAACACGGGCAAATTTCAGGTTACCCAATGTGTATTCGTGGGTGCAGCATACCCGGGTGCTGCCGGGCAGGGCCGCCAAAGCGGAAAGCGACGCCAGCATTTGCGCCGGTGTGCCCTCAAAAAGCCGCCCGCAGCCGCCCGAAAACAGGGTGTCGCCGCAAAACAGCAGCGGTGCGCCGTCCCACTCGGGCGCAAAGTAGGCAATGTGCCCGGCGGTGTGGCCGGGAACGTCAAAAATATCGAAGGCAATGCCCAGGGCCGTGATGCGATCGCCCTGGCGCAGCTTGTGCAGCGGCGTGGGGATGTTTTCGCGCGCCGGGCCATAAACCGTGGCCCCGGTGGCGTCGCGCAAGGCATCCACACCGCCGACATGGTCCGCGTGGTGGTGCGTGACTAGAATGGCCTCCAGCTGCAGACCGTGCTGCTGCAGCGCGTGAAATACCGGCTGTGCATCGCCCGGGTCCACCACCAGCGCACGCTGTCCATCGTGCACCATCCAGATGTAGTTATCGGCAAAAGCAGGCAGGGCAAGCAAGTTCATGGGCAGCGAAATTATAAGTTTGCACGATTGGTTGAAGACCCCGCCGGGCCAGTATCTGCTGGACTGGGAGCGGGCGCGCTTCGACGAAGCGGTGGCCGATGTGTTTGGCTACCATGCGCTCCAGCTCGGGCTGCCGGAGTTGCCAGGGCTGCAGAATAACCGCATACCGCACCGTTGGCTGGCTACCGACGGCCCCATAGCGCCTTTGGCGACAGATTCCTATCCGGAGTCACCCACCCTGGCGTGCGATTTTGCCGCCTTGCCGTTCTCGGAAAACAGCCTGGACCTGCTGTTGCTGCCCCACGCTCTGGAACTCAGCCCCGACCCCCATGCCACCCTGCGCGAGGTCGAGCGGGTGCTGGTGCCCGAGGGCCGGGTGGTGATTGCGGGCCTGAACCCCATGAGCCTGTGGGGCCTGCGCCAAAGCCGCACCCGGCTGCTGCACCGCCTTGGCCTGGGCGAAAACTACCTGCCCGAGGTGGGCGAGGCGATTGGCTACTGGCGCTTGCGTGACTGGCTGCGCCTGCTGAGCTTCGAGGTGGAGTCGGTGCAGTTTGGCTGCTACCGCCCCCCGGCCCGCAGCGCCTCCTGGCTGGAGCGCATGCGCTGGATGGACCCCGCAGGCGAGCGCTACTGGCCGATTTTCGGCTCGGTCTATTTTGTGGTGGCGGTGAAACGGGTGCGCGGCATGCGCCTGCTGGGCCCGCGCTGGAAGGTGTCCAAGGCCCTAGCGAATGCGCCGGTGCCCATTGCCAACAAAGGACACCGCTAGTGCATCTGGTAAAAACGACGCTCTGTTTGATGAATTAGAAAGCTGTATTTGAACCACGTAGATATGTATACCGACGGTGCCTGCAAGGGCAACCCGGGCCCCGGCGGCTGGGGTGTTTTGCTGACCTGGGGCGGCACCGAGAAAGAAATGTTTGGCGGCGAGCTGGCCACCACCAACAACCGCATGGAAATGATGGCCGTTATCGAAGGCCTGAGCGCCCTCAAGCAGCCCTGCAGCATCACCCTGTACATCGACAGCCAGTACGTGCTCAAGGGCATGACCGAATGGCTCAAGGGCTGGAAATCGCGCGGCTGGCTCACGGCCTCCAAAGAACCGGTGAAAAACGTGGATCTGTGGCAGCGGCTGGACGCGCTGGTCAACACCGCCGGGCACAAGATCGACTGGCGCTGGGTCAAGGGCCATGCAGGCCACCCGGGCAACGAGCGCGCCGATGCGCTGGCCAACCGGGGTGTCGATCTGGCCCTGGGTAAACGGTAACTCCCGGCATGGCGGACCACAGCTTTCTTTGGCACGACTACGAAACCTTCGGTGCCAATGCCCGGCGCGACCGCCCCGCCCAGTTCGCCGCCATCCGCACCGATGCCGAGCTGAACGAGATCGGCGCGCCCATGATGCTGTACTGCCAGCCCGCGCCCGACTTTCTGCCCGACCCCCAGGCCTGCCTGATCACCGGCATCACGCCGCAAATCTGCCTGCAGCGCGGCGTGCCGGAAGTGGCGTTTGCCAATGAAATTGAACAAGCCTTCAGCCAGCCCGGCACCATCGGCGTGGGCTACAACACCATCCGCTTCGACGACGAGATCACCCGCTCCATGTTCTGGCGCAACCTGATCGACCCGTATGCCCGCGAATGGCAAAACGACTGTGGCCGCTGGGACCTGCTGGACGTGGTGCGCACCGCCTATGCCCTGCGGCCTGAAGGCATTGAATGGCCGACCAAACCCGATGGACAGCCCAGTTTTCGGCTCGAAGACCTGGCCCGTGCCAACGGCCTGCTGCACGAGGCCGCGCACGATGCCTTGTCCGACGTGCGCGCCACCATCGCCCTGGCCCGCCTTATCCGCACCGCCCAGCCGCGCCTGTTCGACTTCTGCCTGGGCTTGCACAAAAAAGACCGCGTGGCGGCGGAACTAGGCCTGCCCACCACGCTGCAGACGGCCAAGCCGTTTTTGCATATCTCCGGCATGTTCCCGGCGCAGCAGGGTTGTCTGGCGCTGATGTGGCCGCTGGCCATGCACCCGCAGCACAAAAACGAGCTGATTGCCTGGGACCTGGCCCACAGCCCGGCTGAACTGGGCCAGATGAACGCCGCCGACATCCGCCTGCGCCTGTTCAGCAAGGCCGAAGACCTGCCCGAGGGCGTGACCCGCCTGCCTATCAAGACCATCCACCTGAACAAGTCGCCCATGGTGGTGTCCAACCTGAAAACCCTGTCGCCCGCGCTGGCCGAGCGCTGGGGCCTGGTGGGCGACACGCTGCGCGCCCATGCCGCCGAGGTACGTGCACTGCCCGATATGAGCGCCATCTGGCCCGAGGTGTTCAGCCGCCCGCCGCAGGAGGCGCGTGATGTGGACGAAGACCTGTACGGCGGCTTCGTGGGCGATGGCGACCGCCGCCGCCTCAACGACCTGCGCGCCCTGTCGCCCGAAAAATTGGCCGGGGCCCGCGCCAGCTTTGACGACGAACGCCTGGTTGAGCTGCTGTTCCGCTACCGCGCCCGCAACTTTCCCGCCACCCTGAGCGCGGAGGAAGCCGCCCGCTGGGAAGCCCACCGCGCCGCGCGCCTGTTTGACGGGGAGGGCGGAGCCCGCACCATCGAAGGCCTGTTTGCCGAAATCGACACTTTGTCAGAGACGGCAGACGAGCGCGGCGAAGAAGTCTTGGGCGCGCTGTACGATTACGCCGAAGCGATCGCCCCCGACCGCGATTAACTTGGAACCCCACCAGCCATGGCAAGAAGTCTCAGCAGCCTATGGTTGAAAAGCCTCACCCGTATCGCCAAATCCCAGCAAAACCAGCTGGTCCGCAGCCTCACCTCGGCCACCAAAAAGGCCACCAAAGCCGCGGTGAAACAGGCGCTGGCACCGCCTAAACCTCCTCCCAAGCCCAAGGCCACGCCTAAACCCAGGGCCAAACCGGCGGCAAAACCAGCTTCCAAACCCGCTGCCAAGCCCGTCTCCAAACCCGCACCCCCCGCTGCGCTGCCCGGCAGCTGGACCCGCTCGTTTCACGCCGCGCCCAACGGCCAGCGCATGACCTACTGGCTGTACCTGCCGCTGCGTGACAAGGCGCAGGCGCTCAAACCCTTGCCGCTGGTGGTCATGCTGCACGGCTGCACCCAGACCGCGCCCGAGTTCGCCCAGGGCAGCCGCATGAACGCCCTGGCCCAGCGCAAGGGCTTTGCCGTGCTGTACCCGCAGCAGCTGGTGACCATCGATGCCCACCGCTGCTGGCAGTGGTACCAGCGCGCCACGCAACAGGGCGGTGGAGAAGCCGGGCTGGTGGCGGGCATGGTCACCCATGTGGTGGCCAGGCTGGGGCTGGATGCCAGCCGGGTGTACCTGGCGGGTATTTCGGCCGGTGCCGCGCTGGCCCAGATCATCGCGCTGCGTTACCCGTTTCGCATCGCCGCCGTGGGCCTGCATTCCGGCCCGGTGTTTGGCACGGCCGACAGCCGCATGACGGCCTTTGGGGCCATGCAGACCGGGGGCGGCACCCATGTGGCGCAGGCGGTGCAGGCCACCGTCGATGGCGGCGGCTTTCCGCGCATGCCCGCCATCGTGCTGCACGGCGATGCCGACAAGGTGGTGCGCATCGTCAACCAGCAGCAGGTGGCGCAGCAGTTTTTACGGGTCAACGGCATCGCCGACCTGGCCCCGGTCACCTTGCTCACCCCCGCCCGGCCCAAAGGCCGCAACCCGCGCCATGCCTTCCAGACGCAGGACTACCGTGTGGGCCGCAAACCCATTGTTTCGGTCTGCCGCATCGCCGGGCTGGAGCACGCCTGGAGCGGCGGCGACGGCACGCTGCGCTTCAACGACAGCGTAGGGCCGGACGCCAGCGCTTTGCTGTGGGCGTTTTTTAGCAAGCACCGGCGGCTGCGCACACTGAAGTAGTTTGCTATTGACTTTATAGCTGCTTGCGCCGATGGAATAAGCGCAGGAGCCCGATTTCTTATGAATCACCAACTAAGGGAAACTCCTGAGGAAGTTGGCTGTAACCCGTCAGTAACTTGTAAAAAACCCTGCCCATAATCCAGCCAACAAAATAAACCTGTCGCCGGATTTCGGTGCGCAGGCAACGGAGGCCGAACATGCGCAGTACGCACCCTTACCAGCAGGGCCTGGAGAAGAATTCCGCCAATTTTGTGGCGCTGTCGCCGCTGAGCTATATCGCCCGTTCGGCCCACGTCTACCCCGATCGGCTGGCCGTGGTGTACGGCACGCGCCGCCAAACCTGGGCCACCACCTACACCCGCTGCCGCCAACTGGCCAGCGCCCTGCAAGCCCGGGGCGTGGGCGTGGGCGATACCGTGGCGGTCATGCTGCCCAATGTGCCCGCCATGCTGGAAGCCCACTTTGGCGTGCCCATGTCGGGCGCGGTGCTCAACACCTTGAACACCCGGCTGGATGCCGAAGCCATCGCCTTCATGCTGCAGCACGGCGAGGCCACGGTGCTGCTGACCGACCGCGAGTTTGCCAGCGTGGTGGAAAAAGCGCTGGCCATTCTGGGTGACAAGCGCCCCTTCGTCATCGAGGTCGAAGACGATCTGGCCCCACCCGGCAAAGCCTTGGGCGATACCGATTACGAAAGCTTCATTGCCCAGGGCGACCCGCAATTCGCCTGGCAACTGCCCGCCGATGAGTGGGACGCGATTGCGCTGAACTACACCTCGGGCACCACCGGCAACCCCAAGGGCGTGGTCACCCACCACCGCGGCGCGTATTTGAACGCGGCCAACAACGTGCTGTCGTGGCAGTTGCCGCACCACGCGGTGTACCTGTGGACGCTGCCCATGTTCCACTGCAACGGCTGGTGCTTCCCCTGGACCATGGCCCTGGTGGCGGGCACCAGCGTGTGCCTGCGCCGGGTGGACCCGGCGGTGATCTTCCCGCTGATCCGCGAACACTCCATCACCCACCTGTGCGGCGCGCCCATCGTCTACAGCATGCTGGTGCACGCGCCCGCCGCCCTGCGCGAAGGCATTGAGCACATCGTGCAGGGCCTGATTGCCGGGGCCGCGCCGCCCGCCGCCGTGATCGAAGGCTGCGAAAGCATTGGCATCCGCATCACCCACGTCTACGGCCTGACCGAGGTCTACGGCCCGGCCGCCGTCTGTGCCCAGCAGGATAGCTGGACCGGCCTGCCCCCCGAAGAGCGCGCCCGGCTCAACGCCCGCCAGGGCGTGGCCTACCCGCTGCAAGAGGCCATGGCCGTGCTGGACCCCGAAACCCTGCAGCCCGTGCCCGCCGACGGCGTGACCATGGGCGAGCTGTTTTTTCGGGGCAACATCGTGATGGCGGGTTACCTGAAAAACCCCGCCGCCACCGCCGAGGCGTTTGCGGGCGGCTGGTTCCATACCGGCGACCTGGCGGTGCTGCACCCCGACGGCTACGCCCAGATCAAGGACCGCAGCAAGGACATCATCATCTCGGGCGGTGAAAACATCTCCAGCATCGAGGTGGAAGACGTGCTGCACCGCCACCCGGCGGTGATGCTGGCGGCGGTGGTGGCCCAGCCCGACGAAAAGTGGGGCGAGGTGCCCTGCGCGTTTGTCGAGCTCAAGCCCGGTTCACAGACCACCGAGGAAGACATCATCCTCTTTTGCCGCACGCTGCTGGCCCGCTTCAAGGTGCCCAAACGGGTGGTGTTCGGGCCTTTGCCCAAGACATCCACCGGCAAGATCCAAAAATTCGTACTCCGCGCGCAGACCCCTGGCGCAAAAAACTAGGAACCGCATGGCGAATGACACCATTTTGCAAACCCAAGGCCTGACCAAAGAGTTTTTAGGCTTTGCCGCCGTCTCCAAGGTCGACCTGAAGGTCCAACGCGGCAGCATCCACGCGCTGATCGGCCCCAACGGCGCGGGCAAGACGACAGTGTTCAACCTGCTCACCAAGTTCACCCAGCCCACCCAGGGGCAGATCCAGTTCAACGGTATCGACATCACCACCGACACTGCCATCCAGGTGGCGCGCCGGGGCATGGTGCGCTCGTTCCAGATTTCGGCCACCTTTGGCCACCTGACGGCGTTGGAAAACGTGCGCGTGGCCTTGCAGCGCAAGCGCGGCGACTCGTTCAACTTCTGGTCGTCGGTGCGGCGGCTGGACTCGCTCAATGCCCGTGCCATGGCCTTGCTGGAGGAGGTGGATTTGCAAAGCTTTGCCGACACCGTGGCGGTGGAAATGCCCTATGGCCGCAAGCGCGCCCTGGAGATCGCCACCACGCTAGCCCTGGAGCCCGAGTTGATGCTGCTGGACGAACCCACCCAGGGCATGGGCCACGAGGACGTAGGCCGGGTGGTGGAGCTGATCCGCAAGGTATCGAAAAACCGCACCATTTTGATGGTGGAGCACAACCTGTCGGTGGTGGAGTCGCTGTGCGACACCATCACCGTGTTGCAGCGCGGCAGCGTGCTGGCCGAGGGCAACTACGCCACCGTGTCCCAAGACCCGCGCGTGCTGGAAGCCTATGTGGGGGTGGAAGCATGAGCGACGTGAATACCGGCAAAGAAGTTTTACGCCTGAAAGGCCTGCACGCCTACTACGGCGAATCGCACATCCTGCACGGCCTGGACCTGCACGTGAACACCGGCGAGCTGGTCACCCTGCTGGGCCGCAACGGCGCAGGCCGATCCACCACGCTCAAGGCGATTCTGGGCCTGGTGGGCAAGCGCACCGGCTCCATCCAGTTCAACGGGCAGGAGATCACCGGCGTGGCCCCGCACCGCATTGCCCGCATGGGCATGGGCTACTGCCCGGAAGAGCGCGGCATCTTCGCAGGCCTGTCCACCGAAGAAAACCTGCTGCTGCCGCCCATCGTGTCGCCCGGCGGCATGACGCTGGACGAGATCTACACCCTGTTTCCCAACCTGCTGGAGCGGCGCAACAGCCCCGGCACCCGGCTGTCGGGCGGCGAGCAGCAGATGCTGGCCATGGCGCGCATCTTGCGCACCGGGGCCAAAACCCTGTTGCTCGACGAGATCACCGAAGGCCTGGCCCCGGTGATCGTCAAAAAGCTGGGCGAAGTGATCCGCCTGCTGAAAACCCGGGGCTACACCATCGTGCTGGTGGAGCAAAACTTCCGCTTTGCCGCCCCGTTGGCGGACCGGCATTACGTGTTGGAGCATGGCCAGGTGGCCATGGTGGTGCACAAAGATGAGCTGGCGGAGAAGACCAGCGCGATGCAAGCCCTGCTTGGGGTTTGAATTTTTAACTGTTGATCCAAGGAGACTTTCCATGAAACGCAAACTCAAACCTCTTGCCCAAGCGGTAGCCTTGTCCATCGTTTTGGCCACCGCCGCCCAGGCCCAGGTGTCAGACGGCACCGTCAAGATCGGCGTGCTGACCGATCTGTCGGGCACCTACTCAGACCTGGCCGGCAACGGCACCGTCATTGCCACCAAGATGGCCATTGACGACTTTACGGCAGCGGAAAAGCCCACGTTCAAAATCGAAATGGTCTCGGCCGACCACCAGAACAAAGGTGACATCTCCAGCAACAAAGCGCGTGAATGGATCGAGCGCGACAAGGTGGATGTGGTGACCGAGCTGGTCACGTCCTCCACCGCGCTGGCGGTGCAAAAAATCGGCAAGGAAAAGAACCGCATCGTGCTGATCAACGGCGCGGGCTCCACCGCTATCACCAACGAAGCCTGCAACGACGTGACTGTGCACTGGGCCTACGACACCTACGCGGTGGCCAATGGCACGGCCAAAGCCGTGACCAAGGCAGGCGGCAAGAAATGGTTCTTCTTGACCGCCGACTACGCCTTTGGCCACGCGCTGGAAAAAGACGCGTCCGACGTGGTCAAGACCAGCGGCGGCGAGGTGGTGGGTGGTGTGCGCCATCCGTTCCCCACCTCGGATTTCTCCTCGTTCCTGCTCAAGGCCCAGTCTTCGGGCGCGCAGATCATTGGCCTGGCCAATGCGGGTGGCGACACCATCAACTCGATCAAGCAGGCGGCTGAATTTGGCATCACCGGCAAGCAGCAGCTCGCGGGCCTGCTGATGTTCATCACCGACATCCATTCGCTGGGCCTCAAAACCACCCAGAACATGTACCTCACCGAAGGTTTCTACTGGGACCTGAACGACGAAACCCGGGCCTGGTCGAAGCGCTTCTTTGCCCAGCACAAGCGCATGCCCACCATGGTGCAGGCAGGGCAGTACTCGTCCACCATGCACTACCTGAAAGCCGTCAAGGCCATCAACAGCGACGACACCGCCAAGGTGATGGCGCAGATGAAGAAGACCCCGGTGAACGACTTTTTCGCCAAGAACGGCACCATCCGCGACGATGGCCGCATGGTGCACGACATGTACCTGATGCAGGTCAAGACCCCGGCCGAATCCAAGTCGCCATGGGACTACTACAAGGTCAAGGCCGTGATCCCGGCGGCCGAGGCCTTCCAGCCCCTGTCGGCCTCGCGCTGCCCGCTGATCAAGAAGTAAGCGAAATTTGCATGGCTCCTTCCCCCTTCGGGGGAAGGTTGGGATGGGGGCACCCCCACCCCGGCCCTCCCCCGGAAGGGGAGGGAGCGATACCAGACACCCCCACGAGACCTCTCCATGGAAATCTTCGGCATACCGTCACCCGCCTTCTTTGGCCAGCTCTTGCTGGGGCTGATCAACGGCTCGTTCTATGCCATCCTGAGCCTGGGGCTGGCCATCATTTTTGGCCTGCTCAACATCATCAACTTTGCCCACGGGGCGCAGTACATGGTGGGCGCGTTTGTGGCCTGGATGGGCTTTACCTGGCTGGGCATTGGCTACTGGTGGGCGCTGATTCTGTCGCCGCTGGTGGTGGGGGCGGTGGCCGTGGTGATCGAGCGCACCATGCTCAAGCAGCTCTACAAGCTCGACCACCTCTACGGTTTGCTGCTGACCTTCGGGCTGGCGCTGATGGCCGAGGGCGTGTTCAAGAACTATTTCGGCGTGTCCGGTGAATCCTACGAGGTGCCCGAGCTGCTGCAGGGCGGCATGAACCTGGGCTTCATGTACTTGCCGATCTACCGGGCCTGGGTGGTGGTGGCGGCCATGACCGTGTGCTTCAGCGCCTGGTACGCCATCGAGCGCACCAGCCTGGGGGCCACGCTGCGGGCAGCTACCCAGCGGCCCGACCTGGTGCAGGCCCTGGGCATCAACGTGCCGGTGCTGCTGACGGCCACCTACGCGGTAGGGGCCGGGCTGGCCGCATTTGCCGGGGTGCTGGCTGCGCCCATCATGCAGGTGAACCCGGTGATGGGCTCCAACCTCATCATCGTGGTGTTTGCCGTGGTGGTGATTGGCGGCATGGGCTCTATTTTTGGCTCCATCGTCACCGGGCTGGGCCTGGGTGTGGTGGAGGGGCTGACCAAGGTGTTCTACCCCGAAGCCTCGGCGGTGGTGATTTTTGTGGTGATGGTGCTGGTGCTGCTGGTCAAACCCGCAGGCCTGTTCGGCAAGCAAGCCTGAAAGACTGTATGAACGCTATGACTGAACGCCAGCGCACTTTTGCCCTGTTTACCGTGCTGATCGTGGTGGGCTGTATCGCACCCTTTGTGCTGTACCCCACGTTTTTGATGAAGCTGCTGTGCTTTGCGCTGTTTGCCTGCGCCTTCAACCTGCTGTTGGGCTTTGCCGGGCTGCTGTCGTTCGGGCATGCCGCGTTTTTTGGCGGCTCGGCCTACATCACCGGCTACCTGTGCCGCGACCTGGGCCTGAGCCCTGAGCTGGGTCTGCTGGCCGGGGCCGCGTTTGGTGGCGTGCTGGGGGCGCTGTTTGGCCTGCTGGCCATCCGCCGCGAGGGCATTTACTTCGCCATGATCACCCTGGGCCTGGCGCAGCTGGTGTACTTTGTGGCGCTGCAAATGCCGTTTACCGGCGGCGAAGACGGCATGCAGGGCATACCGCGCGGCAAGCTGTTTGGCGTGGTCGACCTGAGCGACAACATCGCCATGTACTTCTTTGTGTTTGCGGTGTTTCTGGGCGGCTTCTGGCTGATTCACCGCACCATCCATTCGCCGTTTGGCCAGATCCTGAAAGCCATCCGCGACAACGAGCCGCGTGCCATCTCGCTGGGCTACGACGTGGCCCGCTTCAAGCTGCTGGCGTTTGTCATCTCGGCCTCGCTGGCCGGGCTGGCGGGTTCGATGAAGTCGCTGGTGTTCCAGCTGGCTTCGCTGGCCGACGTGCACTGGCACACCTCGGGCCAGGTGGTGTTGATGACGCTGCTCGGCGGCCTGGGCACCATCCTCGGGCCGGTGGCCGGGGCCTTCACCATCGTCAGCCTGGAAAACCTGCTGGCCGACAAGGTGGGCTCCTGGGTCACGGTGATCATGGGCGCGATCTTTGTGGTCTGCGTGCTGCTGTTCCGCCGTGGTGTGGTGGGCGAGATCGGGGCCTTGTTCAGCAAGAAGCCAGCAGCGGGACCGGCAGGGCACTGAGCATAATTGCTCCTGTTTTTGACATCAAAAACAGGAGCTGCTCACGCTTATGGAATAAGCACAGGGGCCTTGTTTCATGCCTGAAACAAGGCCATTTTTTCCAGCGTGGTTATTTACGCTCGCCTGGCCCCGGTGCTGCGCCGCAGCGTGGTGGATGGCCGCTCGCCAAACGCGCGCACATACACCGCCGAAAACGACGACAACTGGGGGAAGCCCCAGGTGTAGGCGATGTGGGACACGGTGGCACCTGCGCCGCCCACCAGCAGCTCCGCCCGCGCACCATGCAGGCGCAGATTGCGCAAATACGCCATGGGCGACATGCCGCGAAACCGCATGAAGCCGCCCTGCAGCGAGCGCACGCTGGTGCCCGAGGCGGCGGCGATGTCGCTCAGTCGCAAAGGCCGGGCCGCATTGGCCGCCATGAAGTCGATGGCCCGCTTGACATGGCCGGGGCTGGGTAGGTGCGCCTGGCGCGACATCTGCGGGCCATAGCTGTGCGGAATGGATTCCAGCACCAGGTTCAGGATGGCTTCGCGCAGGCTGGTGAGTGCGGCGGGGTATTTGCGCAAGGGGGCTTCGTTCTCGTCGCCTTCCACGCCCTCGAACACCAGGCGCGATAGCGACGCAGCCAGGTGGGCGGCGGGCGTGGCCAGGTCCACATCGGGCGCAAACTGGATGCGGCGCAGCACCGGCTGGTCGATCAGTTCGGCCAGTCGGCTGTGCATCTCTTGGGTGGTGACGGTGATGCGGGGCAGCAGGGTGTCGGGCCCGAGGACGGCGTGGGTCACGCTGCTGTAGTCCATCATCATGCCCACGCCGGGCCGGGTCTCCAGGCTGCGGTGCCCCGCCATGCGCACGGCAAACGAGCCCACCGAGGGAAGCGCCAGGCAGTAGCCATCGAACACGCTGTCAAAAGCCCATTCCACCCCGGCGGGGCACAGCACCCGTGAAATACAAATGCCCCCCGTCATCACCGCCTGGGCCTGCACGCTGAACCCCACAGGGCTCACCGGCACGGCGCGCACCGGCGCGTGGTAGGCCGAGACAATGCTGCGGTACTCGTCGATATCGTGCGTCTGAAATTGCAGGCGCACCGGTTGGGTGGGGGCATCGGCTAAAGGCATGCGCCGAAGATACTAGCGCGCGCGCCCACCGCCACCAAAACCCCCCGGCACCCGAGGGAAAAGTTGCGTAAAAACGCAAAGCCATGCGCAATTGCAGCAGCGCGGGCGGTTGGCCGGGTGAAGGCCAGCAGTTACTGCTGTTTTTGATGTCAAAAATAAGAGCTGCAAACGCCTATGGAATAAGCGCAGGCACCGTATTGGCAGCCTGAAAAATAGCCTTTGTTTTCAGAAGCGGCCCGTACCGGCGCGCCGCAGGGTGGCCGATGGCCGCTCGCCAAAAGAACGCATGTACAAGGTGGAAAAAGACGATAGCTGGGGGAAACCCCAGGTGTAGGCAATGTGGGACACCGTGGCACCTGCGCCCCCCGCCTGCAGCTCTGCCCGCACCCCATGCAGGCGGATATGGCGCAAATACGCCATGGGCGACATGCCCTTGAAGCGCATGAAGCCGCTCTGCAGCGAGCGCACGCTGGTGCCCGATCTGACGGTGATGCGGTTCAGCGTGGTGCCCGCCCCCAGCACGGTGCGGGTGACAGAGGTGGAATCCACCAGCAGGCCCCCACCCGGCGCGCTCTCCAAAAGGCCCCGCTTTGCCAGGTGCACGGACAGGGATCCCGAGGCGGGCAGTGTCAGCCCATAGCCATCAAACACGCCGTCAAAGGTCAGCCCCATTCCCGAGGTGTGCGCCGAGCGCGACACGCAGACACCGCCCATCATGATGGCCTGGGTCTGCGCCGTGAACACCGCCGAGCCAAACGGCTCGACCCGCACGGCAGCATGGTGCGAAGACAGCAGGCCCTGGAACTCAGCCACATCCTGTGTTTGGTGGTTCAACCGAAAAGCCTGGTGCGGATCTGGTGGGGTGGCGTGCATTGTCAGGCCATGGTAGCGCCCAGGCTTTGAACGGGGGGCATCTGCCGACAGGCTGAAAAAAACTTGCGTGAAAACGAAAGCAGATGCGCAAATTCGTAAGTGGTTGTTGCTGGCGTGTCACTCGGCGCTAGGCGGGCTGTGTCCCTCTTGAGACACTGCCAACGCCGCATTCAGCCCCGCGGGAGACCGCATTTGCAACCCACTCAGAGCACCCACCACATGCATTTTTTCAGCAGCTTCGGCATCGCCAAGCGTCTCTACACCGTTGCCTTGGCCCTGGGTTTGGCCTTTGCCGGATTGGCGATTTTTACGCAAGTGGAGCTGTCTGCCGCAGCCAGCCTGGCCCACCGAACCGGCACCTTGCGGGTGCCGCAGCTGCAGCGCATGGCGGCCATGGAGCTGGCCGTGACGCGGGTGTCGCTGCAAATCCGCCATTCCATACTGGCCCGTACGCCACAAGAGCTGGCCACCACCCTGGCCGACATTGCGGCCAAACGCAAGTTTCTGGAAGACACGCTCAGCGATTATGAGAAAGACATCCTCGATGCCGCAGGCCGCGAGCGCTACGCCAAGATTGCGCCGCTGGTGGCCAGGTTCTGGCAGGCGGGCGAGCCCAACATCCAGCTCATCCAGCAGGGCCAAAAGGCCGAGGCTTTTGCCTTTCTGGTGGACAAAACTATTCCCGTGCGCAACGAGCTGCTGGAGGTGCTGCACGACACCGCGAAGTTCCAGGAAACCGCCTTGCGCAACGAGATTGGCGAGATCGAAAGCGGCACCGCCCGTGTAACCCAGGTGCTGGTGTCGCTGGTGGTGGCTGCCATCGTGTGCCTGGCGCTGTTTGCCTGGACCGTCGCCAGCACGCTGCGCCGGCGCATGGCGGTGTCGCAGGCGGTGGCCGAGCGGGTGCGCGATGGTGACCTGGCCACCGCCGTGCGCGACGATGCCAACGACGAGTTCTCGCCGTTGCTCGCGGCCATGGCGGACATGCAGACCTCGCTCACACGCGTCGTCAGCCATGTGCGCCAGAACGCCGACGGCGTGGCCACGGCCAGCGCAGAAATTGCCCAGGGCAATGCCGACCTGAGCCAACGCACCGAACAGCAGGCCAGCGCACTGCAGCAAACCGCGGCTTCCATGGAGGAGCTGAGTTCCACCGTGCAGCAAAACGCCAACAACGCCCGGCAGGCCAACCAGCTGGCCCAGGGTGCCAGCCATGTGGCGACCAAAGGCAGTGAGGTGGTGGGCCAGGTGGTGGACACCATGCGCGGCATCAACGACAGCTCGCAAAAGATCTCCGACATCATCAGCGTGATCGACGGCATTGCCTTCCAGACCAACATCCTGGCGCTGAACGCCGCGGTAGAGGCCGCCCGGGCCGGTGAGCAGGGGCGGGGCTTTGCGGTGGTGGCCAGCGAAGTGCGCAGCCTGGCCCAGCGCAGCGCCACCGCGGCCAAAGAGATCAAGGTGCTGATCGACAGCAGCGTCTCCAAGGTGCACCACGGCGCGCTGCTGGTGGGCACCGCAGGTACCACCATGGCCGAGATCGTCAGCGCCATCCGCCAGGTCACCGACATCATGGGCGCGGTCAGCCTGGCCAGCAACGAGCAAAGCCAGGGCGTGGCCCAGGTGGGCGAGGCCATTGTGCAGATCGACCAGGTGACCCAGCAAAACGCCGCCCTGGTGGAGCAAAGTGCCGCCGCTGCAGGCAGCCTGAATGCGCAAGCACAGCAGCTACTGCAGGCCGTGTCGGTGTTCAAGCTGGACCCGGCGGGTGGGCATGCGGTGGCAGCACGCCCCCGCCCCATACGGCCCCAGCTGCCTACCACACCGGCTTGGACCCGCATTTAGAACAAGAACAGACGCGGCCCCTATTTCTACGCCATGCCCATACGATCTCTCAACCTACACCACACCCACCACAAGGCCCTGTTTGACGCACTGACCCAATTGGTCCGCGATTTCGCCACCCTGGCGGCCGACTCCGACCCACGGCTGCTGCTGGAGCTGGACCTGCGCCTAGCACAAGGCTGCATGACGAGTTTTCAGTTCTCGATTGGGCGCTCAGGGGCCCTGGCGTGCAGCCTCTTCGTGATGCGCCAAGACGGCCACATCTACGAAGTCATGAACATCGACGCACCACCCACGGACAAGCCTTTCAGTTTTGTAACACCGGCTGAGCGAACCTAGTACAGCGGCCTGGCATGGGGCATAAATGCTCCTGTTTTTGATATCAAAAACAGGAGCTGCTACCGCCTATGGAATGGGCGCAAAGGCCTGATTTTGTGTCCGAAAAATGGCCTTCAATCCAATAACTCGGGTTCCGCCTCCACCAGCCCTTCGTACAGGCTTTCAAATGCATGCAGCGCCCCCTCGGGCTTGCCGATCTGGCGGTGGGTGTGGCGGGCGGTGGCCTCGTCGATTGGCTGCGGCGTGCCTGCGGCTTCGGCCAGCAGCTGGGTGTGGCAGGCGTTGTCCAGCGCGATGTACCACCACGCGGCGGCCTCTACCGTGGGCCCGGCGCTCAGGATGCCGTGGTTCTTCAGGATCGCGCCCTTGCGGTCGCCCAAAGCGCGGGCGATGCGCAGGCCTTCGCTTTCGTCCACCACCATGCCGGTGAAGTCGTCAAACAGCGCCACGTCGTCGTGGAACACGCAGGCATCCTGCGTCAGCGTGTCCAGCTTGCGGCCCAGGGTGGACCAGGCCTTGCCGTAGGTGGAGTGGGTGTGGGCGGCGGCGATGATGTTGGGGTTGTGCTCATGGATGGCGGCGTGGATGGCAAACGCGGCCTTGTTCAAAGGCCGGTCGCCAATCACCGTCTCGCCCCGGCTGTTGACCAGCAGCAGATCGGACACCTTGATGCGCGAGAAGTGCACGCCCAGAGGATTCACCCAGAAGTGGTCGGTCAGCTCGGGGTCGCGGGCGGTGATGTGCCCGGCCAGGCCCTGGGCAAAGCCGAAGCGGGCAAACAGCCGGAAAGCACCGGCCAGGCGCTCCTGCCGGTGGCGGCGCTCGGCGGCGATGCTGGTGCGCGGCGGGATGGGGTCGAACCAGAATTTTTGCTGCGGGTGCGGATTGAGTTGCAAGGCGTTGCGGTCAATGGATAAAACGGCGCTCATGGGGATCCTTGAAACAGAAAGGTGTGGCCACAGGCTAACCAGCCACCACCGGATTGCCAACGCAGGAAATCGGCTTTGCATATCTGGAATGCGTCGTTGGGGCGGTGGGCCGGGTTGGTTAACTTCGCAGCATGAAAAACTTTCCCTTATCCCTTTCCCGCCGCCAATGGCTGCAACGTGCCGCCGTACTGCCCACTATCGGCGCACTTCCGCTGTGGAGCGCAGCGCAATCGCAGGCCGCGCTGGTCCTGGGCGACCAGGCTGGCGGCCTACGCGCCCTGTTCGAGGCCTCCAAGGCGCTGGACGGCGCACCGTTTGCCTGGCGCTGGGCCAACTTCCAGGGCGCTGCGCCCTTGTTTGAAGCCCAGCGCAGCGGCGCGGTGGACACGGCTATGGCGGGGGACTTACCGGTGCTGGCGGCGGCGGTGGGCAAGACGGCGATGAAGATCGTGGCCACGCGCGTGGGCAAGGCCGATTCGCTGGGCATCGTGGTGCAGGGCGACTCGCCGCTGCGCAGTGTGGCCGACCTGCGCGGCAAGACCGTGGTGGTGTCGTCGGCGCGCGGCAGCATTTCGCAGTACCAGCTGTATGGCGCGCTGGAAGAAGCCGGGGTGCGGCGCGACGAAGTCACCGTGAAGTTTGTGCTGCCCACCGACGCGTCCACCGCGTTCTCGTCCAAGCAGATCGATGCCTGGGCGATATTTGACCCGTACTACACCATCGCGCTGCAAAACGGGGGCCGCATCCTGCGCGACGGGCGCGGCATCAACACCGCCCTGGGCTTCATCACCGCCAGCGAAGAGGCTCTGGCCGACCCCGGCAAGCGCAAAGCCATCGTGCAGTTTCTCGACCGGCTGGGCCGCGCGGGCGACTGGGCGCTGGCCCACCCCGAGGCCTATGCCCAGGCCTATACACAGCTCACCCGGTTGCCCATCGAGGCGGCGCGCACCATCACGGGCCGCGCTGCGGTGACCGGGCGGCCGGTGAGCGAGGCCGACATCAGCGCCCTGCAAACCGTGGCCGACCGCTCGGCCCGCGACGGGATTTTGCCGGTGCGGGTGGATGTGCGCGCCATCACCGACACCCAGCTCTGGCCGCGCCAAAGCTAAAACAAAAAGCTCCTGTTTTTGATGTCAAAAACAGGAGCTGCTCACGCTTATAGAATAAGCGCCAGGGGGTGATTCAGGCCCTGAAAAAGGCCTTGTTTTTTAACGTACCAGCAACACCGGCACATGGCAGTGCGCCAGCACCTGGGTGGCCACTGAGCCCATCACCAGGTTGGCCAGAGCGCCGTGGCCATGGGATCCCATCACCAGCAGGTCGCAATTTTCGGTTTCGGCGAACTTGGCGATGGTTTCGCCGGGGGGGCCCATCTTCCAGCTGGTCTTGGCATTGATGCCGTGGCGCAGCAGGAATTCGGTCACCGGGGCCAGCACCAGCTCGGCCTCTTCATTGGCATAGTTGTCTACCGCCGCCTGGCCCACCACCGAGCGCACCCGGGGCGGAATGCTGGGCTGCACCGTCAGCACGATGTAGTCGCTCACGCCTGCAAACAGTTCACTGTGGGTGGCCAAGTAGGCCAGCATTTTTTTGGTGTGGTCGCTGCCGTCCACGGCAAGAAGAATTTTCATGGTGTGCCTCCAAAGTTGTATGCAGCAGTGTAGGCCGTAGGTGCGCTCTGTGGTTGCGCTAGATCAAAGAACGGGGCCACCGCCTACACGGGTGCGGCGTGCAGGACTACCTGGCGGTTCACGCGCCTAACGCTTGCCCGCACGTGAGACCAAAAACACCCCCGGCAGAATCAGCGCGGCACCCAGCAGATGGTGCCAGCCCAGGCTTTCGCCCAACACCCACCAGGCCAGCAACGCGCCATACAGCGGGCCCAGGTACAGCGTGACGGCCACCTTGCTGGCCCCCAGAATCTTTTGCGCCCAGCCATAAATCCCGTAGGCCATGATGCCCGGCACCAGGGCCGCCGCCAGCCCCAGCGCCCAGGCCTCGGTGCCCAGCGGCGGGGTCTCGGGCTGGGCCATTTCCCAGGCGGTGCCCAGCAGCAAAACCGGCATGGCCCCCCAGCAGATGGCGGCCAGGCGGGCGGTGGCACCCAGGGTGCTGGGCCATATTTTTTGCAGCAGCGCATACAGCGCCCAGGACACCATGGCGGCCAGTATCCAGAGGTCGCCCACCACAAACTGCACCTGGCCCAGCGCCGTCCATTCGCCCTTCACGATCACATGCAGCACGCCCGCCAGCGCGATCGCCACGCCGAGAGCCTGCGACCCGCGCATGCGTTCGTGCAGCCACAGCACCGAGCCCAGGGCGATCAGCACCGGCGATGCGGAATAGATCAGCGCAATGTTCACCGCACCCGTGGTCTGCGCGCCCACATACACCCAGGCCCCGCAGACCACCATGCCGCAAAAGCCCAGCACCCCGTACTGGTACCACACCGCCGCAATGTTGCGCCATTCGCGCCGCAGCTCGGCACGCGCATGCAGGCTCAGCAGCAGCCCCGCCAGGCCCCAGCGGATGCAGGCCAGCGTGTAAGGCTCGATCACCCCCGGTGCCCGCCGCGCCACAAAATAGTTGACCGCCCACAGCAGCGGAATCAGCCAGATGGCTGACTGGGCCAGGCGGGTGGGGGCATCAGGGCGCAAGGGTGGCGTTCCAGGGGATGGACAAAAAAATGCTCCTGTTTTTAATATCAAAAACAGGAGCTTCTTGCGCCCATGGAATGGGCGCTAGTGCCTTATTTTAGGCCTGAAAATATGGCTTCAAAATCACATTCCCGCGTAATTCGGCCCGCCGCCGCCTTCGGGCGTGACCCAGACGATGTTCTGCGCCGCGACCATCCGTTAGGACTTGCCGGCGGACGCTGCGATGCGCGTCAACGCAGGGCGGTACGCGGGCAAGATGCCTGCCGCGTCCTTGCTGCCTTCACCCGCAGACCGGATGATCTCGATCCCTTGCTGGGTGTGCACCCGCTCCAACGCCATCAAGGCGAGGTCGGCTTGGCCCGGCACGAGCTGGCCGAGCAGATACTGAACGCCGTCCATGCTGCCGATATTGGCGATGCCGTACATCGCAGACATGACCAGCGCTGAACGCTTCTCGGTGGTGTCGGCGGCGGCAATGCGGGTCAAGCCGTCGACAGCGGCTGGATTCGCCATGCTTTCCAGGGTCTGGAGGATGCGCCCGCGGTTGTCGGGCGGCAGCACGCTGTACTCACCGGCCAAGGCCAGAATCTGCTCGGAGTTGGCAGAACGCGCGAGTGCCGCCATGGCGGAACGTTCGACCGCCGGGTTGTCGGCGTTCACGAGCGCTTGCACGTAGCCCGCGGCGTTCTCCGGGGTCATGCCTGCCTCGATTCGGCGGCCCAATGCAATCGCGGCGTCTCCAGGGACCATGCCCCGCAATTGATCGAACTGCTGCACCACGGCGCGGGCTTGTGCGTTCAACGGGGTGTCCACGCGAGGCATGGGTTTCGCGGACGCATCGTGGTCGTGCTGGTGGTCGTTCCCGTGCGCGTGCGGCACGCCATGGTCGTGCTGCTCCGACGGCGCTGCGGCATCTGGAGCCACCACCGTCCTGGCGGCCGATGGGGTCGCAGGTGCCTGGCCGTTGGCCATGTAGAAGTAGGTGCCTGCGACGCCAACAGCCCCTGCGGCCAATGCGATCTTCCAGTTCATGTCGATGCCTCTTTGCCAGGACTTGCCATCACGGGATTGTCACGTCGATACGTGTCACGTTGTTGGTTTCGTCGAGTTCGTCGATGACGTTCAATGGATCCATGGTGATTTCGAGGATGTAAGGCCCCGCCGGTACGGCCGTGACATCAATCCATTGGCCGGACAGGTTCGCACTGTAGATGTCAGCCCAACCGGCCTGGATACCCTGGTTGCTGCAGGTGTAGCGCGGCGACGGGTTGGCGGCGGTGTCGATCCGGGTGATGTCCATCAAGCAAAAGCCCACCTTTTTGCCAGTGCGCACCAGCGAGCCTGAGGGGGTGAGCAGGCGGTACTGGGCAAAGCTGCGGAAGTGGTAGTGGCCATGGCACGCACCCCACTCAAACGACGGACTGGAGGCCGGGTTGCCCAGCACCAGGTCGGCCGTACCGATGTTGCGGGACTGTGTCGTGAAGCGCATCAGCTTCTTGGTGCCGGCGGTGATCGTACCTTCCTCGATTTCACAGGAATTGCTGGCGAACGTCTCCGTGGTGAAGTAGGGGTTCAGCGCGGTGGGGTATATCGTGAGGTCGGGCTTGCCGGTGGAGGCGGTACCGCTGTAGGTGGCCTTGATCGTCAACCCCGAGTAGGCGGAATACCCGTGCACCATGATGAAGTAGTCCCCGCTGCGTGCCGGGTTGATGCTGACGGTCTCGTTGCTGCCACTTGCATAAGGACGCTGGTCATACACGGTGGTCGTGGCCAGTTGGCCGTACTTCACGTAGATGTCCGCGTCACCCGTAGTGCCGGTGATGCTGAAGGTCACGCTGGCGGCGCCTGTCGGCACCGCGAACCGGAAGTTCGCCACGCTGTTACTGGCACCCGACAAGCCGGTGATGGGGGCGTTGTTCGCCAGGGGCTGGATCGCATCGCGGATCGTATAGGTTGCGCTGGCCATGGCACTGGCGGCGTAGCCGGTCGCGAAAGCGGCTGCCTTCACCGTGGTGGTGGACGTGATCAGGATGGGCGCGACGTACACCTCCGAGCCTGTGGTGGGAGTCGCTCCGTTGAGCGTGAAGCGGATGACGGCGTTCGGTGTCGTCGATGCCAGCGCCGCGCTCACCTGCCCGGAATAGGTTCCCGCAGCGGGCGAAAATGTCGGCATGGCCGCAATGGCACTGCCACCCGCGTTGTGGCTCGCCTTCAAGCTGACGCCGGTATACGCGGTGTAGCCATGCACCATTACGTACCAGGTTCCGGCGGCGGGGTTGTTGACGGTGACGGTCTCGTTCGAACTGGAACTGTAAGGACGGTAGTCCCAGAGCGACTCGCTGGGCACGGCGCTGTACCTGACGTACAGATCGGCATCGCCCGATGTGCCGGCCATCGCAAAGACCGCTTGGCTCGCACCGGCTGGCACGGTGAACGCATAGTAGATTTTGCTGCCCGCAGCGACCGAACCCGGTCCGACGGCCACGCCATTGCCCAAAGGAAGCGGAGTGCTGGCGGTCTGCGCAAGCGCGGCACCGGAGAACAGACCCGTGACCGCAAAAATCCACGCAAGTACGACGGCGAAAACCGACGTTGACTGATGTTTCGACACCATGACCGGAAGCCCCTTTTTGAAAACCACGCCTAACCCTTCGGATGAAGAGGGCGTTGTGTATTCTACCGGAGCTTCTATTTATTTTGTATGCAAAATATGTTAAATAATTAACGGTACACGGTGGTTGCGGCGAACTTACATCCCTGCGTAGTTTGGCCCGCCGCCGCCTTCGGGCGTAACCCACACAATGTTTTGCGTGGGGTCCTTGATGTCGCAGGTTTTGCAGTGCACGCAGTTTTGCGCGTTGATCTGCAGGCGGTCCTGGCCGGTGTCGGTTTTCACGAACTCGTAGACACCGGCAGGGCAGTAGCGGGCCTCGGGGCCGGCGTACTTGTGCAGGTTGATGCTGACCGGCACGCTGGCATCCTTGAGCGTCAAATGTGCGGGCTGGTTTTCAGCGTGGTTGGTGTTGCTGATGAACACACTGCTGAGGCGGTCGAAGGTCAGCTTGCCGTCGGGCTTGGGATACACGATGGGTTTGCACTGCGACGCGGGCTTAAGGTAGGCGTGGTCGGGCTTGTCGCGGCGCAGCGTCCAGGGGATGTGGCCGCGCAGGGCGAATTGCTCCACACCGTTCATGATGGTGGCGGTGAGCAGGCCCTTCTTGAACCAGGCCTTGAAGTTGCGCGCCTTGTGCAGTTCGGTGTGCAGCCAGCTTGTCTCGAAGGCCTCGGGGTAGGCGCTGAGCTCGTCGTGCTGGCGGCCACTGGTAACGGCAGCGTAGGCGGCCTCGGCGGCGAGCATGCCGGTCTTGATGGCGGCGTGGCTGCCCTTGATGCGGCTCACGTTCAAAAAGCCCGCGTCGCAGCCCACCAGCGCGCCGCCGGGGAACACGGTTTTGGGCAGGCTGGACAGGCCACCGGCGGTGATGGCGCGGGCACCGTAGCCCAGGCGCTTGGCGGGCTTCACACCGTGCTCGGCATCGCCTTCCAGATACCAGCGTACGTTGGGGTGGGTTTTCCAGCGCTGGAATTCTTCAAACGGGCTGAGGTAGGGGTTGGCATAGTCCAGCCCGGTCACAAAGCCCAGCGTGACCTTGTTGCCTTCCATGTGGTACAGAAAAGCGCCGCCGTAGGTGCTGTTGTCCAGCGGCCAGCCGCCGGTGTGCATCACAAAGCCGGGCTGGTGGCGTTTCGGGTCGATTTCCCACACTTCCTTGATGCCTAGGCCGTAGGTCTGCGGGTCTTTGCCGTCGTCGAGTTTGAACTTGGCGATGAGCTGCTTGCCCAGGTGGCCCCGCGCACCTTCGGCAAACACGGTGTACTTGCCATGCAGCTCCATGCCGATCTGGAAATCGGCCGTCGGCTCGCCCTCTTTGCCGATGCCCATATTGCCGGTGGCCACGCCCTTGACCGATCCGTCGGCGTTGTATAGCACCTCGGCAGCGGCGAAGCCGGGGAAGATTTCCACGCCCAGGGCTTCGGCCTGCTCGGCCAGCCACTTGGTGAGCGCGCCCAGGCTGATGATGTAGTTGCCGTGGTTCTGGAAGCAGGCAGGCAGCAGGAAGTTGGGCGTGCGCAGGGCGGATTTTTCACCCAGAAAAATCATCGCGTCGTCGGTTACCGGCTGGTTCAGCGGGGCACCCATGGCCTTCCAGTCGGGGAACAGCTCGGCCAGGGCGATGGGGTCCATGATCGCGCCGCTGAGGATGTGGGCACCGGGCTCGGAGCCTTTTTCCAGCACTACCACCGACACGTCCGTGTTTTTTTCCGCCGCCAGCTGTTTCAGGCGGATAGCGGTGGCCAATCCCCCGGGGCCGCCACCGACCACGACCACGTCGTATTCCATTGCTTCACGGGGGCCAAACTGGGCCAGGATCTCTTCGTTTGTCATGTGGTTCTTTTCGGGTGGGGCGGTGGCCTGCGTACAGTTACCACGGGGTTACAAGCAGTACAAAATCGCCGCGATTTTATGCGGACTGTCCTGATACCGTTGTCACGCGCTGTCACAATGGTCGGGAACTACAGTGTGGAGACTCTCAGCATGGCATACAGCATGGATCTTTCGGGCCGGGTAGCCCTGGTCACCGGCGCATCGGGCGGCCTGGGGGCCCAGTTTGCCCGCACGCTGGCGCAGGCCGGAGCGGCCGTGGTGCTGGCCAGCCGCCGCGTCGACAAGCTCAAGGAGCTGCGCGCGCAGATCATCGGCGAGGGCGGCGACGCCACCGTGGTGGAGCTGGACGTGAGCGATAACGACTCGATCCAGTCCGCCGTGGCGCACACCGAAACCGAGGTCGGCTCCATCGATATCCTGGTCAACAACTCGGGGGTCAGCACCACCCAACGCCTGCAGGACGTGGGCGAGGACGACTTCGACTTCATGTTTAACACCAATGTGCGTGGCGCGTTTTTTGTGGCCCAGGCGGTGGGCAAGCGCATGCTGGCGCGGGCGCAGGGCTCGGCCCCCGGCAGCTACACCGGTGGGCGCATCATCAACATCGCCAGCATGGCCGGGCTCAAGGTGCTGCCGCAGATCGGCGTGTACTGCATGAGCAAGGCGGCGGTGATCCAGATGACCAAGGCCATGGCCGTGGAGTGGGGCAAGTACGGCATCAACGTCAACGCCATCTGCCCCGGCTACATCGACACCGAGATCAACCACCACCACTGGGGCACCGAGCAGGGCCAGAAGCTGGTGCAGATGCTGCCGCGCAAACGCATCGGCAAGCCGGAAGATCTGGACGCGCTGCTGGTGCTGCTGGCCAGCGGGCAGAGCCACTTTTTGAACGGCGCAGTGATTGCCGCCGACGATGGATTCGGGGCGGCCTAACTTTCATGGACTCGGGTGCAGAGCACGCCGAGCCATGAAAGTTGTGTCACGTTAAGCGTTGCTGAGCGGGATTCTGGCGGGCCTGGCAGCCGGGGCGCTGTGGGGCCTGGTGTTTGTGGCACCGCGCCTGCTCACCGGCATGGCGGCGGTAGACATGGCCATCGGGCGGTTCGTGGTGTATGGCGCGTTCTCGGCCGTGCTGGTGCTGGTGGGTTGGCGCTCGCGCCTGCGGCCCACCCGGCAGCAGGCTCGGGCAGCCCTAGGTTTAAGCGTGCTGGGCTTTACCGGCTACTACGGTTTGCTGGCGCAGGCTATTGTGGATGTGGGTACCGAGTTGCCCACGCTGATCATCGGCACCATTCCTATCTGGGTCATGTTGCTTGGCAAGCCTGCGCACCTGCGCTGGGCCGCGCTGCTGCCGGGCCTGGGGCTCACGGTGGCCGGGCTGGTGCTGATGTTCTGGGCCGTGCCGGTGGACGATGCGGCGGTGTATCCCCACGCGGTGCGTGGCCTGGCGTTTGCGTTGGCGGCCCTGGTGAGCTGGACGGTGTACGCGGTGTGGAACGCCGCCTGGCTGCAACGCCACCCCGAGGTCAGTGCCCGCGACTGGACCAACTGGCTGGGCATTGCCACTGGCCTGACGGCTCTGGCGGCGTGGCTGCTACAAGGTTTGGGGTCAAAAGAGCTGCTCGTGCCCATGGTATCGGCACAAGAAGCTATTGTATTTATAGCAATTGGCGTGGGCGCGGGCTGGTTGGCCTCTGCCTGCTGGAACTTCGCCTCGCAGCGCCTGAGCGCCAGCCTGTGCGGCCAGATGATCGTCAGCGAAACCCTGTTTGGCCTGTTCTATTCGTTCGTGTGGGACGGGCAGTGGCCGGGCGGTTTGCAGTGGCTGGCGGTAGCGCTGTTCACCCTGGGCATCGTGGCCTCTATCCGCGCCCACCGCTGAGGTAGCGCCGCACATCCAGCGCCGCCGCCGCTTTTTTCTCTACCGGCCAGGGCTCGCCGTGCAGTTGCGCCGCCAGCAGCTCGGCGCACAGGTGGGCAAACGACAGACCGCGCGAACCCATGGCTGTGCTGGCCCACAGGCCAGGGGCTATGGGGCCCACCATGGGCAAACGGTCTGGGGCCGCGCAACGGATACCGGCCCAGGCTTGGACGGTGCCGTCGTCAAATTGGCTTTGCAGGGCGGTGGCGGCTTCGGGCAGCAGCACTTGCAGGCGTTCAAAGTTGGCCTGGTGATCGGTTGCGGTGATGGTGGCCATGGCGTTGTCGCGGTCATAGCTCGCACCCATCACCCAGATACGGCCTTGCGGCGTGGGCAGGTCGGGGAGGAAGCTGCCGTGGCCGTTGACGGGGTAGGGCGGCAAGGTTTCAGCGCCACGTTGCCCTATGGACACCTGGCCGCGGATGGGCTGCAGAGGTAACTCCGTTCCAGTCATCGTCCGGCTGGCCATGCCAGCGGCCACCACGACCAGGGGCGCTTGTGCCAACACCTGGCCCTGCGCGTCCAGCACTTGCCAGCCTTCTGGCGTGGGTTGCAATTTATCTACCTGCGCCCCGCCTTGCCAGGTGATGCGTGGGTGGTCCAGCCAGGCTTGCACCAGGCGGCCGGGCTTTATCCAGCCCGCGTGGGCATGCCACAACGGTGCACCTTCGGCTTGCCATTCCTGCACGCCCGAGGGCTGCCAGTCCTGGTCGATTTCCAACAGCGCCTGCGCCTGCTGCAATGTGGACCGCACGCCGCAGCGCGACAGGCGCGAGGCCAGGTTGTCGTCTTTGGACACCAGCGGGGCCAGCAGCCCACCGGGCAGGCCGGAAGCACCTGCAGCCGGTGTGTCGGCGGCATCCAGCACTGTGACCTGCCAGCCGCGCCGCGCTAGGCTGGCGGCCACGGCGGCTCCGGCCAGGCCTGCGCCAATGACGATGCAGTAACTGGGCGACATGGAAATGGTGGCTTCCGCCTTGCGGGGCTCCCATGCGGGGTTGAACTGCCCTTGCAGATTGTCGCGCTTGGGCGGCACGCCCGGGGTTTTCTGCACCTCGAAGCCGCACTGGGCCAGGCCGTCGCGCACGGCGCGGGCGATGGTCCAGGTGGCCACACGCGTGCCGCGTCGGCAACGCCGGGCCACGGCTTTCAGGGTGTGCAGGCTCCAGATGTCGGGGTTGCGTTGCGGGCTGAAGCCGTCCAGGTAGACGCTGTCGGCCTCGAACGCCATCTCGCGCAGCATGGCCTGGGCATCGCCTATGCACAGCGTCAACACCACCTGGCCGCCCTCGAACACCAGGCGGTGAAAGCCGGGTGTCAGGCCCCACCATTGGGCGTGGAGCTGGGCCGCCAAGGGCTGGAGTTCGGGATCGGTAGGGAGGCTGCGCAGCAGATCGTCGGCGCTGGCGGGCCAGGCTTCGATGGACACGAAATGCAAAAGCTGGGGCCGCTGCGGGTCGGCCCGCCAGGCGGCCCAGGTGACCAAAAAGTTCAGGCCCAGGCCAAAACCGGTTTCCAGAGTGCGCCACTGCGGCTGGTCGGCCCAGGCAGCGGGCAGGCCGCAGCCCTGAAAAAACACCTCGCGGGCCTGCGCCAGCCCGCCGCCTTCGCTGTGGTAGCGGTCGTTAAAGCGTGGGCTGAACGGCGTGCCGTCGGGCAGCCATTCGATGGCCTCGTTCAAGATCAGGCGGTGGGGGGAACGTAGCCCTGGGCGGCATCGGCTCCGCTGCCAAAGAAGTGGTTTTCCATCTGGCGGGCCAGGTACTGGCGGGCGCGCAGGTCGGCCAGGTTCAGGCGGTTTTCATTCACCAGCATGGTCTGGTGCTTGAGCCAGGCGGCCCAGGCTTCCTTGCTGACGTTTTCCCACAGGCGCTTGCCCAGGTCGCCAGGGTAGGGTGGGAAGTCGAGGCCTTCGGCTTCTTTGTCGAGTTTGATGCAGTGGACCATGCGTGCCATGTGGGAGCCTTGTAGTGGTTATAGGACTTACGCAGCGCCCCTGTACCGCCCTTCGGGCTTACAGGGGGGACTTGCGTAATTCCTGGGTTGAAAAGTCAGGGCGCGACTTTAGCAATGTTTCTTACACGCCCGGGCCGTGGGTGCTTTACACAACTTCATGGAACCAAAGGTCGGCCAACCAGGGCGTGGCCCGTTATGGATAGACAGTTTCTTTTCAGGAGTTCACGTATGCAAGTTGCCAAATTGGCGGGTCCCACGGTGCTGATGGCCTGCGCCCTCTCTGGTTGCGTGGTTGCGCCCTACGGCCCCCGCGCCTATGGCCCCAGCGTGTACGTGGAGCCATCGGTCATGGTGGCCCCAGCCCCCGTGCTGGTGGTGCCGCGCCCTTACGACCGGCCCGACTGGCGCTACGGTCGCGGCGGCCCGCACTGGCGTGACCGCGATGGTCGCGACCACCGCCGCTGATTTCGCCATAGCGCCAATAACCCCATCCACACGGCCCGCCCAGCGCGGGCCAGCCATTCGCCTGCACCTCGCCAGGCATGATCCATGGCTTCGCGCCGCAGGGCCTGGGCTCTTTGCAGAGCTTGTTTGTGGATTTCGGCCCGCTTCTCCAGTGGTGTCGTCATAGCGTGTGCTGTTCAGAGTGGTGCCTCACTTTATTGGCATAAGCAAACGCCTGAAACCGCAAAATATGGCTATTGGTTTTGCATAAATTGCAAAGCCAACCACAATAGCGGCCATGCAACTCCAACTCGACGACCTGGCACTGTTCATCCGCATCGCCGAGCTGGGCACGCTTTCGGCCGCAGCGCGCGAGCGCGGCGTACCGGTCAGCCAGATCACCCGCGCGCTGATCCGGCTGGAGGCGGCCTGCCGCGTACGGCTGTTGCACCGCAGCACCCATGGCCTGAGCCTGACGGACGAGGGCGACACCTTTTTGGCCTACGCGCGGCGCATGCAGGACACCACAGCCGAGCTCGACAGCGCCCTCAGCGGCAAGATCAGCGGCCCCAGCGGCTGGGTGCGGGTGGGGGTAAGCGCCTTGATGGCAGCATCGGTCATTGCGCCCAGCCTGGCCGATCTGTACCAGCGGCATCCGCAGCTGCACCTGGACATCGCCGCCGACGACCGGGTGGTGGACCTGGCGCGCGACGGCATCGATGTGGCCATCCGCACCGGCAGCCCCGGCAGCGACAGCCTGGTGGCACGCCAGATTGGCAGCCACAGCCGCACCTTGTACGCGGCACCGGCTTATCTGGTGCAGTTCGGCATGCCCCAGCACCCCGATGACCTGCAGCACCACCGCCTCATCACCAGCAGCGTCAGCCTGGGTGTCCACCAGTGGGCATTGAAAGGCAAAAGCCATACCCGTTCCGACAACTCGGCGGTAATGACGGCCCTGGTGCAACACGGCGTGGGCATTGCGCGGCTGACCGACCTGATGGCTGCGCCCCTGGTGCGCAGCGGTGCGCTGGTGCCGGTGCTGCAAGAGCACTTTTCCGGGCCGCTCACCCCTATTTACGCGGTGATGCTGCAAGAGCGCCACCGCCTGCCCAAGATCCGCGCTTGCATCGACTTCTGGGCGGAATGGCTGGCTGCACAGGCGCTGCCGGGGTCCTATATTCAAAATCCAGCTAATCAAACAAAAAAACAGTCGTTTGATAACTAAGCTGGACACCAGACAATCGCAGTCAACCTCATTTTTACTGCCTGGTGACTGCATGCCTCAATCTGTTTCTCGCTCGAAATCCTCCGTTCGCACCCTGTTTGCAGGTCTGTTACTGGCCGCTGGTGGTATGGCCTCCGCCCAGCAAACCACGCTGCTCAACGGCTCCTACGACGTGGCGCGCGAGTTCTACAAAGACTACAACGCCGCCTTTGTGGCCCACACCAAGAAGACCAGCGGACGGGACGTGAAGATCGACCAGTCGCATGCGGGCTCCAGCGCCATTGCGCGCTCGGTGGCCGAGGGACTGGATGCCGACGTGGTGACCATGAACACCTCCACCGACATCGACTTCCTGGCCGAGAAGGGCGTGGTCGCCAAAGACTGGAACAAGAAGTTCCCCGGCAACGCTTCGCCCACCACCTCCACCATGCTGTTTCTGGTGCGCAACGGCAACCCCAAGGGCATCAAGGACTGGGACGACCTGGTCAAGCCGGGCGTGCAGGTGATTGTGGTGAATCCCAAAACCGGTGGCAATGGCCGCTATGCCTACCTGGCCGCCTGGGGCTACGCCCGCAAGAAGGGCGGCACCGACGCGCAGGCCGCCGACTTCGTAGGCAAGCTGTACAAGAACGTGCCGGTGCTGGCCCAGGGCGGTCGTGCGGCCACCACCACCTTTTTGCAGCGCAATATCGGCGACGTGCTGGTGACTTTTGAATCCGAAGTGGTGTCGATCGACCGCGAATTTGGCGCGGGCAAGGTCGATGCCATCCACCCCAGCATCAGCGTGGTGGCCGAGAACCCGGTGGCGGTGGTGGAGCGCACCGTGGCCAAGAAGGGCACGCAGGCCTTGGCCAAGGAGTATCTGGACTACCTGTATTCGGACGAAGCCCAGGAAATCGCCGCCAAGCACGCCTTGCGCCCGCGCAATGAAGCCATCCTGAAGAAGTATTCGAACGTGTTTAAACCTGTGCAACTGTTCACGGTGAATGAACTGTTTGGCAGCCTGGGCGAAGCGCAAAAAGTGCACTTCAACGATGGTGGCCTGTTCGACAAGATCTACACCCCGGGTGCCAAATGACGGCAGCGGTTTTCAACCCCCTGGCCCGCACTAAAACCGGCAAGGCCAAGCGGGTGCTGCCCGGCTTCGGCCTGACGCTGGGCTACACCCTGTTTTACCTGTGCGTGATCGTGCTGGTGCCGCTCTCGGCCCTGGTGTTCAACACCTTCAACCTGACCTGGGACCAGTTCGTGGCCGCCGTGACCGGCCCGCGCGTGATGGCCTCGTACCGCCTGACCTTTGGTGCCTCGCTGTTTGCCGCGCTGGTGAACCTGGTGTTTGGCCTGCTGGTGGCCTGGGTGCTGGTGCGCTACAGCTTTCCCGGCAAAAAGATCGTGGATGCGCTGGTCGACCTGCCGTTTGCGCTGCCCACCGCCGTGGCCGGTATCTCGCTGACCGCGCTGCTGGCCGGTAACGGCTGGATTGGCCAGTACCTGGAGCCCATGGGCATCAAGCTGGCGTTCACCCCGGCGGGCATCGTCATCGCGCTGATCTTCATTGGCCTGCCCTTTGTGGTGCGCACGGTGCAGCCGGTGCTGGAAGACGCCGAGAAAGAGCTGGAAGAAGCCGCCACCTCGCTGGGTGCCACCCGCCTGCAGATCTTTACCCGCGTGATCCTGCCGCACATTGCGCCCGCACTGCTGACCGGCTTTGCCATGGCCTTTGCCCGGGCGATTGGCGAATACGGATCGGTGATCTTCATCGCGGGCAACATGCCCCTGGTGTCGGAGATCACACCGCTGATCATCGTGGGCAAGCTGGAGCAGTACGACTATGCCGGTGCCACTGCGGTGGCCCTGGTGATGCTGGTGATTTCATTCGTTTTGTTGCTGCTGATCAACGCCTTGCAGGCCTGGCAGCGCCGCCACGCAGGAGCCCCGGCATGAGTGCGCCATCGACCCATTCCAATAAACCCGTGCGCCGCGCCAAAGCGGGCACCACCGAAGCCGCCTGGGTGCGCACCACGCTGCTGACCATCGCCCTGGTGTTCTTATTCCTGTTCCTGGTGTTGCCGCTGGCCGCTGTGTTCACCGAAGCCTTTCGCAAGGGCGCGGGCGCGTACTTTGAAGCACTGCGTGAACCCGATGCCTGGGATGCCATCAAGCTGACCCTGCTGGCCACCGCCATCGCCGTGCCGCTGAACCTGGTGTTTGGTGTGGCGGCAGCCTGGGCGATTGCCAAGTACGAGTTCTGGGGCAAGTCGTTTCTGACGACGCTGGTGGACCTGCCGTTTTCGGTGTCGCCGGTGGTGGCCGGGCTGGTCTATGTGCTGATGTTTGGCGCAAACGGCTGGTTTGGCCCTTGGCTGCAGGCGCATGACCTGAAGATCATTTTTGCTGTGCCGGGCATTGTGCTGGCCACGATCTTCGTAACCTTTCCGTTCATCGCCCGCGAGCTGATCCCGCTGATGCAAGCCCAGGGCAACGACGAAGAGCAGGCGGCGATTGTGCTAGGTGCCACCGGCTGGCAGACCTTTTGGTATGTCACCCTGCCCAACATCAAATGGGGCCTGCTGTACGGCGTGATCCTGACCAACGCCCGCGCCATGGGCGAGTTTGGCGCGGTGTCGGTGGTGTCGGGCCACATCCGTGGGCAAACCAACACCTTGCCGCTGCACGTCGAGATTTTGTACAACGAATACCAGTCGGTGGCCGCGTTTGCCGTGGCCTCGCTGCTGGCCATCCTGGCACTCGTCACCCTGGTGATCAAGTCGGTGGCCGAGTGGCGCATCGAGCGCGAGCTCAAGGCCATTGCCGAAGCGCCGCCCGAGCAGCCCCGCGAGGATGTGCCCACGCCCCCACCGCCACCCTTTAACGGCCAGTTGTCTGTGGCCCATTGAAAGACCCGCATGAGCATCGAAATCCGCAATATCCACAAGCAGTTCGGCAGCTTCACCGCCTTGGGTGATGTCAGCCTGGACATTGAATCGGGCGAACTGGTCGCCTTGCTCGGCCCCTCGGGCTGCGGCAAGACCACGCTGCTGCGCATCATCGCCGGGCTGGAAACGCCCGACGCGGGCAGCATCCACTTCTCGGGCGAAGACACCACCGACGTGCATGTGCGCGAGCGCCAGGTGGGCTTTGTGTTTCAGCATTACGCGCTGTTCCGCCACATGACGGTGTTTGAAAACGTGGCCTTCGGCCTGCGCGTCAAACCCCGCAACCAGCGCCCCAGCGAAGCCGTCATCAAGGCCAAGGTGCACGAGCTGCTGGGCCTGGTGCAGCTCGACTGGCTGGCCAACCGCTACCCCTCGCAGCTCTCCGGTGGCCAGCGCCAGCGCATCGCCCTGGCCCGCGCCCTGGCGGTAGAGCCCAAGGTGCTGCTGCTGGATGAGCCCTTTGGTGCGCTGGATGCCAAGGTGCGCAAGGAGCTGCGCCGCTGGTTGCGCCGTCTGCACGACGAGCTGCATGTGACCAGCATCTTCGTCACCCACGACCAGGAAGAAGCCCTGGAAGTGGCCGACCGCGTGGTGGTGATGAACAAGGGCAAGGTCGAGCAGATCGGCTCGCCGCAGCAGGTCTGGGACCACCCGGCCAGCCCGTTTGTTTACGGTTTCCTGGGCGACGTGAACCTGTTCCATGGCCGCGCCCACGAGGGCGAGGTGCAGCTCGAAGGCATCAAGATCCAGGCCCCCGAGCACGGTGAAGCCCAGGATGCCAAGGCCTTTGCCTATGTGCGTCCGCACGACATCGAAGTGCAGCGCCACACCAAGGGCGAGGGCCTGGACGCTGCCGGCAAGCCCCTCGGCATGGTGGTCACCCTGAGCCGCGCGCTGGTGATTGGCCCCATCGCCCGTTTGGAACTAACGCCCGTGGATGCGAACCAAGCGGGTGACAATACCCAGGACAAGCTGATCGAAGCGCAACTGACTGCGCAAGAGTTCCGCGACTTGGGTGTGCAAGAGGGCGACACGCTGGTGGTAACACCGCGCCGCGCCAAAGTGTTTATTGAAGAGGCCGCTGGCGTGTGACGTGATTGCGTCCATGGCTGGCATTTTTGAAAGCTATGGATGTTGTTGAAGTTGATAGATACGGCCCCGCGCCGCGTGTGGTTGCTGGTGTGCCTGGGCTGCATCGGCCTGCTGGCTTTTGGTTTGTACCTGCAGCACGTGGTGGGGTTGGAGCCTTGCCCGATGTGTATCGTGCAGCGTTATGCTCTCGTTTTGGTAGCTGCTCTCGCCGGTGCCATAAGCGCTAGTGGCCGAAAAGGCTTGCAAAATGGCGGCGTGGTCCTGCTGCTGCTGGTGGCAGGGTTCGGGGCCTTTGTGGCCGCCCGCCAAAGCTTTTTGCAGTGGTACCCGCCCGAAGTCGCCACCTGTGGCCGCGACCTGTACGGCATGATCGAAACCTTCCCCTTGAAGCGCGCCATCCCCATGATCTTCAAGGGCGGAGGCGACTGCACCGTGGTGGACTGGACGTTTCTGGGCGGTTCCATCGCCAACTGGTCGTTTGTCTGCTTCACCCTCATCTGCCTGCTGGCCCTGGTGTTTCTGGCCCGGACCTCTCACCGCCGTTAAAGCCGTTTATAATTGAGTGGATACTCAATTAATAACAGAATTCCATGGCCCGACCCCGCAGCGTAGACAAGCATGCCGCCATCCTGGATGCCGCCATCCAGGTGGTGGCCGAGCGCGGGCTGGCGGCCACTCCCACGTCGGCCATTTCCAAGGCGGCGGGGGTGGCCGAGGGCACGCTGTTCACCTACTTCAAAACCAAGGACGCGCTGGTCAACGCGCTGTACCTGCAAATCAAGCGCGAGATGGCCGATGCCATGGTGGCCGACTTTCCGCACCATGCCGCTATCCGCCAGCAGCTGCAGTACGTGTGGGACTGCTTTGTGCGTTGGGGCGTGGCCCATCCGGATAAAAAGCTGGTGATGGACCAGTTGAAAACGGCGGCGGCCATCACGGCGGAAACCCGGCAGGTGGCAAGTGCGCCGTTTGCAGGCATTGAGCAACTGTTCCGCGCCAGTGTGGCCAGCGGGGTGTTGCGCGACTACCCGGTGGCCTTCATCTGGGCCTGCATGGCCAGCCTGGCCGAAGCCACCATGGATGCCATGGCCCGCGAGCCCGAGGCCGCAGATGCGTACCGGCAGAGGGGGTTCGAGATTCTGTGGAACGGCATTTCCCTGGCGAAGTAGCGTTTTTTTTGTATATTTTAATTGCGTGATTACTCACGCATAAAGGAATGCGGATGGACTGGACTGTGCAAAATATTCCGCCCCAACACGGTCAGCGGGCGGTGGTGACCGGCGTGGGCGGCCTGGGGTTCGAGACTGCGCTGGCCCTGGCCGCTGCCGGGGCCGAGGTCATCCTGGCCGGGCGCAATGCGCACAAGGGCGCGGAGGCGGTGCGGCACCTGCTGCGCATGCTGCCCCAGGCGCGGGTGCGGTTTGAACTGCTGGACTTGGCCAGCCTGGTGTCCGTCTACAGCTTTGCCGACCGGCTGATCGCCGAGGCGCAGCCTGTTCACTTGCTGGTCAACAACGCGGGGGTCATGACCCCGCCACAGCGCCAGACCACGGCCGACGGCTTTGAGCTGCAGTTCGGCACCAACTACCTGGGCCACTTCGCGCTGACGGCCCGCCTGCTGCCACTGCTGTGTGAAGGCCGGGCGCGGGTGGTCAACCTGAGCAGCATCGCGCACCGCCGCGCGGCCATCCATTTCGACGACCTGCAGTGGGAGCGCCGCTACCGGCCCTGGGCGGCGTATGGCCAGTCCAAGCTGGCGATGCTGGTGTTCAGCCGGGAGCTACAGCGCCGCAGTCAGCAAGAGGGCTGGGGCCTGACCAGCTTTGCTGCGCACCCCGGCTTTGCGCGCACCGAGTTGATTCCCAACAGGCCCAAGCTCGGGCCGGTGCTGGCCCAGCTCAACCGCTGGGTTCAGCCCTTTGTAAGCCAGTCGGCAGCCCAGGGTGCTTTGCCCACGCTGCGGGCCGCCACCGACCCGGAGGCCGAGCCGGGGGCCTACTATGGACCGGGCGGCTTCTATGAACTCAAAGGCCCGCCGCGCCGGGCCACCGTGGCCGCGGCAGCACAGGATCTGGACGCGGCGGCCCGCCTGTGGGCGGTGTCGGATGAATTAACCGGGGCCCACTGGCTGCCGAATCAAGGAGTGAAGCGATGAAAGTTCTGATTTTTGGCACCTCGGGCATGGTAGGGCAGGGTGTGTTGCGCGAATGCCTGGCCGACCCTGCCGTCACCCAGGTGCAAACCGTGGGCCGCGCCCCGCTGGGCCAGCCGCACCCCAAGCTGCGCGAGCTGGTGGTATCTGACATGGAGGACTACAGCGCCGTTACCGCCGAGCTGACGGGCTTTGGTGCCTGCTTCTTCTGCCTGGGTGCCACCTCGTCCGGCCTGAGCGAAGCGCAGTACAGCCACATCAGCTACGACCTGACCCTGGCCGCCGCCGAAGTGCTGGCGCGCTGCAATCCGCAGATGGTGTTTGTCTACGTGTCCGGCGCAGGGACCGACAGCACCGAGCAGGGCAAAACCATGTGGGCGCGCGTCAAGGGCCGCACCGAAAACGCCCTGCTGCGCCTGCCATTCAAGGCGGTCTACCTGTTCCGCCCCGGCATCATCCAGCCGCTGGACGGCATCCAGTCTAAAACTGGCGCTTACCGCATGCTGTACAACTTTTTGAAACCGGTGTTGCCCCTGGTGCGGACGCTGCTACCTAACCAGATACTGACTACCCGCCAGATCGGCCAGGCCATGCTGGGCTGCGCCCAAACCGGCGCGCCCCGGGCCGTGCTGGAGACTGCGGATATTCGGGCGCAGGCTTCCGCATATAAACAGGGCTCTGCGCTGATTGAATAAGCACGAGCAGCTATTGAATAAATAGCGAAAATAGGGGTCTGACCCTCATGGCACTAGGATAAGAAGAATTGCCCTGCAAGCAAGGGGTGGGCAGAGCCGCTGACAGTGATAGTCTGGAGTTGCAAAACGAACCAGAAATCAAAAGGACTCAGCCCAG
>NZ_JBWMAV010000018.1:0-102003 GCF_056521425.1 Rhodoferax sp. LS1P39 | reverse complement strand
GCTGGAACTGGATGCGGTTCATGGACATGGGGCACTTCGCAAATAACTGTTAATAAACACAGTATTTACGCATCCAGTCTAAATTGCAAGTAGGTCTGAGGCAGGTAGCTAATCAGGTAAAAATAGGCCTCCGCGCTTATTCAACAAGCGTAATTTGCTATTTTTATAATAGCAAGACGATTTACATTTGAAAGCAGCACGGACGGGGTAGCGCCCACAAAAAAGCCCCCGCAACCCTGGTACAGGTTTGCGGGGGCTGGAGCCTGGCGATACGGTTACAGGCGGCTCAGCAGTTCGGCCTTTTTGGTGGCGAACTCTTGCGCGGTCAGGATACCCTTGGCCTGCAGGCTGGCCAATTTTTCGATACTGGCAAACACGTCACCGGCATTGGCGGAGCCGGTGTTGTAGCTGCTGTCGTTATGGCTGTTGAAAGCCGGAGCGGGCATCGGGGCCGGTGCTGACGCAGGGGCCATGCCATTGATGCTGACCACCGGCAACTGCGACAGGTTCACATAGCCATACTGGCTGCTGAACTGGGGCGCGTAGCCACTGCTTTGCTGCGACACGCCACCGATGCTGTGGTCCAGCGTGTCGTACACGGTGACCTGGCCAGCCAGGTCGATCGCCAGGCGACGGGCCTGCGCAAAGTAGGCGTAGCGCATGTCGTTTTGCCCGCCGGTGCTGTTGGGGAAACGCAGGTCCGGGCCCCACCAATCGGGGGGCGCAGGAGCAAACAGGCTGTTGCCATTGCCCGAACCATTGGAATTGTTCGAGCCGTTGTATTGGGTGCTGCCGTTCTGGCTTTGGCTCTGGAAGCTGCCGCTGCGCAGCAGGTCGGGCTGGTTGCTGATCAGGCGGGCCAGCTCACTGCACAGGTTGTCGACACGGCCCTTGAGGTAGCCGTTGAACATGTCGCCAATCATGGTCATGCCGCCCGACATCCACTGGCCGCCACCACCAAATTCCGGGTGGTTGAACTGGGCCATGCTGCCGTTGCCGTTGATGACCGACTCCAGCATGGATTCCACCGCCTGGGTGCTGAAACCCTGGCGCTGGGCAATGTCGTTAACGGCCTGCTGGCCTGCGGGAGAGAGTTGGCGCATATAAGTAACCTGAAAAAGAGCAAGAGTGGAAACCACTAAGCGACCCACTCTACCAGCCCAGGCGTGAATTAAGGTGACAAAAAGCCTACAGCCTCATGCCCTCTGGGCATAACCCTCCAGCACATTCACCGTATTCGTGCCCAGCGCGTCCACCGCGTAGCCGCCCTCGAACACAAACACTGTGGGCAGGCCCGCCGCCGCCAGGTCTTCACCCACCCGGAAATAGTCTTCGCTGCGCAGCTGAAAACCCGAGATCGGGTCGCCCTCAAAGGTGTCCAGCCCCAACGACACCACCAGCGCCTGCGCCCCGCTCTGCGCAATCCGCTGCAAGGCGACGGCCAGCGCCTCGCGCCAGCGCGCAAAGCCGGTACCGCGCGGCAGCGGCAGGTTCAGGTTCGCCCCCAGCCCCGCACCCTGCCCGGCCTCATCCGCGTAGCCCAGGTAGAACGGGTATTCGGTGTGCGGATCGCCGTGCACGCTGGCAAAAAACACGTCGGAGCGCTCATAAAAAATGGCCTGCGTGCCGTTGCCGTGGTGGTAGTCGATGTCCAGCACCGCCACCCGGTCGGCCCCTGCGTCACGCAGCGCCTGGGCGGCAATGGCCGCGTTGTTCAAGAAGCAGTAACCACCAAAAAAGTCGGCCCCCGCATGGTGGCCCGGTGGGCGGCTCAGCGAAAACGCACTGCGCGCACCGCCGCTGACAGCTTGCGCGGCGGTTACCGCACAGCAGGCCCCGGCGTAGGCCGCGGCCCAGGTGCCCGAGGTCAGCGGCGTGCCCGCGTCATAGGAAAACAAGCCCATGCGGGCCGAGAAGTTGGCGGGCAGCACATCGCTGCGAAAGCTGCGCACCGGCCATACCGAGGGCAGCGCATCGCGCGTGGCATTGGCCGGGTCCAGCGCCAACCATTCGGCCCAGGCCCCGGCCAGAAAGTCCAGGTAGCGCGGGCTGTGGATGCGCTCCATAGGCCCTAATCCGCAGTCTTGCGGAGACAGCACCTCGCCCAGTTTGCGGCGCTGCAACTCCTGCAGCACATCGTCGGCCCGGGCGGGCACCTCGAAACAAGGGACCAGTTGGCCCCGGAACATTTCCAGTTTGCCCTGGTGCAGGGCGTGTTGGTGGTTGTAGACGGTGATCATGCGGAGTTTCTTTCCATGCGAAGGAGCCCAAAGTATGCCGCCGACGCGCTGGAATAGCTTTGCTTTATCACCCTGCCCAGGGCTACCATGCGCAATGAAAACCGCATTTCAAGGCTACTTATGGGTACGATCACCTCAACACACACACTAGACAGCACAGACCGCACTATTTTGCGGCTCTTGCAAAAAGACGGCACGCTGTCCACGCCGCAGTTGGCGGAGCGGTCGCCCTCAGCGTCACGCCCTGCTGGCGCAGGCTCAAGCGCCTGGAAGACGCGGGCTTCATCACCGGTTACCAAGCTAACCTGGACCGCCGCAAGCTCGGGCTGGACATCCTGGCCTTTGTGCAACTCACCTTCGGCGTAGTCACCGGCGCATCGGTGCAGCACTTTGAAGACACCATCCAGCAGCGGCCCGAGGTACTGAGCTGCCACAAGGTCACCGGCCAGGCCGACTACCTGCTGCAGGTGGTAGCACCCAGCCTGGATGCCTACAGCGACTTCGTGGAAACCGTGCTGCGCAGCATGCCGGGCGTAAGCCTGATCCACTCCAGCCTGGCGCTGCGGCAGGTCAAGGCATCGCACCAGTTGCCGGTGCTGGATTAGGCCCCAAAAATACAGATAAAAAGTGCCTCCCGTGCTTATTCCACCAGCACGAGGAGCTCCTTATTCCATAGCAGACCTAACGCGCCAACACTGGCTGCAACGCCAGCCCCGTCGCTGTGCCCAAAGCCACCACCGTCTCCGGTGCAGCCGCTGCCACAATCCGGCCACCGCCGTTGCCGCCGTCCGGCCCCAGGTCGATCACCCAGTCGGCTTCGGCGATCACGTCCAGGTCGTGCTCGATGACCACCACGCTGTGGCCGCCGTCGACCAGGCGGTGCAGCACGCGGATGAGCTTTTCCACGTCGGCCATGTGCAGGCCCACGGTGGGTTCGTCCAGCACGTACAGGGTGTGCGGGGCTTTTTGGCCACGCTTGGTGATGTCGTCGCGCACCTTGGCCAGCTCGGTCACCAGCTTGATGCGCTGGGCCTCGCCGCCGCTGAGCGTGGGAGACGGCTGGCCGATGGTCAGGTAGCCCAGGCCCACGTCTTTCAGCAGCTGCAGCGGGTAGGCGATGACGGGCATCACGGCGAAGAAATCGACGGCTTCGTCCACTTCCATCTGCAGCACGTCGCCGATGCTTTTGCCGCGCCAGGTCACCGTCAACGTCTCGGGGTTGAAGCGGGCACCGTGGCAGGTTTCGCACTTCACCTTCACGTCGGGCATGAAGCTCATGGCGATGGTGCGCAGGCCCTGGCCTTCGCAGCTGGGGCAGCGGCCTTCACCGGTGTTGAACGAGAAACGTGCCGGGCCGTAGCCGCGCGCGCGCGCTTCCAGCGTTTCGGCAAACAGCTTGCGGATAGTGTCCCAGAAGCCGATGTAGGTGGCGGGGCAACTGCGCGGGGTTTTGCCGATGGGGGTTTGGTCCACTTCCAGCACGCGGTCGATGGCGGCAAAGCCCGCCACGTCGGTACAGCCCAGCCACGGCGCGTGTTGGCCTGCGGCCCAGCTCTCGCGTCCGGCCTTGGTGCTGCGCTGGACGACCGCCGTTTGCACATTCGCCAGCAGCACGTCGCGCGCCAATGTGGACTTGCCGGAGCCGCTGACCCCGGTGACGGCCACCAGGCGTTTCAAGGGCACGTAGGCGGTGACGTTTTGCAGGTTGTGCATGGTGGCACCGGTGACGACCAGCCATTGCAAGGGTTCGGCCACGGCGACCGCTTCCGGCTCGGTAGCCGCCTTCTTCTTGGCTGCTGCCTTGCTCTTGGCCGTGGGGGCCACGTAGGGCAGATCGGCCACCGGCAGCGCCACCGCCGCCGCGTCAAACGCGTCCACGGTGCGCCGCGCTTGCAGCGGGTGCCGCATGGCGTGCAGCAGGTAGCGGCCCGTGACGGACTCTGCCGCGTCCGAAATATCCGCTACGCTGCCTTGCGCCACCAGCCGCCCGCCACGCTTGCCCGCGCTGGGGCCGATGTCGATGATGTGGTCGGCACGGCGGATAGTGTCTTCGTCGTGCTCCACCACCACCAGGGTGTTGCCCTTGCTGCTGAGGGTGTGCAGGGCGTTGAGCAGGATGTGGTTGTCGCGGGCGTGCAGGCCGATGGTGGGCTCGTCGAGGATGTAGCACACGCCTTGCAGGTTGCTGCCTAGCTGCGCGGCCAGGCGGATACGCTGGGCCTCGCCACCGCTCAGGGTGGGCGCGCCCCGGTCCAGGGTCAGGTAGCCCAGGCCCACCTCTTCCAGAAACTCCAGGCGGCTCTGGATTTCGGGCACCAGGTCGCGGGCAATATCGCCCTCGCGCTGGCTCATTTGCCCGGCCACCTGCAGGGCCTGCACCCAGACGCGGATGTCGCTCACGCTGAGGCGGGCCAGGTCGGTAATGCCCACACCGGCAAAACGCACGGCGCGTGCGGTAGCGTTCAGGCGGGTGCCCTGGCAGGTGGGGCAGGCCACGTCATGCAGGTCTTCCACCTCGGGCTCGGCAAAGGTTTGCTCGCGGCCCCCGGTGTCGTCGGCGCGCACCGAGTCGTCGAACACGGCCCGCTGGTCGCGGGTGAGCTTCACGCCCGTGCCCACGCAGTCAGGGCACCAGCCGTGCTTGCTGTTGTAGCTGAACAAACGCGGGTCCAGCTCGGCGTAGCTGGTGCTGCACACCGGGCAGGCGCGTTTGGTGGAGAACACCATCACCTGGCCGATGTGCGCGGTGGGTTCGCCCGCATCCATTGCGGCCTTGAGCCCGTCGATGTGGGTCAGCACGTGCACCACGCCTTTGCCGTGTTCCAGCGCGGTCATCAGACCTTCGCGCAGGCGGGCTTCGCCGCCGGGGCTCACGTCCAGGCTCAGCACCGGCAGCTCGACGGTGTGCTCCTTGAAGCGGTCGATGCGCGGGAAATTGGTGGTGGGCAAAAAGTCGCCGTCCACCCGCAGGTGGGTGTAGTTGCGGGGCCGCGCCCAGTCGGCCAGCTCGGTGTACACGCCCTTGCGGTTCAGCACCAGCGGGGCCATCAGGCCAATGTGCTGGCCGCGAAAGGTTTTGAGTAATTGCGCGGCAATGCTGTCGGGGGTTTGTGGCTGTACCGCCGTGCCGTCATGGATGCAGTGCTGCGTGCCCAGCTTCACGTACAGCAGGCGCAGGAAGTGCCACACCTCGGTGGTGGTGCCCACGGTGGACTTGCGCCCGCCCCGGCTCAGGCGCTGCTCGATAGCCACTGTCGGCGGGATGCCGTAGACCGCGTCTACCTCGGGCCGGCCTGCGGGCTGCACGATGCTGCGGGCGTAGGCGTTGAGCGACTCCAGGTAGCGGCGCTGGCCCTCGTTGAACAAAATGTCGAAGGCCAGCGTGGACTTGCCGGAGCCGCTCACGCCGGTCACCACATTGAACTGGCCGCGCGGAATGTCCACGCTCAGCGACTTGAGGTTGTGCTCCTTGGCGTTGACGATCTGGATGGCGTTAGGGGGCACGACTTTGGGCGAAACCATCCATGCCGCCGACTTCTCGCGGGCCACTTGCGCCCCCAGCCCGAGGGTGGATTCGTACTCGCGCAGGGCCGCACCGGTGTGCGATGTGGGGTGGTGGCGCACGTCCTCGGGCTTGCCCTCGGCAACGACCAGGCCACCGCCGTAGCCGCCCTCGGGGCCCATGTCGATCAGCCAGTCGCTGGCGCGGATCACATCCAGGTTGTGCTCGATCACCACCAGGGAATGGCCTGCGTCCAGCAACTTGCGCAGCGCCCGCATCAGTTTGGCGATGTCGTCAAAGTGCAGGCCGGTGGTGGGCTCGTCGAACAGAAACAGCGTGCCTTTTTTGGCCAGCGGCTGGCGGTTGCTGCTTTTGGCGGCCTCGGCCAAAAAGCCCGCCAGCTTGAGGCGCTGGGCCTCACCGCCCGACAGAGTAGGCACGGGCTGGCCCAGCCTCACATACTCCAAACCTACATCCACAATCGGCTGTAGCGCCCGTATCACATCACGGTCACCTTCAAAAATAATAGCAGCCTCGCTGACCGTCAGGTCCAGCACATCGGCCACGTTCAAGGCCACCAACCGGGCATCCTGCACGGCGCGGCGCTCGATGGTGATCTCCAGCACTTCGGGCCGATAGCGTTTGCCGTCGCAGTCCGGGCAGCGCAGGTACACGTCGCTCAGGAACTGCATCTCCACATGCTCAAAGCCCGAGCCGCCGCAGGTAGGGCAACGGCCATCGCCGCTGTTGAAGCTGAACTTGCTGGCGGTGTAACCGCGCTGGCGCGACGCGGGCGCATTGGCAAAGATCTCGCGGATGGCATCCCAGGCACCCACGTAGCTGGCGGGGTTGGAACGGGCGGTTTTGCCTATGGGCGACTGGTCCACGAACACCACGTCGCTCAAAAAGTCGGCCCCCAGCAGGCGGTCATGCAGGCCGGGGGTGTCGGTGGCTTTGCCAAAGTGGCGCAGCAAAGCCGGGGCCAGCACGTCCTGGATCAGCGTGGACTTGCCGGAGCCGCTGACACCCGTAATGCACACCAGGCGCTGCAGGGGAAACTCAACCGAGACGTTCTGCAGGTTGTGCGCGCGCGCGCCTTCCAACACCAGGCGCGGCGTGCTGTCGGTCACCAGTTTTTTGAAACCCATGCCGATGGTCTTGCGGCCACCCAAGTAGGCGCCCGTCAATGTGTCGGCACTGCGCAAATCATGGGTGCTGCCGTCGAACACGATCTGCCCGCCGCGTTCGCCGGGGCCGGGACCCATATCGATCATGCGGTCTGCCGCCAGCATGACTGCCGGGTCGTGCTCCACCACCACCAGGGTGTTGCCCGCGTCGCGCAGACGCTGCATGGCTTCGATGATGCGGTGCATGTCGCGCGGATGCAGGCCGATGCTGGGCTCGTCCAGCACAAACAGGGTGTTGACCAGCGAGGTGCCCAGTGCCGTGGTGAGGTTGATGCGCTGGACCTCGCCACCGCTGAGGGTGCGGCTTTGCCGGTCCAGCGTGAGGTAGCCAATGCCCACGTCGCACAGGTATTTGAGCCGGGTGGTGATCTCGTCCAGCAGCAGCTTCAGCGCCTGCTCGTCCCCACCGCGTTCGGCGCGGGTGCCCAGAATGCGGTCGGCTTGCAAGTCAAAGAAGCGGCGCAGCCGGTCGATGGGCAAGAGCATCAGGTCGTGCAGGCACAGGCCGGGCAATTCCTCTAGCTGGGCACGGCTCCACGACACGCCCTGGGGCAGGTGGCGCTTGGCCGGGTCCAGCACCGCATTCGCATCGTCTACGCTGCCCAGTCGCCACAGCAGGCTCTCGGTCTTGAGCCGTGCGCCCTCGCAGGCCGGGCAGGTGGTGTAGCTGCGGTACTTGGACAGCAGCACCCGGATGTGCATCTTGTAGGACTTGGTTTCCAGGTACTCGAAAAAGCGCTTCACACCGAACCAGTGCTGGTTCCACTTGCCGTTCCAGTTGGGCGAGCCGTTGACGACCCAGTGCTGGTGTTCGGGCGTGAGCTTGTAGTACGGCGTGTCGCGCGGAATGCCCGCAGCCTCGGCGTGGCGCATCAGGTCGTCCTGGCACTCCTGCCAGGCAGGGGTCTGCATGGGTTTGATGGCCCCGGCGCGCAAAGTCAGCTTGTCGTTGGGAATGACCAGACCGTAGTCCACCCCAATCACACGGCCAAAGCCCTTGCAGGTTTCACAGGCACCCACCGGTGAGTTGAAGGAAAACATCGACGGAATCGGGTCGGTGTAGCGCACATCGCTCTCGGCGCAGTGCAGGCCGGTGGAGAACTTCCACAGCAGGGGCTCTTGCGTTTCATCCGCCGATAGCACGTAAACGTTGACACGCCCACCGCCGCGTTTCAGCGCAACTTCTATTGCTTCCAGTGCGCGGGCTTTTTCGGCACCCGCGATGCGGAAGCGGTCGGCCACCACATCCAGCACCTTACGGGTGGTGGGGGTCACAGTAGTTTTCTTGCTGGTTTTAGCGGGCGTAGCAGGTGCGTCCACCTCCACCTCGCGCTCGGCCTGCACCCGGGTGAAGCCACTGGCAGACAGCCATTGCGCCACTTCTTCGGCGCTGGTGTTGCCGGGGAGTTCGACGGGGAATGTGAGCACCAGGCGAGGGTTTTGCGCCGCTGCCGCGCGTTCGCACAGCTCGGCGTAGATGCTTTCGGGCGTGTCGTGCCGCACGGGCAAAGCGGTTGCGCGGTCAAACAGCGACCCCGCGCGGGCGTACAGCAGCTTCAAATGGTCGTTCAGCTCGGTCATGGTGCCAACCGTGGAGCGGCTGGAGCGCACCGGATTCGTCTGGTCGATGGCAATCGCCGGGGGCACGCCCTCCACCTTGTCCACGGCGGGCTTGTCCATGCGGTCCAGGAACTGGCGCGCGTAGGCCGAGAAGGTCTCGACATAGCGGCGTTGCCCTTCGGCAAACAGGGTGTCAAACACCAGGCTGGACTTGCCGGACCCGCTGGGGCCGGTCACCACCGTGAGCTCGCCGGTGCGGATATCCAGGTCCAAATTCTTGAGGTTGTGCTGGCGCGCTCCGCGGATGCGGATGGTTCCCTGGGTCATAAGTGCAGTGCTCTGGGGGGGTAAGGCGAGCCATTGTAGGGAGGGCATGCCAGCGCCCGAAACCTGGGGTTATTGGGCACTTCATCACGAACAAGGCATGGACTGCCTACAAAACAGAACTTGCCGTGAAGTACGGCACATTGCACTTTTTTAAAGCAAAGATAATTCATTGCATACAAAAGTTATCTACATAAAAGGATCAATACCATGAACACACTTACTTTGAAAAAGCTCAGCCTGACCGCAGTCTGCGTGGGTGCGGGCCTGGTTTTCTCCAGCGCCGCCCATGCCATTCCCACGCTGGACCCTCTGAACATGGGCTCCGCACCCACCGGCTCCGGTGCAGGCCTCGCAGGCACCTGGTACAAAGTGGACAACAGCGCCCATTTCAGCAACTACAGCTACACCGAGACCGATCCGACCTCCAGCCGCTACGGCCAAACCGATGCCATCCAGAACTTCAGCTGGGGCTCTGGGCTCTGGGCGGCCACCGACATTGCGGACATTGCTGCGGGCAGAAATCCATACGTCACGGCCACAGCCAGCACCCTGGGCGCCATCAGCTATTCGAACAACATCTACAACAACACCGTTAGCAGTGGCGGCTATGGCAACCCCTGGGCCCCGGACTACAACCGCACACTGACCCCTATCGTCGGCGGGACCAACAGCTGCAATTTGGCAACCAAAGACAGCGCCACCTGCGCAGGCGAGCAAAACTATGCCGCCATCTTTACCGGCTATATCTACGTGGCCACGGCGGGGCTGTACGACTTTGGGGTGTTTGCCGACGATGGGTTTCTGTTCAATCTATTGGGCGCCAACGGCACCAGCCTGGCGATGGCCCACAACTCGGTCGTGGGTAGCCCGGGCCGCGACATGTACTCATTGGCCGACGAAAACGGCAGCACCGGCATCAGTCTGGGCGCGGGCTATTACGGCATCGACCTGAGCTACTTCAACCGCGAAGAAGCCGGCGTGATCGACCTGGGCTGGCGTGGTCCAGGTGCCACCGCCTGGTCGGTGATCGACAACAACGTGCTCTACAACAAGGTGCCTGAACCCAGCAGCATTGCCTTGATGGGCTTGGGCCTGTTGGGCCTGTGGGGCTCACGCAAAAGCCGTCGCGTAGCACCCCGCGCCGCCGTTTAAACCATTGCAGTGCGCCCGATCGCTGTAAGCGACGGGCGCATTTTTTTTGATAGGTGCAATATTTTTTGTAACCCACGAATCAAAAAAACACAGTACCAACCAGAAAACCGGCACACTTTTATCGCTATCGTGGGCCGCAGCAGTGACCTGAAATGGAATCTTATGGGAACACAAACTCCAAAATCAACGCTATTTCTGGCCTTGGCCATTGCATCACTTGCAGCTGGCGTACAGGCGGCCTCTGAACCACCTAGCGCCTACCAGCAGGCCATAGACAACGCCCGTGCCGGCCGCTTTGATGCCGCTTTGCCGATGCTGGAGCGGCTGGTGCAACAGAACCCTCATAGCCCCGTCTACCGTTACGACTGGATCGCGGTGCTGAGCTGGTCCAACCGGCATGCCGAGGCACTGACCGCCAGCCAGATGCTGGGGCTCACCACCCAGGTCCCCGATTACGTGGTCTCCGCCATCGGCAAGTCTGCACTCCATGGTGGCCAGCCACAGCGGGCGGAAGCCGCCTACCGTAGTCTGCTGGCACGCCACCCCCGCGATGCCGATGCGGCCCAGGGCCTGGTCATGGCCTTGCAAGCCCAGCAATTCCCGGCGCCGCTTGTGACTTCGGCAACGCCTGCAGCACCGCCGCAGTCCAGTCGCGATTGGTCCTCCGAGCAGGCCCAGAACGGCGCACGCATCCGGGCCGCCATGGCCGTACTGGACGCCGACTTCACCCCGGCCCGCTATGGACCTATGGATGCGGCACTCACCGAAAACAGCATGCTGACCCGCGAGGCCCTCGCGGCCCAACAAACAGCCATTGCACGCCGCCTGCGCCTGGACCACATCGTCGGCCTGCAGGCCCGTGGTGCGTCTTCCCAGGCACTGAACGAATTCCAGGCCCTGGAGGCTGAGGGCGGCACCCTGCCCGCTTATGCATTGGCCGCCGCCGCCGATGCCCATATGACGCTGCGCCAACCCGAACAGGCCCGCTCCTTGTACCAGCGTGCTCTGGCGGCCGACCCTGGCAACGGCGGCACCCAAACTGGCCTGATGTATGCCGAGCTGGAAGCCGAAAATTTCCCCGGCATGGAGCAGATCGTGCAGCAGCGCCTGGAAGCGACCCAACGCAGCCCTGCCGCGCGCCGCACCGAGGTGTCGGCCTTGCGTTTTGCCGATCGCATCCAGCCTGCAGCAACCGCCTTGGCGCAACTCGCGTCTGAATTCCCCACCGATGTGGGTCTCTGGCTGGACCAGGCCGACCTGCTTGCACAGCGGGGCCTCCCCCGCGCCGCTGCCGAACGCTACCGCGCCGTGTTGGCCGCTGAACCCGCAAGCACCAAGGCCAAGGTAGGTTTGGCCGATGCCACATGGGCCCAGGGTGACATTCCCGAGGCCGCGAGGATGGTGGCAGCGTTGCAAGCTGAAGCCCCCGAGCACCCCGCCGTGCAACGCCTGGCGCGCGCATGGCAGCGCAAGCAACGGCCCTTTTTTACCAGTGGTGCCACATGGGGTTTTGGCAGAGGCCATGTCAACGGCAATGACGACATGACCTGGTCCAGCACCTTGTATAGCGGCCAAAACGACCAGGGCCTGCGTCTGTTTGCCACCCACCATCTGGCCCGTGCCCAATGGTGGTGGGACAGCGCCCACCTGTACCAGGGTGAGGCCAGCCATGAGCGCGGCGGCATAGGGCTGGAATGGACCCAGCGCGACCTGCAGGCCACCATAGAAGTGGGCACCGATCTGCGTAATGGCCGCAATGCTGTGGGAGCCGTGGGTGCAAACTGGCAGATCAACGACCAGTTGTCCCTGCGTGGCCGCTTTGAGACCCAAACCAACGACTTCCCGCTGAAGGGCCGGGTGCCGGATGTGGAGTCCAATCTCGGCGCTCCCACGTACCTGCATGCTGACAAAAAAACGGTCGGTGTGGCCTACCGCTGGAACGAGTCGCGCCGCGTGGCCGCCGATGTCTCCAGCTACCGTTTCAACGACGGCAACAACCGCACCGCTCTGGCCGCCAGCTGGTCGGAGCGCCTGTACAGCGGCTATGGCCGCACGCTGGACCTGCAAACTGCCGCCTACACCAGCACCAATAGCCTGCGCGACGCGGTGTACTTCAATCCCCAGCGCGACTTTGCCTTGTCGGGCACCCTGGCGGCCGACTGGCTGACCTGGCGGCATTACGAGCGCAGCTTCAACCAGCGGGTAGCGGTGTCCGTGGGCCTGTACCGCCAGCAAAGCGGCGACGGCAGCAGCAGCGCCAGCTATGGCCACACTTACGGCTGGAACCCGTTTTATGGCGTGCACTACGAGCATGAATGGCAGTGGGGGCCAGATCGGTCACTGCGCTACGGCATCGGTGCACGGCGTTTTCCTTACGACGGAAAATATGAAAACAGCCGCTACATCGACGCGACCCTGAATTGGAGATTTTGACCATGACCCCGTGCCCATTTGCGCACCCGCAGGAGATCTAAGTTGGAACACCTCTTTTCCGGCTCTGCCATCCAGATGCTGTTTGACTTCACGTTCTACTACCCGCTGTTCATGTCCTACCTGTGGATGTGTGGCGGACTGTATTACTACTTCCACTACGAGCGCAACGACCCGCCGTACGACCAGCCGCCCGCGCTGACCGAGTACCCTCCGGTCAGCATCCTGGTGCCCTGCCACAACGAAGCCAGCAACATCGAAGACACGGTAGAGGCCTTGCTGGCCATCGATTACCCCACCTACGAGATCTTGCTGATCGACGACGGCAGCACCGATGCAACACCCCAAATGCTGGATGCCATGGCGCGCAAAGACAGCCGCATTCGCGTTATCCACCTGGCCAAGAACCAGGGCAAGGCCGTGGGCCTGAACACCGCCGCCATGATGGCCAAGTACGACTTCTTTTTGTGCATCGACGGCGACTCGTTGGTAGACCCGCACTGCCTGCACTGGATGATGCGGCACCTGGTCAACAGTCCGCGCGTGGGCGCGGTGTCGGGCAACCCGCGCATCCGTACCCGCTCGACCTTGATCGGCCGTATCCAGGTAGGCGAGTTTTCTTCCATCATCGGCCTGATCAAGCGAGCGCAGCGCACCTACGGCAAGATGTTCACGGTGTCGGGCGTGATGGTGTGCTTTCGCCGTGCCGCATTACACGACGCGGGTTACTGGAACCCTGATGCCTTGACCGAAGACATCGACATCAGCTGGCGGCTGCAAATGCGCCATTGGGATGTGCGCTTTGAACCCAACGCCCTGTGCTGGATCCTGATGCCCGAAACCCTGCGCGGACTATGGCGGCAGCGCCTGCGCTGGGCCATGGGTGGCACCCAGGTGCTGTTCAGCCAGAACGGTTTGTTTGGCCGCTGGCGGCACCGTCGCATGCTGCCGGTGTACCTGGAATATTTCACCAGCGTGCTCTGGGCCTACACCATGGCGGCGGTATTTGCGCTGTATACCCTTGGGCAGTTCATGGAACTCCCCCCCGAGCTAAAGATTGACACGCTGCTACCTGGTTGGAACGGCGTGGTCATTGGCACTACCTGCCTGCTGCAATTTGCCATCAGCATGTGGCTGGATTCGCGCTATGAAAAAGGCCTGGGCCGCTACTACTACTGGATGATCTGGTATCCGCTGGCGTTTTGGGTGCTCAACGTATTCACCACCCTGGTCGCCATTCCCAAAGTGCTGCTCCGGGGCCGCCAGCGTGCCACCTGGAAAAGCCCGGACCGAGGACTGCAACCATGAAAAGCCCCCTCATCATCGACCGCCCCGACCTGCAGGCCTGGCAGCAAAAGGCCATGTTTGGAGCCATCACCGCCGCCTTCTGGTTGGCCTGGGTGATTTTGTGGTTGCCGCTGATAACCCTGCTGGGTTGGCTATTTTTTGGGCAACGCTTCCAACTCCAGATGATTGACCTGGACGGCTACAAAGCCTTCATGAACCTGCTGTCCGTTTACTGCGTGGTAGTGGGTGTCATGGGTGGCGCATTGATTCTGTGGGCCACCTACAACCACTTGCGGTTTCGGGGCATCGACCGCCGCCGGGAGACGGATGTCCCGTCGGATACCGCCATGGGCGAGCTCATCAACCACCCCAGCACCGCCATCAATACTTGGCGTAACCATGCCATCGTGACCGTATACCACGACGAGCACGGAGGCATCCAAAACGTGGTGCCCACCCTGCTGCAGAGCCCGCTGACACCGCCAGCGGGCTCCAGGCGACCAACTCAATCGTTGGCGTAAATATCAATATCCTTGGTTTCCTTGATGAACAGCATACCGATCACAAAGGTGGCTGCAGCCACCACCACCGGATACCACAGACCGTAGAAGATATCGCCCGTCGCAGCCACCATGGCAAACGCCGTGGTCGGCAGCAAGCCGCCGAACCAGCCATTACCGATGTGGTACGGCAGGGACATTGAGGTATAGCGGATGCGGGTGGGGAACATCTCCACCAGCATGGCGGCAATCGGGCCATACACCATGGTCACCAAAATCACCAGATACACCAGGATCAGCAGCACCATCGGCTTGTTCATCGCCGCGTTGTCTGCCTTGGCGGTCAGGCCAGCTGCCTTGGCCGTATCCACCACAGTCTTGCGGAAGTCATCGATGGTTTTTTTGCCCTCGGCAGAAAACGCATCGCGCTTCTCGTTCAAGATACCGGTGACGGACGCAATCTCCTTGTCACCCAGCTTGATGGTGGCCATGCTGCCAGGCGCGCCATCCACATTGGTGTAAGGGATGTAGTTTTGCGTCAGCGTGCGCTTGGCGATGTCGCAGGAGCTGCTGAAATCGATGTCACGCGCGATCGGGCTGCCCTGGAAAGAGCATTGCGCCGGGTCGGCGGTAATCACCACTGGCACCGATTTCTGCGCCGCCACCAGCGCAGGGTTGGCATATTGCAGCAAAGCCGGAAACACCGAGAAATATGTCAACGCCGCAATCAGGCAGCCACCCATGATGATGGGCTTGCGACCCACTTTGTCGGACAGTGCACCAAAGAAGATGAAGAACGGCGTACCGATCACCAGCGCTGCCGCAATGAACAAGTTGGCCGTGGTGCTGTCCACCTTGGCAATTGTGGTCAAGAAGAACAGCGCATAGAACTGACCCGTGTACCACACCACCGCCTGGCCCGCCGTCAAACCCACCAGCGCCAGAATCACCACCTTCAGGTTCTTCCATTGACCAAACGACTCGGTGAGCGGTGCTTTGGAGGTCTTGCCTTCGGCCTTCATTTTCTGGAAAGCAGGCGACTCGTTCATCGTCAAACGGATCCACACCGACACGCCCAGCAACAGGATGGACACCAGGAACGGAATGCGCCAGCCCCAGACCTCAAACTCAGCCCCCATCAGTTCGCGGCAGCCCAAGATGACAATCAGCGACAGGAATAAGCCCAGCGTTGCCGTGGTCTGGATCCAGGCCGTATACGCCCCGCGCTTGCCGTGCGGCGCGTGCTCGGCCACGTAGGTGGCGGCACCGCCGTACTCACCGCCCAAAGCCAGTCCTTGCAGCATGCGCAAGACCACCAAAATGATGGGGGCCGCAATGCCGATGGACGCATAGTTGGGCAACAGGCCCACAACGAAAGTGGACAAACCCATGATCAAGATGGTGACCAGAAAAGTATATTTGCGCCCGATCATGTCGCCCAATCGGCCAAACACAATCGCGCCAAAAGGCCGCACCAAAAAGCCCGCCGCAAATGCCAGCAGTGCAAAGATATAGGCCGATGTGGGATCAAGCCCGCCAAAGAACTGCTTGGCGATGATGGCCGCCAAAGAACCGTACAGATAAAAGTCGTACCACTCGAAAACCGTGCCGAGCGAGGACGCGAAGATGACCTTCTTTTCCTCCTTCGTCATGGGCCTTGGGGGCACGCCTGCCCCTACCGTCGCTGTTGCTGTTGCCATACGTTTGTCTCCTGGTGTTGTAAGGGCCGCCTCAGGGGCGACCTGAATGCAATTTAAGAACACACCCTGACCATTTGCTGACAAAAACACACATCCACTTACATGTTAAGTACATACCCTAGGCAGAAGTATTCGTAAGTTCAAGGTCAGCCCTCCTCTCCACACTGGCGGTGCGGTAACAAGGCTCCTCCCGTTTTGCAGGCGGGGCTCAACCAACAACCCGAGGAGACACATATGACGGACCCGATCGTGGCCAAGATAGAGGCCAATCCCAAATACCACGAACTCAAACGCAAGCGCACCCGCTTTGGCTGGCTGCTGACGGCCATGATGATGCTGGCGTACTACGGCTACATCGCGCTCATCGCGTTTGACAAGCCATTTTTAGCCACCCCCTTGGGCGCAGGTGTGACCACGCTGGGCATTCCCATAGGCATGGGTGTAATTGTGTTTACCGTACTGATCACCGCCATTTACGTGCGCCGCGCCAATGGCGAATACGACCGCCTGACCGCTGAAATCCTGAAGGATGCCTCCAAATGAAAGCCATCCTGAAATCCTTGGGCGCTGTGGCGCTGATGCTGGCAACTGGTGCGGCCATGGCCGCCGGTGGCGACCTGGGCCAGGTGGACAAACAGCCCACCAACTGGGTTGCCATCAGCATGTTTGCGATCTTCGTTGTCGCCACCCTGTTCATTACCAAATGGGCAGCCGCCAAGACCAAATCGGCCTCTGACTTCTACACCGCAGGCGGTGGCATCACCGGCTTCCAGAACGGCCTGGCGATTGCTGGCGACTACATGTCGGCAGCGTCCTTCCTGGGCATTACCGCCACCGTCATGGCCTTCGGCTACGACGGCCTGATCTACTCCATCGGCTTCCTGGTCGGTTGGCCCGTCATCACCTTCCTGATGGCCGAGCGCCTGCGCAACCTAGGCAAGTTCACCTTTGCCGACGTGGCCGCGTACCGCTTCCAGCAAACCCCGATCCGCATGTTTGCGGCCTCCGGCACACTGGTGGTGGTGGCTTTCTACCTGATCGCCCAGATGGTGGGTGCCGGTGCGCTGATCAAGCTGCTGTTCGGCCTGGACTACTGGCTGGCCGTGGTGATCGTGGGCGGCTTGATGATGGTGTACGTGCTGTTCGGCGGCATGACGGCCACCACCTGGGTGCAGATCATCAAAGCCTGCATGCTGCTGGCGGGCGTGAGCTTCATGGCCTTCATGGTGCTGGCGCAGTTCAGCTTCAGCCCCGAGGCGCTGTTTGCCAAGGCGGTGGAAGTGAAAACCCAGTTCGCTGCCAACGACGGCAAGCTCCCCGAAGAGGCCGCCAAAATCGGCCTGTCCATCATGGGGCCAGGGGGCTTTGTGAAAGACCCGATCTCGGCCATCTCCTTCGGCATGGCGCTGATGTTTGGTACCGCTGGTCTGCCGCACATCCTGATGCGCTTCTTCACCGTACCCAACGCCAAGGAAGCCCGCAAATCCGTGCTCTGGGCCACCACCTGGATCGGCTACTTCTACGTGCTGATCTTCATCATCGGTTTTGGTGCCATCACCCTGGTGCTGACCAACCCCGAGTTCGCTGACACCGCCAAGGGCATCATCAAAGGCGGCGGCGGATCGAGCAACATGGCGGCGGTGCTGGTAGCCAAGGCCGTGGGCGGCAATGTCTTCTACGGCTTCATCTCCGCAGTCGCGTTTGCCACCATCCTGGCCGTGGTGGCAGGGCTGACCCTGTCGGGCGCCTCCGCCGTGTCGCATGACCTGTACGCCACCGTGTTCAAAAAGGGCAAGGCCGACAGCGCTTCCGAGCTGAAGGTATCGCGCATCACCACCGTGGCGCTGGGCATTGTGGCCGTGGCACTGGGCATTGCGTTCGAGAAGCAAAACGTCGCCTTCATGGTGTCGCTGGCCTTCGCGATTGCGGCCTCGGCCAACTTCCCGGTGCTGTTCATGTCGGTGCTGTGGAAAGACTGCACCACCCGTGGCGCAGTGGTGGGTGGCTTCCTGGGTCTGATCTCGTCGGTGGGCCTGACCGTGGTGTCGCCTGCGGTGTGGGAAGTGACGCTGGGCTTTGCCAAGGGCTCGGCCTGGTTCCCCTACACCTCGCCAGCGCTGTTCTCCATGACCATCGGCTTTGTCGGCATCTGGCTGTTCTCGGTCCTGGACCGCAGCCCGCAGGCCGCCAAAGAACGCGATGCCTTCAAGGCGCAACAAGTGCGCTCGGAAACCGGATTCGGCGCATCGGGCGCATCGGGACACTGAAACCGGCCCCTCTGCATGGCCCTCTGAGTAGGCCATGCCCAACCGTTCGTACGGGTCTACCAGACCGGTACGAACGGTTTTTTTGTTTTAGCCCGCTTGGGCGCGCCGGGCAACCAGCACCCACACCGCCAACCGGCCCGGGCCATCCAGGCTGCGCCAGGCGCCTATCTCGTCCAGCGTGCGCAGGCAGCCGGTGCACAACACACCCACCGCGTCCATCTGGCAGACCCCCACGCAAGGAGATGCCACTTCAGCATCTTTTAGACCCCCAGCGCTTATGGCAAGGGCGTGAGCAGCTATTAAATCCATAGTATTCATACCACCACATCCACCACCGGCGCACCCGTCAGCCGCGCCAGGTCGTCGGGTGACAGCGCAAACACCGCGTGCGGATGCCCGGCAGCCGCCCAGATCTGCGCAAACCGAAACAGCTCGCGGTCGATCAGCGTCACAGGCGGATTAGCGTGCGCCACCGGGGCCACGCCACCGATGCTGAAACCGGTGCGGGCCTTCACAAACGCCGCATCGGCCCGCCCCACCGGCCCCACCAGCGCGGTGAGCTTTTGCTCATCCACCCGCTGGTCACCCGAGGTCACCACCAGCACGGCGCAATCGTCCGACACCCGGCGAAAAATGATGCTCTTGGCGATCTGCCCCACCGCAATGCCCAGCGCATCGGCCGCCTGCTGCGCGGTGCGTGCCGCATCGTCCAGCATGCGCGGCATCTCGGCGTGGCCTTGGGCTTGCAGCAAGGCGGCCACGCGCTGTACGCCTTCGGGCAGCGATGCCAGTTCAGCGCAGCACATCAATACCCCCTGTCACGCTGCACCACGCCATCCACCGGCTGGCCTTGCAGCAGCGCCTGCAGCTTGGTGATGATCTGCGCCAGGCTCTCGGCCTCCAGCGTACGCGCCGAGATGTGCGGCGTGATGTGGACCTTCGGGTGGCCCCAGAACGGGTGCTCGGGCGGCAGCGGCTCGGTGCGGAACACGTCCAGCGTGGCCCCGGCCAGATGGCCGCTGTCCAGCAGGGCCAGCAGGTCGGCATCCACCAGGTGCGCGCCGCGCGCGACGTTGATGACATAGCCGCCCGGCTGCAGGCGCGACAGGCTCTGCTGGTTCAGGATGTTTTGCGTGTCCACCGTCAGCGGCAGCAGGCAGACCAGCACCTTGCTGGACTCCAGAAAGGCATCCAGCTGCGCAGCACCGGCAAAGCAGCGCACGCCGTCCACCCGCTTGGGCTGGCGGCTCCAGGCGTTGACCGGGAATTCAAAGCTGCGCAGTGCCTGCGCCACCCGTGTACCCAAGACACCCAGGCCCATGATGCCCACCGGGAAATCGCTGTGCAGCGCCGGGAGCTGCTTGCGCCAGCGCCCGGCGCGGGCATCGGCCTCGTACGCATCCACCCCCCGAAAGTGCCGCAGCACCGCGTGGCACACGTACTCGGCCATCTGCACCGCCATGCCCGCGTCTTCCAGGCGCACCACCTGCGTCTGTGGCGGGATGTGCAGGCGCATCAGCGCATCCACGCCCGCGCCCAGGTTGAACACGGCCCGCAGGCCCGGCTGTTCGTCAAAAAACGCCTGCGGCGGGGCCCAGGCGATGGCGTAATCCGCCGGGGCACTGCCAGGGCTCCACAAGGCCACCTCGGCCTCGGGCCAGACGGCGTGCAAGCCGTCGATCCAGAATTGCGCCGCGCCATCGGGGTTGTACAAAGCGATCCGCATCCAGGTTTCCTTGTGTTTCAAATTTGCCGCATATTGTGTCTGCTGCCGTACCGGCAAACTCCTAGAATTTCCATTTGCTATTTCAACCGGAGACACCCATGACAGCCGTCCCTTCCAACTTTGTCTGGTACGAACTCACCACCAGCGATGCCCCCGCAGCCGAAGCCTTTTACCAGGCCGTCGTCGGCTGGACGCTCAAAGACGCAGGCATGCCCGGCATGCGCTACGCGCTGGCATCGGTGGGCAACGCACAGGTGGCGGGCATCATGGCACTGCCACCCGAAGCAGCCAACGCCGGAGCCCCGCCTTGCTGGACCGGCTACATCTCGGTGCCCGATGTGGATGCCCACGCCCAGCGCGTCACCCAGGCCGGTGGCATGCTCTACGTGCCCCCTACCGACATCCCCGGTGTGGGCCGCTTTGCCATCGTGGGCGATCCGCAAGGCGCGGGCTTTGCCCTGTTCAAGGGCCTGCCGGAAGCCCCCCCGGCCCAACCGCCCATGGGCACACCCGGCACCTTTGGCTGGAACGAGCTGCACGCGATGGACGATACCGCCGCCTTCGCCCTGTACGCCGACCTGTTCGGCTGGACCGCCGACCAGGCCATGGACATGGGCCCCCTGGGCACCTACCAGCTGTTTGCCTCGGGCGGTGTGGCCATTGGCGGCATGATGCGCCGCGCCGACGGCGGCAAGCGCGCCACCTGGCTGTACTACATCTGTGCAGAACAGATCGATGCCGGTGCCGAGCGCGTGCGCGCCCACGGCGGCAAAACGCTGGAGGCCGCCTCCGAAGTCCCCGGCGGCCTGTGGATCGTGCCCTGCACCGACCCGCAAGGTGCCGCCTTTGCGCTGCTGGGTCCGCGCTGAAATACTATTATTTTTATAGCTTCTTGCGCTTATGGAATAAGCGCTGGGGGCCGATTTCTTTTAAATCTCGGCCGGCTGCCCAAACCAGCCCTGCACGCGGCGCACCACGGTCTTTAGAAACGACCACAGCACCACCAGCAGCCAGACGCTGAGCACCAGTGCCACCGCCAACGTCAACCCAAAGGCCACCGGGTGGTTGGTCGCCAGCCACAGCGCGCCCAGGCTCAGGCCGTCTTCCAGCAGGCTAAGGCCGATGTTGGAAAACGGCTCGGGCGAGGTGTTGGCCGCCGCCCGCGTGGCGGCCTTGGTGGCAAACGAAGTGGCGGCCAGCGAGCCGCCCAACAACGCCGCCACCAGGCCCATGGTGGCGTTATCAGCGCCAAACACGCCAGCGGCCAACGCGGCCCCGGCGGGTATACGGATGACCGAGTGCAGCGCATCCCACAGGCTATCGAGCCCCGGGATCTTGTCGGCAAAAAACTCCACAAACAGCATTGCCCCGCTGGCTGCCAGCAGGGCCGGGTGCTGCAGCACCTGCAGGCCCGCAGGCAAAGGCAGCCAACCCAGCGACCCGGCCAGCCCGGTGACAAACACCACCGCATACAAACGGATGCCACTGGCCCAGCCCAAAGCGGCGGCCAGGGCCAGCAGCGCAGGCATGTCCAGGTGCGCACTGCCCTGGGCCAGCACGTCGCCCACGGCACCGGTGCCCTTGGGGATGTACTGCGCTAGCGACTGCAGCCAGGTGAGGAAGCTGTCCATGGCATCAGGGGGCTGTGGGTTGGACCCACACCACGGTTTCGTCCACTGCATAAAGCTGGCAGGGGGTGGTGCTGATACGGCGGCAGCGTACCAGCGCACGCTCGGCGGGGTCCGCAGGGTCGGCGGCATCGGTGGGGGTGGTGCCTACGGTGTAGACCACTTTTTCGCCCGACAGCGCAAAGGCCCGGGGCATGGGCTGGGCCAGCCATTCGCGGTAGATTTTGCGCATGTTGTCGTTGCCCTTGGGCAAGGCAGCCACGTCGTTCAGCGCGGCAAAGCCAGAGCTGACATAGGGAACGATGCGCACCAGCGCACCCGAGGCGGTCGTGGTGGCGGCCCCCACCGGCTCGGTCACGGCCATGGTGTCTGCGGGCAGCTCGGGCAGGCTGGGCAAGGTGGCGCGATCATCGCGCTTTTCAAAAAAGCCGCGCAAGGCATCGGGCAGGCGCTGCGCCCAGGCGACCATGGCCGCGTCGTCGTCTACCGCCTGCGCGGGCACGAAAACCCGCACCCGGCCATATTCGTGGGACGCGTATTTGGCGTACACCACCTCGTACACCGGCCCGGGCAGGCGCACCGACCCGGCCTTCGCCCATTGCTGCGCCTGGGCGTAAAAATCGGTTTGCAGGCCCAGCAGGTGGCCGCTGCGTTTGAACACCTGCAGGCATTCGGGTGCTTGCCAGTTGCTGCCAAAGTCGTTGCTGTACAGGGGTCTGGACAGGTTGCAGTCGTCGGTTTTCCATTTGCTCTCGGGGAAGCGGCGCGCAGGCAGTTCCAGCACCACCCCGCCGCGCATGCGCCCGTCTTGCACGTCCATGGCGTAGGCCACATGCACCTGTACTGCTGGCGGGCGGCCCAAGGCATTCCACTGGGTCTGGGCGATATAGCTCCAGTTGCCCTGGGGCAGCGTTAGCGTGCGGTCGACCACGGTGAGTTGCTGGTCGGCCACCGCCTTGGGCGGGGCATTGCCGGGGATGTTCAGTGCCAGGGCCTGGCTGGCCAGTCCGAACAGGGCCACCAGGTACAGAGCGGGGCGGCAGAGAAAGGTAAAACGCATGGTGTCTCCGTTATTTTGGGGGGCAGTATCCCACGCGGTTCAGGGCGTGACGGGCGCATCCCACACCACGGCATCGTCCACCGCATACAGCTTGCAACTGCTGTCTTTGGCCGTTGCGTTGCAGCGGTCCAGCGCGGCCTGCATGGCGTTGGAGCGCGCGGAGGTGTAGGCCCAGGCCGTGCTGGTGGTCGAGATGGCAAAGGCCTTGGGCGATTCCGCGGCCACATATGCCAGGAAGCCCTGCTGCCCGGTTTCCTTGCTGCGGGGAATAGCTTTTTCGTCGCTGATCTTGGCAAAAGCTGTGGCGGGCGGGGGTGGCGTGGCATGGCTGGTGAGGGGCAAATGGGCCAGCACCGCGTGGGGCAGCCCCAGCTCGGCCAGGAACGCGTCTACCTCGGGCACCCAGATGGGCAGGCCCGCGCGCCCGCCAAACATGCCGTGTGCATCGCTGCCAAAGTTGCCAAACGCCACCAGCCGGGCTTTGCCACCGGCCTCCTGGTACTTTTGGTACATCTCCTGGTACAGCGCCGGACTCCAATACGAGTCGTTGTCGCCATAAAACCAGAGCGAGGGCACGCTGGTTTGCGCGCCATAGCTTTTGAACGCCCGCACCAGATTGGATTCCCAGCCCGGGCAACTGTCTTGCCGCAAGCCCCCGGCAAAGTTCACCAGGCCCTTGACCCCAGGCATGGGGAGCGTGCCAAAGGCCAGCGTGGTCAGCCCGCCGTGCGACTGGCCCACCACCAGCACCCGGCTGGTGTCGGCATCGGGCAGGGTTTTCAGGTGCTCCAGCACGGCAGTCACGTCTTCGGCCTGCACCCGGCCATTGCTCTCCACATTGCAGCCACCGCCGATATAGGAGCCGCTGGACTTGGAAAAACCCTGCCGCATGGGCACCGCCACCAGGTAGCCGCGCTGCAAGAATTCGCGCACGGCGGCCTCGTACCGGGCACGTGACTGGAACTTGGTGTTGCCGGCCGATTTGCCGTGGTTAATGATGACCACCGGGAACGGCCCTGCGCCGGGCGGTCGGAAGAAGGTGGTTTCCAGCTCGATGGTGAACAGGCCCGCCTTCTTGACCATCTGCACCTCTTCGCGCAGGGCGGTGTTCAGCGGCACATCGGTTTGGGCGCGGGCAGCGCCGCCCCAGAGGCACAGGGCCGCCAAAGCCAAAGATAAAAACCGGGGGTTGGTCATTGCATTCCTTTTAAACCCATGAAGGCCACCATACCGTCATAGTCGCGGTCGTTCTGTATCAAATCGCAGTCGTTGCGGATGCACCAGGCCCCCACCAGCAGGTCGATGGGGCTGCGCACGGTGAGGCCTTTTTGGCGCAGGCCGCGGTAGATGTCGGCGGCCAGATGGGCGATGGCTTCGCCCCCGGCGGTCACCACCGGCAAGGCAGCCAGCGCCTGTTTCGCCAGCCGCAGCTCGTGCGGGTGGCGAAAGCCGCGCAGTACTTCCATCAGCACCACGTCCAGCAGCACCAGCTCGTGCGAACTGTCGCCCAGCACGGTGTCCAGCGCCTCCGTAAACGGGGTGGCCGTGCCTTTGAAGTAGTCGATCCAGATGCTGGAGTCGGCGGTGATCACAGCGGCTTGCTCCCCCATGCGGGGCGGGGCTCTTGCACGCTGTGGCCGTCGCTGCTGGTCCAGTCGCCGTCCAGGCTCCACTGCAGCTTGCCGCGCAGGGCACGCAGGTTTTGGTACGCGGCGCGGCGGGCCAGCAGGCGCAGGCCCTCTTCGACCGCGTCGCGCTTGGTTTTAAAGCCCCCGGCCTGCATGGCGGCATCCATCAGGTGGTCGTCGATGACGATGTTGGTGCGCATAGAACGCCCTCGTGTGTATTGATTAATAAAATTATACACATTGGATACGAAAAGGCGATGGGGCGGATCGCTCCGCCCCATCGCATGCCAGCCCGCGTTTTAAGCGGCTGGCACCATCTGCTTCACCAGCGCCATGCGCTTGCTGGTGTGCGCTCCGGTGAGCACAAAGCCGTGCGCCCGCTCGGGTGCGTCGGCCGGGGCAAACCACCATTCGCCCAGGGTTTGCTCCACCCATGCTCCTAGATAACCGGGGGCGGGCGGGTGCGCCACGATGGGCAGGGCCGGGGTTTTGATGGCCACTGGCATGGCGGCAAACTCCAGCGACGCCTCGGTGCCGCACAGATTCGCCGCCAGCACTTTGGCCGCGGCCATGATGGGCATCACGTAGGGCAAGGTACGGCCCGTGGGCGCGCCGGGGCTGGCCGCGCTGGCGTACTGCGCGCCGTCGCCCAGCGCCCACACATGGGGAGCACTGGTGCGCAACTGGCGGTTCACGGTGATGCCGCGCTCGCAGGCGATGCCTGCGGCCTGGGCCAGCGTGGTGTCAGCCCGCAGGCCGATGGCGCTGAGCACAATGTCGGCGGCGATGGTCTGGCCGTTGGCCAAGGTGAGCGACAGCGCACCGGCCAGCGGCTCCACGGCCTGCACCGTGGTGCCCAGGTGCCATTGCACCGACAGGCCCGCCAACGCGGCCTGCAGCTGGGCGCTGGCGGTGGGCGGCAGCAAGGCGGCCAGGGGGCGGTCTGCAGGATCGACCACCGCCACGGCGTAGCCCGCACCGGCCAGGTCGTTGGCAAATTCACAGCCGATCAGGCCTGCGCCCATGATGGCCACGCGAGCGCCGTCGCCCAGAGCGGTGAGGTGCTGGTGGAACACGCCGAAGTCGGCCAGCGAATTGACCGACAGCACCTGGTCCGCCGCCGCGCCCGCCAGCGGCACGCGGATGGGCTGCGCGCCGGTGGCCAGCACCAGGTCACGGTAGCCCAACGGGCCGGTGCTGGTATGCACCACCTGAGCGGCGGTGTCGATGGCGGTGACCTGGGTGTGCGACAGCAGGGTGACGCCCAAATTCTGCGCAATGGTAGCCGCCGGGGTGGTCACCAGCTGCGCCGGGCCGCGCTTCTGGCCAAACGCGTTGGACAGCGTGGGCTTGGCGTAGAAGTCGCCCGCGTCCGCGGTGACCAGGGTGATGGGCGTGGTGGTGTCGAGCTTGCGGAACTCGCGCACCGTTTGCCAACCGGCTAACCCCGCGCCGATGATGAGGAGCGGCTGGTCCATTAAATTTCGACGGGCTCGAAGTCGGCCTTGGCCACGCCGCAATCAGGGCATTCCCAACTGGCGGGTACGTCGGACCACAAGGTGCCTGCGGCAATGCCGTCTTCGGGGCGGCCTGCGGCCTCGTCGTACACAAAGCCGCAAACGATACAGATATAGGTTTTCATCGGGGTTCCTTCAATTTATGTAAAAAGTGCCTCTAGCGCTTATTCAATGAGCGTGAGCAGCTATTAAAAACGTAGTGATTATGCCGTGGCCGTCAGGCTGTCCAGGTGGGCCTGGTAGTGGTTGGCGTGGCGCTCTTCCACCTTGGCCAGGGCGGCAAAGCGTTTTTGGGCCTTGGCCAGGGTGGCAGCGAACTGGGCGGCGTGGACCTTGGACTCTTCGATCTGCTCGTCCATCTCGGCCACGGCGGCGGCATTGCCCTCGGCTTCGGCGGTGGCGCGAAAGCCGGGGTACATCTCGGTGTACTCGTAGGTTTCGCCGTCGATGGCGATTTGCAGCGCCTTGGCCGGGGTCATGCTGGCCTTGGGGTAGAGCAGGTCCAGGTGGCCAAAGGCGTGCATCACTTCCTGGTCGGCGGTGGCCTCGAACACCTTGGCGGTGGCTTCGTCGCCCGCTTCCCGCGCCAACTTGGCGAAGTAGCGGTACTTGATGTGGGCCATGGACTCGCCTGCGAAGGCGGATTCGAGGTTGGCGAGGGTTTTGATTTCTGGGCGTTGGCTGGCGACGGACATCGTGGGCTCCTGTGGGGGTTGGTCGTTGTGAACAGGGGCAATCTTACGGCCAATCGATTCACATAGACAATTGACAAATAACAATTGATTGTTAGTTTCTATCAATGACCCGCCGTTACATGGTGGCGCTGCACACCCTGGCCTACACCACCAAGCCCGCCAGTTGCTCCATATCGGTGAACGTGCAAAACGCCCCTGCGTCCATCAGCGCCTGCGCATCCACGTGGTCGGACGTGGCAGGGGCGTAGCCAAACACCGTGGCCCCGGCGGCCACGCCTGCGCGCACGCCGGTGGTGGTGTCTTCCACCACGGCGCAGCGGGTGGGGTCTACTTTCAGTGCAGCAGCGGCGGCCAGGTACACGTCGGGCCAGGGCTTGGTGCGGGGCATTTCATGGCCGCTGAAGACCATGCCGTTGAAGTATTCGGCCAGGCCCACCTTGTCGAGTTGCAGCTCGATCTTGATGCGGTCGGCCCCCGACGCGCAGGCGATGCGGCCCGCATAGGTGGCGTGCACCGCCTGCAGCGCAGCGTGGATGCCGGGAATGGGCTCCAGCCGGGTGTGCAGTGCGTGGTTGCGCCGGGCGCGGAACTCCAGCATCCAGGCCTCGGTCAGCGGTTTACCGGTATGGGCTTCGATGGCGGGAGCTTCGTCCATCACGGTTTTGCCGACAAACAAGCGCATGCATTCGGCCAGCGTCAGCGTCCAGCCGGTCTCGGCCAACAGGTCGCGCAGCACGCCGATGGTCAGCGGCTCGGAATCGACCAGCACGCCATCACAGTCAAACAACACGGCATCGAACTTCATGAATTTTCCTTGGATTAATTTAGGCATCAAATTAGCCTGTAGATCATATTCGGTGAGCACGAGCAGCTATCAATACGATAGTTCCACAGCATTCTGTTGCCTTGGTATGCTCTAGCCATGGCCCATTTACTCATAGTTGAAGACGACGAATTACTGCGCGACGGCCTGGCGGCCCAGCTGGGGCTGGCAGGGCACCAGACCACCACCGCCGCCAACGGTGCGCTGGCGCAAGAGCAACTGGAAGCCAACCGTTTTGACGGCGTGGTGCTGGACCTGGGCCTGCCTTTGCTGGACGGCATGGCGCTGTTGCGCTGGATCCGCAAACGCCTGCTGGCCCTGCCGGTGCTGATTTTGACCGCCCGCGACGGCGTGGAAGACCGCATCGAGGGCCTGAACGCCGGGGCCGACGACTACCTCACCAAGCCCTTCAACATGGCCGAGCTGGAAGCCCGCCTGGGGGCCATGCTGCGCCGTTCGCGCCTGCCTGCGTTCGGTGGCTCGCTGGAGCTGCAAATGGGCGAAACCGGCCGCCTGCGGCTGGATGCCACGCAGCCGCTGGCCTGGCTGGACGACGAGCCGCTGGAGCTGACCCAGCGCGAATGGGCACTGCTGTCGCTGCTGGTGACCAACGCCGGCCAGGTGGTGGGCCGCGAAGACGTGCTCAGCGCCTGGAAGGCCGACCCCAGCGATCCCAGCGACACCACCAACACGGGGTCCAACGCGCTGGAGGTCTACGTGCACCGGCTGCGCCGCAAGCTGGCCGATTCGGGCCTGAGCATCCGCAACGTGCGCGGCCTGGGCTACATGCTGGAAACCGCCGCGCCATGATGGCCGTGCCGTGTCTTTAAGCCTGCCGCCGGGGCTGCAAAAAGACAAAGCCCCCGGCCTGTCCCTGAAACGCCAATTGCTGCTGTGGCTGCTGCTGCCGCAACTGCTGCTGTGGCTGGTGGGCGGGCTGCTCGCCTACCGCATCGCGCTGAACTACGCCGAAAAAGGCATCGACCAGTCGCTGACCCAATCGGTGCGCTCGCTGGCGCGCCAGGTCAAGCCCATGGGCTCGGGCCTGCTGGTGGACTTTCCGCGGGCCGCACAAGACATCATCGAGCAAGACCCGACCGACCGCGTCAGCTACATGGTGTCGTCGCCGCCCGGCCAGTTTGTGCTGGGCAACAGCAAGCTGCCCGACCCGCTGTTGGGCGTTCCCATCCAGGCCGGGGAGCCGCTGATTTATGAGACCCTGCTGGACAAAAAGCCGGTGCGCATCGCCCTGCTGGAAGTCAACTACGGCGAGGCCGAATCGCCCCAGCGCCTGCGCGTGCAGGTGGCCAAAAGCCTGGCCGTGCAGCAGCGCATTGCCCGCGAGCTGGTGGCCGACATGCTGCTGCCGCTGGTGCTGCTGGGCGCGCTGATCGGCACCGTGGTGTTCATCGGCGTGGGCCGCGGCCTGCAGCCCCTCAAGCGCCTGGAAGCCCTGCTGGGCGACCGGGCCCACCGCAGCGTCACCACCCTGCTGCCGATCGAGATGACCCAGGCCCCGCTGGAGGTGCATTCGCTGGCCGAGGCGGTGAACCAGATGCTGGCCGCGGTGCGACGCAGCCTGGGCCAGGAAAAGCGCTTCATCAACGATGCCGCCCACCAGCTGCGCACCCCGCTGGCGGGCCTGATCAGCCAGACCGAGCTGGCCCTGGCCGAGCGCGACCCGCAGGCCCTGCAAGAGCGGCTGACCAAGGTGCACGCCGGGGCCAAGCGCTCCGCCCACCTGGTACACCAGTTGCTGGCGCTGGCGCGTACCGAGGCCGACATCACGCCCCAGCCGCTGGACATGGCCGCGCTGGCCCGCGAAGTGGCCCGCGAATGGACCCCGCGCGCCATCAGCGCCGGTATCGACCTGGGCTACGAGGGCGAAGACAGCCTGGTCACCCAGGGCGAAAAGCTGCTGCTGCGCGAAGCCCTCAGCAACCTGATCGACAACGCCCTGCATTACGCGGGCCGCGGGGCCACCGTGACCCTGCGGGTGCAGCGCCTGCAAGGCCATGCGGTGGTGGAGGTGGAAGACAACGGCCCGGGCCTGCAAGAGGCCGACCTGCCCCGGGTGTTCGAGCGCTTCTGGCGCGCCAGCGAGCTGCCCGGCGGCTGCGGCCTGGGCCTGGCCATCGTGCAGGAGATCGCCCTGCGCCACAGCGGCACCGCCGACGCCGAGAACATCCTGCCGCAGGGCCTGTGCGTGCGCCTGCGGCTGCCACTGCCCGCGTTTCCGCTGACCTCGGGCGACTTCCGGCATCCGCCGCCGCTTCCCCGTTGAATTGGAACGTATACACGTTTTTCAGCACGCCTGTGGGATACTGGCCCACAGGCCCCTCGGCCTCCCCTCCCCTTTGTCGACGAAAGCCAGGTTCTTTCAAATCCGCACATGCGTGTTTTTCGACCATCCCTGAGGCTTGCCATCTCGGTGCCGTTTGCGCTGATCCTGGCCACCACCGTTGCCTTGCAGGCCGTCACGCAGCAAGACAACAACACCCGCCTGATTGACAAGTCCAGCGTGCGCATTCTGGACGCGCTGACCGTGGCCGCCCACAACCGCCTGGTGCATTTTCTGGAAGAACCGTTTCGCATCCAGCACGGCATTGCCGATGCCATTGCGCGCCATGGCCTGTACCAGCCCGGTGACCTGGGCTCCCTGTACCGCTACCTGGGCGGGGTGTACCGCCATCTGTACCTGGACCAGACGCAGATGAGCGTGCTGAGTTTTGGCAGCGCCGCAGGCGAATACGCCGGGATGCGCCGCGAAGACGGCGGTGCGGTCTTCAACCTGATGCTCAAGGATGCCACCACCGGGGGCCAGTTGCGGATCTACAAGGGCGAAGAGCCGCAGGACCTGCTGGCCGCCTACGACCAGTACGACCCGCGCGGCCGGCCCTGGTATGCGCCGATTGCCCGGTCGCGCCAGCCAGGCTGGTCGGCCATCTACACCAACTATGACGAGCGGGCCGAAATCACCATCTCGGCGTCCTCCCCGGTGCTGGCCGGGCCCCGGTTTCTGGGGGTAATGGAAGCCGATGTCAAGCTCAACGGCCTGAACCAGTTTCTGCGGGACGAACCGCTGCGGGGCACGGCCCTCATCGCCATTACCGACATCGAAGGGCAGCTGGTGGCGTTTTCCGAGCCGGGTTCGGTGGTCTCCGATGGCCGCAGCGGCACCCCACGCGGACAACGCCTGCGCCTGTGGCAGGGCGACAACCCGGTGCTGCGCGCCGCCGCCCAGCCGGTGGCGGAGGCCCCCACCGAGAGTGCCTCGGGTTTCCAGCTGACGGTGGATGGCAAGCTGTACATCTGCCGGGTCACCCCGTATTCGGATGCCCGGGGACTGGACTGGCGCATCGTGATGCTGGTGCCCGAAGCCGACCTGCTGGGCGACATCCGCGCCGCCAGCCAGCGCAGCCTGGCCTGGATGGCGGGCATCGCCTTGCTGGGCTTTGTGCTGGGCCTGTGGGCGATTGGCTGGGTCACCCGGCCGATCCAGCGCACGGCGCAGGCGGCCGACCAGCTCGCGCAGGGCCAATGGGACACCTCTATCGACACCGGCGGCGCGGTGCAGGAAACCCACACCCTGGTGCACGCCTTCAACGCCATGGCGCAGCGCCTGCAGCGGGCCTTCAACCACATGCACGACCAGTTGCGCCTGGACAGCCTGACCCAGTTGCTGACCCGGCGCGGCCTGCTGGAGGCGGTGCACTGGGACGGCATGCGGCCTGCCGTGCTGTGCCTGCTGGGGCTGGACGGGTTTCGGGCCATCAACGACAACGTCGGCCACGCCACCGGCGAACGCCTGCTGCAGGCCATCGCCGAGCGCATGCGGGCGCAATTGCCCCCCCAGGTGCTGATGGCCCGGATGGGCGGTGACGAGTTTGCCCTGCTGTACCTGGATGCCCAGCTGGCCGCCGCCGACATCGGCGCACAGGCCGTGGGGCTGTTCGCCACACCGTTTGCCTCGGGCGGCGACGAGATCCGGGTCAGCGCGTCGGTGGGGGTGGTCGAGGGCCCCTTGCAGGCCGATGCCCTGCCCGAGTGGCTGCGCAATGCCAGCGTGGCGCTGGGCGAGGTGAAGCGCCGCAGCCGGGGGAGCCATGGGGTGTTCGACCCCGGCATGCTGGCGCAGTCGCAGGAGCAAGCGAGGCTGGCCAATGAATTGCGCCAGGCTCTGGAACGGGAGCAGTTCCGGGTGCACTACCAGACCGTGATCGCACTGGCGACCGGCAAGGTCAGTGGGGTGGAGGCGCTGGTACGCTGGCAAAGCCCGCTGCGCGGCATGGTGCCGCCTGGCATCTTCATTCCGGTGGCCGAAAGTTCTGATCTGGTGCTGGCGCTGGGCGACTGGGTGCTGCGCACCGCCACCCGCGACGTGGCCCAGCACCTGGCACAGCTACCGCCCGATTTCGAGTTGCATGTGAACGTGTCGGCCCGGCAGCTGATCCAGTCCGATTTCGGCAGCACGCTGAAACAGGCCCTGCTGGCCAGTGGGCTGCCGCCCCACAACCTGACGCTGGAGCTGACCGAATCGGTGCTCATCGAACAAACCGGCCAGACCGTGGAGCGCCTGCGCGAAATCCGCGACCTGGGGGTGAAGATCGCCATCGACGACTTCGGGACCGGCTATTCCTCGCTGGGCTACCTGGGGCGCCTGCCCTTCGACTGCCTCAAGATCGACCAGAGCTTTGTGCGCACCCTGTGCAGCGCACCGAAGGACGCGGCGATTGTGGCCGCCGTGCTGCAGATGGCCAAAGGCTTTGGTGTGGACGTGGTGGCCGAAGGGGTGGAAACCGAGGCCCAGGCGCAGCGCCTGCAGGAGATGGGCTGCCACCACGCCCAGGGCTACTGGTTGGGCCACCCGCTGCCCTGGACCCAGATCGACTGGGAGCCGCGTCTGGTCCATCAACCACATACCGATATTCCATAAGAAATTGGCATCCAGTGCTTAACCATAGGGCACAAGCCGCTATCTAATTTGTAGCAATTTGGCGCTTTGTTGCCATCAAGCATCCAAAACCAACATGGCATTACCAAGTGCCCGGTCTGGTGGTTAGTGGAACCTGTCCACGTAATTTCATGGGGCTTGGAGCGGGTGGGGCATGCGCGGCCCACGCGCTTGCCTCTGCGCAAGCTAGCGGCAATCGCCAAAACGATTGGGCTCTTCTGTAGCCATCACAGGCTCACCCATGGCAGACCCTTGCGCCCTCAGCAGGGCCGATTGGAGGCGTGCAATCCCCACTTGAATTCCCTCCCATGTCGCATTTGTGACTCAGAAATTTGCCAAACATGTCCAAGTTTGAATATCAGATTTCCGTGGGTTGTTTAGCCAAAACACACCAACGGTTACACAAGCAATGAATTCAAGACACAAGAAGCATGGTCTTTTTTCACCAATATTGTCTACAATCTTACAAACAATAAATTTAGTAGACATTGTTTTATGTTTGTAAGCTGATATACCAAACGCAAGATCTGCTGTTTTCACCGCCCAAAACGGCCACTTTGGTGCCCTGCCGGGCAGTCGGCAACTGCCGCATGTAAGGGACATGTGCGGCGGGTCTTCCGGTGGGTTGGCACACATCCAACCACTCAGCTTTTACCGGTCGATAACGAGGAAAAAATTTATGAAGAACACACCCATCCAATCTGAACCGATTGCTATCGTGGGAATGGCCTGCCGTTTTCCAGGTGAAGCAGAAAACATCGAGGCTTACTGGGAAGTTTTACGTGGCGGGGGCATCACAGTGGGAGAGGTGCCATCCACCCGTTGGGATTGGCGCCGCCACTTCAGCACGAACGCCGATGCGCCTGGGCGAGCGTATGTCAAGCACGGCAACTTCATCCGCCAGGATTTACGCGCCTTTGATGCAGGGTTTTTTGGAATTTCCAACCGCGAGGCCGAAGTCATGGATCCCCAGCAGCGCCTGCTGCTGGAGGTGGCATGGGAGACCATCGAGCACGCGGGTGCCGACCTGGCAGCACTGGGCGCGGCGCGTACCGGCGTGTACATCGGCGCGTTCACTTTGGACAATCTGATTGGCCGCATGGGCGGTGCATCGCGCTTTGCGACAGGCTCGCACACGGCAGTGGGCTCCACAGCCACGATTCTTTCCAACCGGATTTCACATGCTTTCAACCTGACAGGGCCCAGCCTGTCGGTGGATACGGCTTGCTCGTCGTCAATGGTCGCGGTACACCTTGCCGCGCAGGCCATCTGGAGTGGTGAGTGTGATGTCGCCTTGGCGGGCGGGGTCAACATCATGTTCCGCCCGGAATACGTAATCGCCATGAGCAAGGGGCATTTCCTGGCGACAGACGGCCGGTCCAAAACCTTTGATGCCTCGGCCAACGGCTACGGGCGGGGCGAAGGTGCGGGCATCGTCATGCTCAAGCCTCTCGCGCGTGCACAGGCCGACGGCGACCGCATTCTGGCCGTGCTGCGTTCCACCGGCTGCAACCAGGACGGCCGCACCGAAGGCATCACGGTGCCCAACAAGGACGCACAAAGCAAGCTGATGCAGCAGGTGCTGGACCGCGCGGGCCTGGTACCCGATGACGTGCATTACGTGGAAGCCCACGGCACCGGAACCCCGCTGGGCGATCCCATCGAAAGCGCTGCCATCAGCTCGGTATTTGGTGTCCACCGCGCCAGCCCCATGCCCGTGGGTTCGGTCAAGGCCAATATTGGCCATTTGGAGGCAGCGTCCGGCATCGCATCGCTCATCAAGCTGGTGCTGTGCATGCGCGAACGCAAACTGCCCGCAGTGGCGGGGCTGACCCACCTGAACCCTGCCATCGACTTCGAAGGGCTCAACATCCGGCCACCGCGCGAACTGGAGACTTTGCCGCCAGGCACTTTGCGCATGGCGGTCAATTCGTTTGGATACGGCGGCACCAACGCCCATGCGATTATGGAGTCGCCGCCCGAACCATCCGCGGCCACCCCCAGCGCTGCCAACGCAGATGGCTGGGGCATGCTGCCGGTCTCGGCACGTTCCGATGAGGCCCTGGCCGATTTGGTCAGCCAATGGAGCGGCTCGCTGGACCCGGCGAGCCCCGATTTGCCACGGTCGCTGTTGGCCACGGCAGCGCTGCGCCGCACCCACCACGATTGCCGCGTTGCCTTTGCCGCCAACTCGGGCCCCGCACTGCGCACCGCGATGGCATCCTGGCTGGAGGCGCGCCCCCGTGCCGAACGCCCGCTCAAAAATACCGATGCCGTGTTCGTCTTTACCGGCATGGGGCCGCAATGGTGGGGCATGGCGCGTGAGCTGCTCAGCAATGACGCAGCAAGCCAGCAGTTAGCGCAAAAATTCGATAGCATTTTCAAGTCTTTGTCGGGTTGGTCGCTGGTCGAGGCCATGCTGCAGCCCGAAGAGGCTTCGCTGGTGGCCAAAACCCATATCGCCCAACCGGCTAATTTCTTGTGCCAATGGTTGGTGACCCAATGGCTTGCTGTGCGTGGTGTTCGCCCTGCAGCGGTGGTGGGACACAGCGTGGGAGAAGTGGGGTCTGCCTGGGCCAGCGGCGTACTCAGCCTGGAAGATGCCATCCGCGTCAGCTACCAACGCGCCAAGCTGCAAGCGACTACGGCTGGCCAAGGTGGCATGCTGGCCGTCGGTTTGTCGGAGGCGGATGCGCTGGCCCTGATCGAAAACACCCACGGCAAAGTCGAAATCGCCGCCATCAATGGGCCCACAGCGGTGACCCTGGCGGGCGACGAAACAACTTTGAATGATCTTGCGGGGCGATTGGAAGTCCGCAGCATATTCAACCGCCGCCTGAAGGTGGAAGTGGCCTACCACAGCCGCTACATGGACCCGATTCTGAGCGACCTGCGCACCGAACTTTCAAGCCTGACCTTGCATCCTGCCACGACGCCCGTATGGTCCACCGTGAGCGCGCACCAGGGTTCGGACGGCCTTTTTGGTGCCGAGTACTGGTGCCGCAATGTGCGCGAGCCTGTGCGCTTTCGGGCGGCCATCGAGGACATGCTGGACCATGGCTACCGGCTGTTTGTCGAGATTGGCCCGCATTCTGTAATCGGTGGGAACATCCGCGAAATCATGGCGCGCCGCAGCGATGAAGGCCGTACCGTCTCTACCCTGGTTCGTGGTGCATCCGACTGTGTTCAGTTGCACGCCACCTTAGGGCGCTTGTATGCAGCAGGGATCGCCCCAGACTGGCTGCGCCTCAATGGTCCAGCCAACGCACAGCTGAATCTGCCACGCCATCCGTGGATGCGTGACACCCTTTGGGCAGAGGCCGACAGTTGCGCACGCGAGCGCGCCTGTCCACCCGTGGGTGCCTTGTGCGGCGAAACGCTGGACCACCCTACGCCCACCTGGGAGCGTGCAATGAACACTTTGTATTTGCCGTGGATTGCCGACCACGAGGTAGACGGCATGGTGCTGCTGCCTGGCGCTGCGTATATCGACACCGCATTTGCCGTAGCCGAGCAGATGCTGGAAGGCGACGGAGCCCTGTGTGTCGAAAACGTGGAGGTCAGCCGCCCGCTGGTCCTGGAAGGGGATGCCACCCTGCTCTACCGCACCAGCTACAACCCGCAACGCCAATTGGTCGAAATGGCTAGCCGCGAAGAGTCCGGTGGTCCATGGACACGCCACGCTCAAGCCCATATCAGCCGCGTCGCATTTGACGACAGCCTGCGCGCACCGGCTTTCGAGGGCGGAGAAGTCCTCGATGTTGCATCCGCCTATGCGCGCTTTGCCCAGATGGGCCTGGTGTACGGTCCTGCCTGCCAACGCATCACCACTTTGTCTGTCAGCGGCGACACCGTGCGTGCAGAACTGTCGGCTCTGGTCAATGCGCCAGCCGATGTGACCCACCACTTGCATCCCACCGTACTCGACGGCGCGTTCCAATCACTTTTGGCCATCGTATTGACCGGCGGCGACACCCCCTGGGTTCCCACCGGAATCGACGAAATCACCTTGCGTGCACCTGTGACAGGGCCGGTGGTGTGCATAGGCCGCGTAAAGAGCCGTACCGAGCGAGAAATCGTGGGAGAACTGTGGCTGAGCGACGCGGCAGGCCAATTGCTGGTGCATGTCGACGGTGTGCACTGTGTGCCCGCCAAGCGCGCCCATGACCCCATGCAAGGTCTGCTCTACACCGAGAATTTTGAGTCGGTTCTGCCGGTCGGCGAACCCATGCGCCTGGGCGCGTGGATGGTCCTGAGCGAAGATGGTTGTGCACAAGGAAGTTTTGGCGAAGCTCTCACCCGGTCACTGGTGCAGGCCAACGTGGCTCGCGTGCTGGCCTTTGCTGTGGACACGGCCCCTGGGCCTGTGGCCATCAGCCGCCTGGATGGTGCGCACGAACTAAAAACACTGTTCACGCAATACCCCATCAACACCCTGTCGGGCGTGCTCTACCTGGCGGCAGGCATTGACTCCGCGCCTGCACAAGCCCGCGCCCGCGTCGCCCGCGTACACGGATTAATGAAAACACTGGGCAGCGAAGACACCGGGCCACGCGTCTACCTGGCCACCTGCAACGCGCAGTCCGTCCAAGCCAGCGACAGCGTAGCCGGGCATGCACAAGCCGCAATCCATGGGTACGGACGTGTCGCGCACAACGAATTCGCGGGGCTGACAGTAACTTTGCTGGACCACGATGCCCATCCTGCTTCCGCTACCGCGATGGTGGGTGAGTTGCTGGCAGATGATGCCGAGGACGACGTGGCACTGCGTGCCGGCACCCGTTGGGCACGCCGCGTACGCCCACTGTCTGCGCTGGACATGCGGCAGACCGCATTGGCCGACTTAGTGGCAGAGCCGCAGGCGGTGGTGCTGGAGAAGCAAGCAGGCGCAGAAACTTACTGGCGTGCATTCGCGCTCTCCACAGCCAGCGGAGAGACGGAAGTAACGCAAACAGCACTGGCACTGCACAGCTTGGTACAGGAGACACCGGAGGCTTCTGATGGCACTGCCTTGTGCGGCTTTACCGCCCAGGTCACCCAGACCAATAGCCGCTGGAATGTGGGCCAGTGGCTTGTAGGTGCCGCCGTCATCCGTCCTGCCAGCCATACCAGCGTCGCGAATACATCGCTATTTGCGATGCCCATCGATGGCCCCCAGACTGGGGCCGAGCGGATGCTCACGCAATGGGCGGGCATCCACGACGTGCTACGGCGAGTGGTGCCATTGGCAGAGACACGTTCGCTTTTGCTATTTGGTGCCAACTCCGAACATGGCCGTGTCGTACGCTCTGTTGCGCCATTGCTGGGCATCCAACACGTCATTGACGCAGACCACTATGCCCCGCAATCACGTGGCATTGCCGCCCGACTGGACTGTGCCCAAGAACCGATTTCCTTGGTGGTGTTTGCGGACGTGGCGCACCTGAGTCCACAAAGATTGCGGTTGGCGCCTGGAGCCCAGGTGGTTTGCATGGGTGCTGCACTCGGCATGGAAGTCACGCCATGGTTGGACGCTGCGTCCACCATCGGCGTGCACCGGGTAGATGCCTTGGCCGCAATCCAGAATGCGCCACAGCGCCTGACGACCAGCGTGCAAATCTTGGGAGATGCCCTTCTCAATGGAACACTGAAGCTACCCGTCAGCCAGGAGCTCAGTGCCAGGGAATGGGTTGCGCAAGCAACCCCGCTGGGGCAGGCTGTCTCGATGCACAACTTGCCGCCCGCAGTTGCAGCCACTGCAGGCCATTTCGACCCAACCGGCGCTTGGCTCATCACCGGCGGATTTGGTGGCTTTGGGTTGGCTTGCGCAGAATGGCTGGCCTCCCAAGGTGCCAACACGCTAATTTTGGTCGGACGCTCTGGTGCCAATGCGCAAGCCGCGGAACGCCTGTCCATCCTGGAACGGACCGGCGTGACCATACGCCGTGTGCAGGCCGATATCGGCGACGCTGCCGCAGTGCAAGCCTTCTGCGCCGCGCTGGCGACCGACAACCTCCCCCTGGCTGGTGTCCTGCATGCCGCCGGTACGCTGGCCGATATGACGATCCAGGAAATGGATGTCGCCGATTTGCAGCGTGTGATGGCGCCAAAAATGGACGGCGCATGGCACCTATCGGATGCGCTCGACAGCACCGGCCTGTTGCCGCGGCACTTCATCATGTTCTCATCCATTGCCGCCACCGTGGGCAATGCGCGCCAGGCCAACTACGCTGCGGCCAATGTTGCGATCGATGCCTTGGCAGCCGCACGCCGGGCCCGTGGTTTGCCAGCGGATTGCGTAGCCTGGGGCGCACTCAGCTTTGGCATGGGTGTTTCCAACGAAACTTTGACGCGCCATTTTGAAGGTATGGGCATGCAGCCGCTCTCTTCCGACGTCGCTTTGTCGGGTCTGAAACGCGTCCTCGCAGAGCGCCCCGGATCGGTCGTCATGGCCGCCGTCGATTGGGAGCAGTGGGGCCGTTTCGAGCCGACAGGAGGTCGATCAATGCGTTTTGCACACCTCACAGGCAAGGATGCTGCCGGTGGCGAATCCCCGCTGAAAGCAGAGTTGACGGCAATGGGCATCGCAGAGCGCGAAGAAATGGCCATGCTGATGCTGACCGAAGCCTTGTCCGGCCCGTTGAAGATGGCGGCCGAACGGATTGATCCTGAACGTTCCCTATCAGACCTGGGGGTGGATTCGTTGATGGCCGTGGAGGTGCAAATTGCCATCAGCTCGGTGTTCTCCGTCGAGTTTTCGACGCTGGAATTGATGCGTGGCAATACCGTCAGCCTGCTGGCCGCCCGGGTATTGGAGCGCATGCAAATCCCGGCAGCGATCTCCTGACCCTGCGGGGCTCCACCACGGCGCAGCCACCTTCCCCTGAAAAAGAGGCTGCGACGTGGCTGCTTCGATGCGGTCTTCTTGCCCATGGGCAGTCTTTTTATCCATAACGCTTCCTAACCATGAACTCACCAGAACGCAATGCCGCGCGCGCCCGCGCCAAAGAAATGATGCAGCGGCATGTTGGCACCCATGCCAGCGCACCCGTGGCATCGACCACCTCAGAGCACCGCCCGCCCGCAGGCCCCGCCAGCTTTGAAAACTTCCCCGGCTACCAGGAGCATTGCCGCCAACGCGACGCATTCGAAAAATTTGGCATGCGCAACCCCTACTTCTCATTGCACGATGGCGTACAGGCCGCCACGGTGGCGGTCAATGGCCGCGAGTACCTGAGCTTCTCGGGCTACAACTACCTGGACCTGGCCAGCCATCCCGCATTGACCAATGCCTCCATCGAGGCCATCCGCCGCTACGGCAGCACCGTGTCTGCCAGCCGCGTGGTCTCCGGCGAGATCGCGTTGCACCAGCAGCTGGAACGCGACATGGCGGACTTTCTGGGCATGGACGATGCCGTCAGCTTCGTCAGCGGCTACGGCACCAACGTCAGCACTTTGGGCCATCTGTTTGGGCCCGGCGATCTGATCGTGCATGACGCACTGATCCACAACTCGCTGATGACCGGCGCACGCCTTTCGGGTGCGCGCCGCATCCCCTATCCGCACAACGACTACGCTGCGTTGGACCGCATTCTGGCCGAAGCCAGCAAGCAGCACCGCCACACCGTCATCGTGACGGAAGGCGTATTCAGCATGGACGGTGATATTGTCGATTTGCCCACACTGGTCGACATCAAGAAGCGCCACAACGTATTTTTGATGGTGGACGAGGCCCATTCATTCGGCGTGCTGGGCCAACGAGGTGTCGGCGTGGCAGAACACTTCAACCTGCCCACCTCGGTGATCGACATCTGGATGGGAACGCTCTCCAAGTCGATGGCCTCGTGCGGCGGCATCATTGCCGGATCGCATGCGCTGATTGCCAATCTGCGCCTGAATGCACCCGGCGGCATCCTCTACAGCGTCGGCCTGTCGCCCGCCAACACCGCAGCGGCGATTGCGGCCCTGCAAGTCATGCAGGCCGAACCGGAGCGGATTGAGAAGCTCCGCCACAACAGCAAATTCTTTCTGGAAAAGGCCCGTGCGCTGGGCCTGGACACCGGCCCGGCGCAAGGGACTCCGGTGACACCGGTGATTCTGGGCAACAGCCTGAAGTGCCTGCGCGTGGCCGAGCATCTGTTCGACAACGGCGTGCAAGTGCATCCGATCTTGTATCCGGCCGTGCCAGAAGAGGCCTCACGCCTGCGCTTCTTTATCACCTCCGGCCACAGTGAAGAACAGTTGGAACGCGCTGCAAACGCGACGGCTGCGGCTGTCGCAGCCGTGGCGTCCCAGGTGTGAGGCCGCCGATGCTGACAAGTTTTACGGCCTTCTTGGTCAAACGGCGCAACGGGTTGGCCGCAACCACGATGCTGCTGCTGACACTGTGCAGTCTGGGTCTGCCAAAGCTGCATTTCGAAAACGACTACCGGATGTTTTTTTCACCGGACAACCCGGAGTTGAAAGCCTTTGACGATCTGCAGAACAAGTTTGCCAAGACCGACAATGTATTGCTGGTGCTGAAGCCACGACAAGGCGATCTGTTTACCACCGAACGCCTGGCGACTCTGGAACAATTGACGCGCGATGCGTGGCGTTTGCCGAGCGCTCGCCGGGTCGATTCACCAGCTAACTTCCAGCACTCTGCGGCAGTGGGTGACCAACTGGATGTCGGTGCCGTGCTGGACCATTCCGAGACGCTGGATGCCTCCGGAATCGCGGCGCGGCGCACAACCTTGCTGAATGAACCCATGCTGGTGGGGCGCCTCCTGTCAGCGGATGGCACCACGGCAGGCGTGGCGGTCAGCCTGTCTCTTGACGAAACCCGCAAGGACGAGCAGGTACTCGAAGTAGCCGCTGCAGCCAGAAAACTTGCAGCGGATGTGATGCTTGCACATCCAGACCTGGAGGTGCGCCTGACCGGCTCCGCCATGCTCGACACCGCATTCCACGATGCCGCACAAGCCGATGGGCAGCTTCTGATACCCGCCATGTTCACCGTGTCGCTGCTGCTGTGCTGGTGGCTGCTGCGTTCCATGGCCTTGTCGCTGATCGTGGGTACGGTGATTACCTTCTCCATCCTGGCGGCACTGGGTATCGCTGGACTTCTGGGTATTCCTCTGTCGCCCACGGCGGTTGCGGCACCCAACATCATCATGACCATGGCCGTGGCCGATGCGATCCACTTTCTTGTCGCATGGCAGAACCAGGTCGCCAAGGGCGACACCCGCGAAGCCGCAATGCGCAAGGTACTGCAAAGCCATCTGACCCTGGTGGCGTTCACCACAGCGGCAACGGTCGTCAGTTTCCTGACCATGAATTCCAGCGACGCACCACCCTTTCGCGACCTGGGCAACATCACCGCCATGGGGGTGGTAGCGGCACTGTGGATTTCGCTGACCTTGCTGCCCGCTCTTGCGATCGCGGTGCCGATCCGCTTCATCGGCCGTCCGCGCGAGTTGGTACCACGCAGTCTGGAGGCCGTGCTGAAGTGGATCATCCGCACTCCCCGCAAGATTGCCGTCGTGGGCCTGGGAAGTGCGTTGCTGGTATCGCAGCTGCTATGGCTGAACAAGCTCGACGATGAATACGTCAAGTACTTTGATACTTCGCTGACCTTCCGCCAAGACACGGACTGGGTAGAAAAGAATCTAACTGGCATCTATGAACTGGAGTACATGTTGCCGTCCGGCACACCCGATGGCATTTTTGACCCCCACTACCTGAAAGAGGTGGATGCGTTTGCCGGGTGGTTGCGGGCACAGCCGGAAGTCAACCATGTCAGCTCACTGGCCGATGTCTTGCGCAAGCTGAACAGAAACTTCAATGGCGACGACCCCGCGTACTTCCGCATCCCGGAAACACGCGCCCTGGCCACCCAGTACTTTCTGGCCTACGAACTGGCCCTGCCGCAGGGGATGGATGTGAGTGACCGAGTCGATGTCTCGCGTACCGCGCTGCGCCTGAGTGCGAGCCTGGACAACATCTCCAGCGAGCAAGTGCGGGCGTTGGAGGCACGTGCCCGCAGCTGGCTGGAGACCCACGTAGACAAACGCATGCATGTCGCGGCGACCGGCCCTACCCTGATGTTTGCCAACATTGGAAAGCGCAACATCTTCTCCATGATCTCGGGTGAGATCGTTGCCATGGTGTTAGTGGGGCTGCTGCTGGGACTGGGCCTGCGCTCACTGCGCCTGGGTGCGCTGTCCTTGGTGCCGACCATCCTGCCCGCTGCCGTGGCTTTTGGCGTGTGGGGCATTTTTGTCGGACAGGTCGGCCTGGCCTCCTCTGTGGTAGCCGCCATGACCTTGGGGATTTTGTCCGACGACACGGTGCACTTTCTCGGCCGCTACCGCGAATCCATGCGCCTGCAAGGAGACCGCACCGCCGCCGTCGGACACGCTTTTCGCGAAGCCGGCCAGGCCCTGTGGATCACCACGCTGGTGCTGATGTCCGGGTTCGGCATCTTGGCGCTTTCGAACTTTCGCATCAACGCCCACCTGGGCATCTTGACCGTGATCATCCTCAGCCTGGGCCTGCTGGCCGATTTTGTACTGTTGCCCGCTTTGTTATTGTTTGGAGTAAAGAAAAAATGAAGTTCTCAAAAACCACCGCCTCTATGGTGTTTATTGCCCTGACGGCCATCGCCCCGCTAGTGGCGCATGCCGACGCAGCCGCAGACAAAGGCTTGTCGATTGCCGTCGAAACGGACCACCGCGATGCGGGCTTTTCGGATTCTGTAGCGGAAGCCACCATGGAGTTACGCGATGCCGCCGGTACCACCACCACGCGCCGTTTTCGCATGCTCACCTTGGAGCAAACGACCGATGGTGACAGGACACTGGTGGTCTTTAACCAGCCGGTAGATCTTTCTGGGACCGCCGTGCTGACGTGGTCGCATGCCCTGACAGCGGACGACCAATGGCTGTACTTGCCCGCACTGAAGCGCACCAAACGTATTGCCTCCAAAAACAAGGCCGCGGCTTTTATTGGCAGTGAATATGCGTTCGAAGATCTCTCCGCCTGGGAGGTGAAAAAGTTCACCTACCGCTTCCTGCGCGAAGAAAACCTCGAAGGTGCAGATTGCTTGGTAGTGGAAAACACGCCCGCCTATGAAGACTCCGGCTATTCACGCCAGGTGGAATGGGTGGACAAAGCCATGTACCAGCCGCGCCGCATTGACTACTACGACCGCGAAGGGGCATTGCTCAAATCCATGACATTCAGCGACTACAAACAGTATCTGGGCAAGCACTGGCGCGCCGGTGTGCAAACCATGGTGAACAAGAAAACCGGCAAAAGCACCCGTCTGCAATGGGCCAGCTGGAAATTCAAGACCGGGCTGACGGCGGGTGATTTCACGGCCGATGCCTTAGAGCGCCAGCAGTGAAGCACACCATCGTCGCCAGCACATTGCTCCTGGCAATGCGCGCAGCCATAGGTGCGGACGGTGGGGCGGAGGACACCAGCCTTTGGCAACTCAAAGGCAATGCCGCACTGGGGGCCCGGCTTTACACCAGCCCCCATGAACCCACCAAGGAGTCAGATCGCCTCGCGGTGCGGCTTGCGCCGGAGTGGCGCTGGGCGGACGGCGGCAAGTCCATCGTCATCAGCCCCGCGCTGTACCTGGAAGGTGCCCACAACGGGCGCACACGGTTGGACCTCAATGAGCTGTATTTCTCGACCCGTCTGAATGAGACCATCGTCAAGGTGGGGCTCACGCGGTTGTTCTGGGGGGTCACTGAATCGCGCCACCTGGTGGATGTGGTCAATCCACCGGACTTGGCACACCACTACGCGGCGGAGCAACGCCTTTCCACCGCCATGCTGTATGTGGCCCATCCCACACGGGTGGGGCAACTGGAGGCTTTGCTGCTGCCCTGGGAGCGCGATCCGAGGTACCCCGGTACCGCAGGGCGGCCGCGCACAGAATTACCTATCCATAATTCCGTGGAGCATCCCAACGGAACCCCGCCCGCGTTTGCCGCACGTTTGGCCATCAGCCAAGGCGACTACGACTCCCACGTGTATTTCTTTCGCGGACTGGACCGTGAATCCGCGCTGACGGTACGCACGCAGCCCTTTGCCGCACCGACGGAATTGACGGCGACACGCAGACTCATCCGGCAATGGGGCGCAGACCTGCAAGTGCCGGTAGGCAACTTTCTCGTCAAGTCCGAGTTGACCCACCGCAGCGGCTATTCACGCGGCTTTTTCTCTGGAGTAGTGGGCGGCGAGTACGCCCTGAGTGGGATCAACGGCAGTGTGGTCGATGTCAATCTGCTCGGTGAATACCAGTTTGATCTGCGCCCGGCGGATGCTCCGTTGACCACCCTCAGCCACGGTATTTATGCCGGGGTTCGGGTGGCGCTCAACGACCCCGCCAGCACCGAATTCAAGTTTGGTGTGGTGGCAGAACCCTCAACCGGGGCCCGCATCTGGCGGGGCGATGCCAGCCGCCGCATCGCCAAGAACTGGACGGTCGAAGGGGTCTTGCATGTGTTTGACAACGCACGCAAGTCCCCCAGCCTGATGGACTACCGCAAAGACAGCTATGTAGAAGTCTTGGCGAAATACCATTTCCAGTGACGGCGCGCAAGTGCAGCGCCGAACCATTCCGCCCTACATGCGCACGCCGGTCTTCGCGTCAAACCAGCTCACCTGCGCGGCGGCCACTTGCAGGCCGACGGTGTCACCGGGTTGGATGCTGACCTGCGGGGCGGTGCGCACAGTGACCAGGCCGGCCTCGGTCTTGACCACCACATAGGTGTCGGCCCCGGTGGGTTCGACCACGCTGACCTCGCCGCGCCAGCCGGAGCCATCCACCAGCTGGATGTGCTCGGGGCGCAGGCCCAGCAGGGTGTCCACGCCGGGCAGCGGGCTGTCCAGCGGCAGATTCGCACCTTGTATAGAAAATTGGCCGCTAGCGCTTGCAGTACCAGCACGACCAGCTATTAAATTCATAGTGGGCGAGCCGATAAAGCTGGCCACATAGGTGTTGGCCGGGCGGCTGTAGATGTCATCCGGGGTGCCGAGTTGCTGCAGCACGCCGTCTTTCATCACCGCGATGCGGCTGCCCAGGGTCATGGCCTCGATCTGGTCGTGGGTCACGTAGACGCTGGTGATGCCGCTCACCTGGTGCAGGCGCTTGATCTCGGCCCGCATCTCGACGCGCAGCTTGGCATCCAGATTCGACAGCGGTTCGTCAAACAAAAACAGCTGCGGCTGGCGCGCCAGGGCCCGGCCCATGGCCACGCGCTGGCGCTGGCCGCCGGAGAGCTGTGCCGGGCGGCGGTCCAGCAGGTGGGTGATCTGCAGCATGGCGGCCACCTCGTTGATGCGCTTTTCGCGGTCGGCCTTGGGGACCTTGCGCATTTCCAGCGCGAAGCCGATGTTCTCGGCCACGCTCATGGTGGGGTACAGCGCGTAGCTCTGGAACACCATGGCGATGTCGCGCTGGGCCGGGGCCACGCCGACCACGTTGCGGTCGCCGATGCGGATCGCGCCCTCGGTGGGCTCTTCGAGCCCGGCAATGATGTTGAGCAGCGTGGATTTGCCGCAGCCGGACGGGCCGACCAGGATCAAAAATTCGCCCGGGGCCACGTCGATGTCGATGCGCTTGAGCACCTCGACCATTTTGTCGCCGCTGCCAAAGGTTTTGCGGATGCCTTGAATGTGGAGTGCGGATGCCATAGTGTTTATCCCTTGACGGCGCCAGCCGTCAGACCTTTAACGAAGAATTTGCCTGCCAGCACGTAGATGAGGATGGTGGGCAGGCCCGCGATCACGGCAGCGGCCATGTCGACGTTGTAGTTTTTCACGCTGCTGGTGGTGTTGACCATGTTGTTCAGGCCCACGGTGATGGGCTTGCTGTCGGCGCCGCTGAAGGCCACGCCGAACAAAAAGTCGTTCCAGATGTTGGTGAACTGCCAGATCAGCGTAACCATCACGATGGGCGTGGACAGCGGCACGATGATGCGGATGAAGATGCGCCAGAAGCCCGCGCCGTCGATGCGCGCGGCATTCACCAGCTCTTTGGGAATGGCGGCATAGTAGTTGCGGAAGAACAGCGTGGTGCCCGCCAGACCGGCCAGGCAGTGCACAAAGATCAGGCCGTACACCGAGCTGGAAATGCCCAGCCAGCCCAGGATCTGGCTCATGGGCAGCAGCACCACCTGGAACGGCATGAACACGCCAAACAGCATGAAGCCAAACAGCACTTCGCTGCCCTTGAACTTCCACAGGCTGAGCACGTAGCCGTTGATCGCGCCCCACAGCGTGGAGATGATCACCGCCGGAAACACGATCAACACCGAGTTCCAGAAGAAGGGCTGCAGGCCCCGGCAGTCGGTGCCGGTGCAAGCGCTGGACCAGGCCAGCGTCCAGGCTTCGAAGTTCAGGCTGCCGGGCAGACTCAGCAAGTTGCCGCTGCGGATTTCTTCCGCGTCCTTGAACGAGGTGGCCAGCATCACATACATGGGTGCCAGGAAAAACAGCGCCGCCAGCAGCAGCACGCCATAGATCAGCACACGGGACAGGTTCTTACCGATCATGGGGTTTGCTCCGCAGTTCACTGTACAAATAGGGCACCACGATGGCCGCCACGGTCGCCAGCATCATGGTGGCACTGGCGGCACCCAGGCCGATCTGGCCGCGGGTAAAGCTCATCACGTACATGAAGGTGGCGGGCACGTCGGTGGCGTAGCCGGGGCCGCCGCCGGTCAGGGCCATCACCAGGTCAAAGCTCTTGATGGACAGGTGCGACAAGACCATGATGGTGGAGAACACCACCGGCCGCAGGATCGGCAAAATGATGCGCCAGTAGATGCGCGGCAGGCTGGCACCGTCGATCTGCGCGGCCTTGATGATGCTGTCGTCGATGCCGCGCAGGCCCGCCAGAAACAGCGCCATGGCAAACCCGGCGGACTGCCAGATGCCCGCAATCACCACGCAGTAAATGGCGGTGTCGCTTTGCACCAGCCAGTCGAAACTGAAGCTGGCCCAGCCCATGTCGTGCATCAGCTTTTCCAGCCCCAGGCTGGGGTTGAGCATCCACTTCCAGGCCGTGCCGGTGACGATGAACGACAGCGCCATGGGGTACAGGTAGATGGTGCGCAGCAGGCCTTCGGCGCGGACCTTCTGGTCCAGCACGATGGCCAGGGCCATGCCGATCAGCATCGCGCCGCCCACGTACAGCACGCTGAAGATGCCGAGGTTTTTCAGGGCCAGCCACCAGCGGTCCATCTCCCAGAGCTTGGCGTATTGTTCCAAGCCCACAAATTCGTCGTAGTTGGGCAGCATGCGCGACGCGGTCATGGACAGCACGCCGTTCCAGATCATCAGCCCGTAGATAAAAGCAAAACCCAGCACAAAGCCGGGCGCGATGACCAGCTTGGGCAGGGACTGCTCAAAGTTCAGTTTCATAAAAATCTTTCAAACACCCCCAGGCTTCGCTTCGCTACGCCACCCCCCTTGCAGGGGGCGATACCAGAGGCCCGGCAAAGCCGGTTCCTCGGTATCCCTGGAGGGCGCAGCGTTGCGCTGCGCAATGTGGCTTACTTGGTTTTTGCTGCGGAAGCGATGTTCTTCATCGCGTCAGCAACGCTGATCTTGTCGTCGTTCCAGAACTGGCTCACAGCGTCCTTGATCGCGCCTTCAGCCGCAGGGCTGACAGCCATGCCGTGGGCGATGGAGGGCACCAGGCTGCTGGTCTTGGCGGTGGCCACGAAGTCCTTGGCGGAGAGCTTGGCGCAGTCGTCAAACTTGTCCAGGTTCATGTTCAGGCGCACGGGGATGGAGCCCTTGTTCAGGTTGAAGATTTCCTGGAACTCGGTGCCCATGATGGCGGCAGCCAGGTCGCCCTGGGCTTTTTGCGCATCGGCGGCCTTGAGCTTGAACATGGCGAACGAGTCGATGTTGTAGGTGTAAGCCGCTGCGGTGCCGGGGGCGGCAGCGCACAGGAAGTCTTTGCCCGGAACCTTGCCAGCGGCCAAAAACTCGCCCTTGGCCCAGTCACCCATGAACTGGAAGCCCGCCTTGCCCTGCATCACCATGGCGGTGGTCAGGTTCCAGTCGCGGCCTGCAGAGGCTGCGTCGGTGTATCCCTTGATCTTGCGGAAGGTTTCCAGCGACTTGGTCATGGTGGGGCTGGTCAGCGCCTTCTGGTCCAGCTTGACCAGTGCGTCGCTGTAGAACTTGGCACCGCCCACGCCCAGCACCACCGATTCAAAGGTGGTGAAGTCTTGCCAGTTCTGGCCACCGTGCGCCACGGCGATCAGGCCAGCGGCCTTGATCTTGTCGGCAGCGGCAAAGAATTCGTCGTAGGTCTTGGGCATGCCAGCCACACCGGCTTTTTTCAGCACTTCGGGATTCGCCCACACCCAGTTCACACGGTGCACGTTGACCGGTGCGGCCACGTAGTTGCCCTTGTACTTCATGCCATCGGCCACGGCCTTGGGCAGCAGGCTGTCCCACTTCTCGGCCTGGGCGGTGGCGTTCAGGTTGGCCAGCACGCCTTCGGCAGCCCATTCCTGGATGGCCGGGCCCTTGATCTGGGCGGCGGCGGGGGGGTTGCCCGACACCACACGGCTCTTCAGCACGGTGGCTGCGTTGTCGCCACCGCCACCGGCTACTGCGAAGTCTTTCCAGACGTGGCCCTTGGCCTGCATGATCTTCTTGAGTTCGGCCACCGACTTGGCCTCGCCGCCCGAGGTCCAGTAGTGCAGCACTTCGACTTCACCGGCGTGGAGTGCGCCAGCAGATACCACAACAGCCATGGCCAAAGCCACTTTGGAAAGTTTCATCATCAATCTGTCTCCTGGGTTTGCCGCCTCGCCGGAGGGGAGGTCTGGGCAAAGGGTGGATTCAACGCGGCACCATGCCCCGTTGAGAGCATTAATTTTTGATTAATTAACGAATTATGAATACTAGGGCTTTCCCTTGTTTGGCCACAAAATACTACATATTTCGTAGCTGCTTGTGCTTATGGATAGGGCGGTAGGGGCAGTTTTTATGCTGAATCTGGCCGGTGCGCCGCCCTGCCCGCTTATGATCCCCGCCATGCTTGCCAAGATCACCAGCTTTCTTTTGCTCGGCATCGTGCGGCTGCTGACCGGGGCGCAAGCCCGCTGGCACGGCTGCCCACCCAAGGCCGAACAGCGCATTTATTTCGCCAACCACCAGAGCCACGTGGACCTGATCCTGATGTGGGCCGCCCTGCCCACCGAGCTGCGCAGCATCACCCGCCCCATTGCCGCCAAAGACTACTGGGCCAACTCGCGCTTCAAGAAGTGGCTGACCAGCGCGGTGTTCAATGCCATCTATGTAGACCGGGCCCGCACCAAAGATGCAGCAGGCGTGGAGCAAGACCCGCTGGAGCCGCTGATTGAGGCGCTGCAAAGCGGCGACTCCATCATCCTGTTCCCCGAGGGCACACGCGGCCACTTGCCCGAGCCCCAGCCGTTCAAGGCCGGGCTATTCAACCTGGCGGTGCAGTTCCCCCACGTGGTACTGGTGCCCACCTGGATCCACAACGTGCAGCGCGTCATGCCCAAGGGCGAGGTGATCCCGGTGCCGGTGCTGTGCTCGGTGACCTTTGGCACGCCGATGCAGGTGGAGCCAGGCGAAGAGCGCCGCGCGTTCCTGGACCGCGCGCGCCTGAACGTGATGGCGCTTAGAGACATATGAACGCATTTCTTCGCGCCTTGAGCGGCAGCCAACAGGTGGCCGCGCTGTTTTTGCTGGTGTTTGGGGTGCTATCGCTGGCCAGCGCCGCGCTGTTGCTGGTGTCGCTGCGCGAGCGCGACGACGGGGCCTTCAAGGCGGCGTTTGGCTCGGATCTCACCGACCTGCGCCGCCTGCTGCGCCATAGCTGGTTCATGGCGGTCACTTTCTGGCTGGGTTGGGTGCTGGGCGGCTGGTTTGCCATCACCTTGTTTGGCCTGGTGTCGTTTTTGGCGCTGCGCGAGTTCATCACCCTGTCGCCCACCCACCGGGGCGACCACCGCAGCCTGATCCTGGCGTTTTTTGTGGTGCTGCCGGTGCAGTTCTGGATGGCGGGCGGGCGGCATTTCGACCTGTTTACCGTGTTCATCCCGGTGTACGTGTTTCTGGCCCTGCCGCTGGTGGGCGCGCTGGCCGACGACCCGCACCGTTTCCTGGAGCGCAACGCCAAGATGCAGTGGGGCATCATGGTCTGCGTTTACGGCACCAGCCACATCCCGGCCCTGGTGCGGCTGGAGATTCCCGGCTACGCCGACAAAAGCGCGTTTCTGGTGTTCTTTCTGGTGCTGGTGGTGCAGAGCTGCATGCTGGTGCAGCACCTGGCCGCCCGCAAGCAGCAACGCCCGCCGCGCGCGCCGCACATCAGCCAAAGCTTCAACTGGAGCAGCTGGGGCCTGGGCATGGCCGCCGGGGGCCTGATGGGCGTACTGTTGGCAGGCATCACCCCGTTCAAACCCGGCCAGGCCCTGGCCATGGCGCTGATTGCCTGCGCCGCAGGCACCGCGGGCCACCTGGTGATGAAAGCCCTGAAACGCGACCGCGGCATCACCAACTGGGGCACCCAGGGCCAGTCCATCACCGGCGCCAGCGGCCTGCTCGACCGGGTAGACGCGCTGTGTTTCGCCGCGCCGATCTTCTTCCACTCGGTGCGCTGGTTTTTCCGGCTGTAAGGGACATTGGCCTCAAAAATAGATACACTTTCGTATATATTTTTTGCACAGGAGGCCGCCATGCAAGCCACCGCCAAAGTGTTTTCTACCGGCAACAGCCAGGCCATCCGCCTGCCCAAGGCCTTCCGCGTCGATGTGGCGGAAATGTGGATCGCCAAGAACGAGGTGACGGGAGAGATCACGCTCAAACCCAAGAACGACGACCAGCGCCAACGCGAACTGGCCGAATTGCTTCAGATGATTCACGACAACCCGTTCACTGAGGACTTCATTCCCGAGCGCTCCGCCGCCGTGCGCCCTGACCCGTTTGAAGACTGGGCCGAACCACCGGACGAAGGGGGTGCGCAGTGATCCTGTACCTGCTGGACACCAACATCCTCAGCTACTTCCTCAAAGGCATCCAACCCCGGCTGACGCAGCGCGTGGCGCAGACACTGCAGACGCAAGATGGCGCCATCTCCGCCATCACCCGGGCTGAAATGCGCTACGGCCAGGCGCTGATGGCCACTGACGACAAACGCCGCCGGGGGATCGATCTGCTACTGGGCCAGCTTCCCACCCTGGCCTGGACGGCTGCGGCTGCCGACCGGTATGGCGACATCCAGTCGCAATTCAGAAAACGAGGCACGCCCATCGGCGAACTGGACACCCAGATCGCCGCCCACGCGCTGGCCGAAAACCTGGTGCTGGTCACCCACAACACCCGGCACTTTGAGCGGGTTCCGGGGTTGACAATGGAAGACTGGATGTTGTGAAGCGCAGTTTTCAGCATCTTTTAGGCCCCCAGCGCTTATTCCATAAGTGCAACCAGCTCTTATTTTTGCAGTGAATCGTCAGAAAGTCGCCATGGCAAAGAAAGCAAGCCCCGCCGATCCACCAAACCACATCGCCGTTTTTCAGGAAACCAGCATCCGCCGGGTCTGGCACGACGGGGCGTGGTGGTTTGCCATCGTCGATGTGGTGGCGGTACTCACGGACTCCGTGCAGCCAGAAGGCTACGTGAAAGACTTGCGCCGCCGCGACCCAGAGCTGGCCAAAGGGTGGGGGCAAATTGCCACCCCCCTTCGGGTTGAAACAGCGGGTGGCGCGCAAAGGGTGAACTGCGCCAACACCGAAGGCCTGTTCCGCATCATCCAGTCCATCCCCTCCCCCAAAGCCGAGCCGTTCAAGCGCTGGCTGGCGCAGGTGGGCTACGAGCGGGTGCAAGAGATCGACAACCCCGAACTCGCCAGCGCCCGCGCCCGCGCGCTGTACGAGGCCAAAGGCTATCCGCCCGCTTGGATCGAAAAACGCTTGCGCTCCATCGCCGTACGCGGCGAACTCACCGAAGAATGGAAGGAGCGCGGTGTGCAGGAAGGCAAGGAATACTCCATCCTCACTGCTGAAATTGCCCGCGCCACCTTTGGTGTCACCCCCGCAGACCACAGTCGCATCAAAGGGCTGGACGCGGTCAAAACGGGCAACAACCTGCGCGACCACATGACCGACCTGGAGCTGATCTTCACCATGCTCGGCGAGGCCAGCACCACCGAAATCGCCCGCCGCAGCGATGCCCTGGGTTTTGACGAAAACCGTACCTCGGCCCGACAAGGCGGGGCCATTGCAGGCAACGCCCGCAAAGAGCTGGAGGCCAAAACCGGCATGCCGGTGGTGAGCAAAGACAACTATCTGGCGGCACCACCTGCACCCAAGCGGGTCAAAAAATGAGCTTTTCGATTTTTAGTCTTTTAGACCTCCAGCGCTTATTCCATAAGCACAACCAGCTCTCAAATAAGTAGCATGCGACTTCTCGGCATTGACCCCGGCTTGCAAACCACCGGCTTCGGCATCATCGACGTGGACGGCTCCAACCTCAGCTATGTGGCCAGCGGCACCATCAAGACCACGCACCTGGACCTGGGGCAGTTGCCTGCGCGCATCAAGATTCTGTTTGACGGGATTTGCGAGGTCTGCACCCGCTACGAGCCGGATGCCGCTTCGGTGGAAATCATCTTTGTGAACGTGAACCCGCAGTCCACCCTGCTGCTGGGCCAGGCGCGCGGGGCCAGCCTGGCGGCGCTGGGACACAGCAATTTGCAGGTGCACGAGTACACCGCGCTGCAAATGAAAAAAGCCGTGGTCGGCCATGGCCGGGCCGACAAGACCCAGGTGCAGGAAATGGTGAAACGGTTGTTGAAGTTGCCCGTGCTGCCCGGCAAAGATGCTGCCGACGCCCTGGGCATGGCCATCACCCACGCCCACGTGGGGCACGCCATGGCCCGGTTGGCGCAGGCGACACCGTTGACCCGAAAGACCAGCGGCATGTACCGCGATGGCCGGATCAATTAACAGAGCTCAGGCCAGGCGTTCCAGAATCAGCACCGTGAAGAAACCAAACGCCGCCAGCAGCGTCCACTTCAAAATCACCCAGCCCCAGCGCAGGTAGCGGCGGTCGCGCGTGCCCACGTAGAACACGAAGGACACGCCAGCGCCCAGCAGCAGGAACAGGATGGCCCAGCGGAACAGCAGCATGGGGCTACCAGGCGCGGGCGAGTTGGGCGAAGCCAGCGGGCGCGTCGGACGCGTTGTCAAACGTCACCAGTTCCCAGGCCTCGGTGTTCAACATGAGTGCGCGGATCAGCTTATTGTTCAGCGCGTGGCCGGACTTCATGGCGCTGTAGCTGGCCAGCAAGGGCTTGCCCAGCATGTACATGTCGCCCATCGCGTCCAGCACCTTGTGCTTGACGAATTCATCGTCGTAGCGCAGGCCACCCGCGTTGAGCACCTTGTAGTCGTCCATCAGGATGGCGTTGTCCATGCCGCCGCCCAGGCCCAGGCCGTTGGCGCGCAGCATCTCGGCATCGCGGGTAAAGCCGAAGGTGCGGGCGCGGGCGATGTCGCGGGTGTAGGAATCGCTGCCCAGGTCGAATTCGACGTGCTGGCCGGTGGAGTCCACCGCCGGGTGGTCAAAGATGATGTCAAAGCTCAGCTTGTAGCCGTGGTACGGCTCCAGTCGCGCCCACTTTTCTGCCGTGCCCGTGCCTTCGCGCACTTCCACCGGCTGCGTCACGCGGATGAAGCGGCGCGGGGCTTTTTGCAGCTCGATGCCTGCCGTTTGCAGCAAGTACACAAAAGCCGCCGCCGAGCCATCCAAGATAGGCACTTCTTCGGCGGTGATTTCCACAATCAGGTTGTCGATGCCCAGCCCTGCACAGGCCGACATCAGGTGCTCCACGGTCGACACCTTGGCCGAGCCGCTGGACACGGTGGTGGCCATGCGCGTATCGGTCACCGAGGTGGCCGTCATGGCGATATCCACCGGTGTGGGCAGATCGGTACGGCGAAACACGATGCCGGTGTCCGGCGGTGCCGGGCGCAACGTCAATTCGACCCGCTGGCCGCTGTGCACGCCCACACCGACGGCTTTGGTGAGGGACTTGAGGGTTCGTTGCTGGAGCATGGTGCGATTTTAATTGGCAGGCCTATCGCCCACGATCAGCAATGTTGATGGCGGAGATCGAGAAAAGGCATCCCCCGATCCCGCCACAAGTGCGAGATCGGCGGGTGCAGACCCTCAATCGGCTTGCTTACGCAAAAAGGCCGGGATCTCGTAGTCGTCCATGCCACCCGACGACAGCGCGTCCACCCGGGCGCTGGCCTGGGTGCGGTTGGGCGTGCGCCATACCGCTGGGCCGCGCAGCGACTCGTAGTCGGGCTGGCCATTGCCCACACCCATGCCGTTGGCGCTGCCTTGCATTGGCAGGGTGAAGCCCACGTTGTCGGTGCCGGTGCGTTGCACCACCACTTGCAGCGGGGCCGCCACACGGCGTTTGCTCAGGCCGGTGGCCACCACGGTGACGCGGATCTTGTCGCCCAGTCCGTCGTCGTAGGCGGTGCCGTAGATGACATGCGCGTCGGGCGATGCGTAGGCGCGGATGGTGTTCATGGCCAGCTTGGATTCGTTCAGCTTGAGCGAGCCCTTGGCCGCGGTGATCAGCACCAGCACGCCCTTGGCACCCGACAGGTCGATACCTTCCAGCAGCGGGCAAGCGACAGCCTGCTCGGCGGCGATGCGGGCGCGGTCGGGGCCGTCGGCCACGGCGGTACCCATCATGGCTTTGCCGGGCTCGCCCATCACGGTGCGCACGTCTTCAAAGTCGACGTTCACATGGCCAGGCACGTTGATGATTTCGGCAATCCCGCCCACAGCGTTTTTCAGCACGTCGTTGGCGTGGGCGAAGGCTTCGTCCTGCGTCACGTCGTCGCCCAGCACTTCGAGCAGCTTCTCGTTCAGCACCACGATCAGCGAATCCACATTGGCTTCCAGCTCGGCCAGGCCGTTGTCGGCATTGGACATGCGCTTGGGGCCTTCGAAGTCGAACGGCTTGGTGATCACGCCCACGGTCAGAATGCCCATTTCCTTGGCCACACGGGCAATCACCGGTGCCGCGCCGGTGCCGGTACCACCGCCCATGCCGGCGGTGATGAACAGCATGTGCGCACCGGCGATAGCCGCGCGGATGTCGTCCACCGCCAGCTCGGCGGCTTCGCGGCCCTTGTCGGGCTTGCTGCCGGCGCCCAGGCCGCTCAGGCCCAGCTGGATGGTCTTGTGCGCCACGCTGCGGCCCAGGGCCTGCGCGTCCGTGTTGGCGCTGATGAACTCCACGCCCTGGACGTTGCAGCCAATCATGTGCTCCACGGCATTGCCGCCGCCGCCGCCGACACCGATCACTTTGATCTGGGTGCCCAGGTTAAATTCTTCGACTTCAATCATTTCGATAGGCATGTGGTTCTCCTTCATGGTGTCAATGGGGTGCTGTTGGTTCAAACTAAAAAATCAAAACGGGGTATGCGGGGACCAGGGCGGATGGCAAGTCCGCCATCGCCAAAGTGCCATGGGTGCCGGGCTGCCACGCGGAAAGGAGTGGGGGGTCTGGGTGCTGTGCATGGTCAGAAGTTCCCCACAAACCAGTCTTTGACGCGGCCCACCGCGGTCTTCATGGAGCCGTTTTTCTGCGCCACCTTGAAGCCGCGGGCGCGGCCGATGCGGGCCTCTTCCAGCAGGCCCATGACAGTGGCGGCGCGGGGCTGCGAGACCATGTCGGACAGCGCGCCGCGGTACTTGGGTACGCCCCGGCGCACGGGTTTCAAAAAGATGTCTTCGCCCAGCTCGACCATGCCGGGCATGACCACGCTGCCACCGGTGAGCACGATGCCGCTGGACAGCACTTCTTCAAAGCCCGACTCGCGGATCACCTGGGCCACCAGCGAATAAATCTCTTCCACGCGGGGCTCGATGACACCAGCCAGCGCCTGGCGGCTCAGCATGCGCGGGCCCCGGTCGCCCAGGCCAGGCACTTCCACCTGGGCATCCGGGTCAGCCAGCAACTGCTTGGCATAGCCGCTTTCAACCTTGATGTCTTCCGCGTCCTTGGTGGGCGTGCGCAGGGCCATGGCGATGTCGCTGGTGATCAGGTCACCCGCAATCGGGATCACGGCGGTGTGGCGGATCGCACCGTTGGTGAAGATGGCTACGTCGGTGGTGCCTGCGCCAATGTCCACCAGGGCCACGCCCAGTTCGCGCTCGTCTTCGGTCAACACCGACAGGCTGCTGGCCAGCGGGTTCAGCATCAGCTGGTCCACGTCCAGGCCGCAGCGGCGGATGCATTTGATGATGTTCTCGGCGGCACTTTGCGCCCCAGTGACGATGTGCACCTTGGCTTCCAGGCGGATGCCGCTCATGCCGATGGGCTCTTTCACGTCCTGCCCGTCGATGATGAACTCTTGCGGCTCCACCAGCAGCAGCCGCTGGTCGGTAGAGATGTGGATGGCCTTGGCGGTTTCCACCACGCGGGCCACGTCGGCCGCAGTGACTTCACGGTCTTTCACCGCCACCATGCCGCTGGAATTGATGCCCCGGATATGGCTGCCGGTGATGCCGGTGTAGACATGCGAGATCTTGCAGTCGGCCATCAGCTCGGCTTCTTTCAGCGCCAGCTGGATGCTCTGCACCGTGGCATCGATGTTCACCACCACGCCGCGTTTCAGGCCGTTGCTGGGAGCCGAGCCAAACCCGGCCAGCTTCAGCTCGCCACCGGCCAGCACCTCGGCCACCACCACCATCACCTTGGCGGTGCCGATATCCACCCCGACGACTAAATCTTTGTACTCTTTTGCCATAGTGCGTCCTGTAATTCAATGTCCTGATATTTTTGGCTTGGGCACCGGTGGAGGTGCGGCCAAGGTGGTCACGCCGCGCAAGCGCAGGGCGTAACCTTCTGTGTAGCGCAGGTCGGCCTGCTCCACGGCATCTACCGTGCGGCCATAGACCTGGGTGACCTGGCCTACGGTGCCGATGAAGCGCTGTAGGCGTTGGGTAATTTCTTCCGCCGTACCCCGGCCCAGCTCGACCTCGCCACCGGCATCGGTCTGCATGCGCCAGCCACCGCGCTTGGTCAGCGTCAGCTGGTCCAGCGTCATGTCCAGCGGGGCCAGCACGGGGGCCAGCGTCTGGTACATGCCCAGGATCTGGCCAGCTTGCTCTGCCGGGCCATTCAGGCGGGGCATGTCGTCGTGGTCCACCTCGCCCACATTGGCCTCGAACACTTCGCCAAAGGTATTGAGCAAGCGAGGTTCGCTGTCGTCGCCCCAGTAGGCCGCCGCCTGCTGCTCTTGCAGCACCACCCGCAGACGGTTGGGAAACTCGCGCCGCACTACCGCCTTGCGCACCCAGGGCACGGCCTCGAAGGCGGCCTTGGTGGCGTTGAGGTCGACGGTGAAAAACGTGCCCTTGATCTTGCCGCCCAGGTTGGCGCGCAGCGTGACATCGTTGTTGTGCACCACGTCGCCCACCACCGTTATCCCACGGATGGCAAACACCGGCTGGCGCGCCGCCCACTGCACCAGCGCCACCAGCCCGAGGACGAGCGCGCCCAGGAACAGCACCGTGGCGGTGGCGTTCATGAGTTTCACGTCCATGGGGGCGGCGACTTTTTGCATGGTCAGGCCGTCGGTCTGGCGTTGTCTAGCGCTGCGGTTTGCAGCAAGCCTACGCACAGGGCTTCGTAGCTGATGCCTGCAGCGCGGGCCGACATGGGCACCAGCGAATGGCTGGTCATGCCAGGGGAGGTATTGATCTCCAGCAAATAGGGCTTGCGACTGGTCGCATCGATCATCACATCGATGCGACCCCAGCCTCGGCAACCGAGAACCCGATAGGCTTTGAGCACCAACTCCTGTATGGCCTCTTCCTCACCAGCGGGCAGGCCGCATGGCACCAGATACTTCGTATCGTCGGTGAAGTACTTGTTCTGGTAGTCGTAATTGCCCTCCGGGGCAACGATGCGGATCACCGGCAAGGCGCGCGCATCGGCACCAGTACCCAACACGGGGCAGGTTACTTCGTCGCCGTCAATGAACTGTTCGCACAACACGTCCGAATCCAGTTGCGCGGCAGCGGTCACCGCCTCCAGCATGCCGGAGTAGCCCTCGACCTTGGTCACACCGATGGATGAGCCCTCTCGCACCGGCTTGACGATGACGGGCAAACCCAGATCGTCAGGAACACAGATGATCTTGCGCCGTTCCCTATCGCCCGGGCCAAGCAGTTGGTAGCGCGGCGTCGCCAGCCCCTCGGCAATCCAGACCCGTTTGGTCATGACCTTGTCCATGGCAATGCTGGAGGCCATCACACCCGAGCCGGTGTACGGAATGCCCAACAACTCCAGCGCGCCTTGCACCGTACCGTCCTCGCCAAAGCGGCCATGCAGGGCGATGAAGCAGCGGTCGAAACCCTCGCGCTTCAGGTCGCCCAGGTCGCGTTCGGATGGGTCGAATGCATGCGCATCCACGCCCTGGCTGCGAAGCGCGGCCAGCACGCCGGTGCCCGACATTTTGGATACCTCGCGCTCGGCGGACGCACCGCCCATCAGCACGGCCACTTTTCCTAAATTTAAGTCTTTTTGGCTCATAGCGCTTATTCCATGGGCGAGAGAAGCTCTCGTATTGATAGCAAATCAACCACCTTGCCGGGCACAGAACCGATGGAGCCAGCACCCATGCACAGCACCACATCGCCGTTCTGGGCAATGTCGGCAATCGCCTGCGGCATGGTGGCGATGTCGTCGATGAAGACCGGCTCCACCCGGCCTGCCACGCGCAGGGCACGGGACAGCGCCCGGCCATCCGCCGCCACGATGGGGGCCTCGCCCGCGGCGTAAATCTCGCTCAGCAGCACCACATCGGCCTCGCCAATCACCCGCACAAAATCTTCAAAGCAGTCGCGGGTGCGGCTGTAGCGGTGCGGCTGGAAGGCCAGCACCAGACGGCGGCCTGGAAAGGCCCCACGCGCGGCCGACAAGGTAGCCGCCATCTCCACCGGGTGGTGGCCGTAGTCGTCCACCAGGGTGAACGTGCCACCGTCTTTGGTGGGCTGTTCACCGTAGGGTTGGAAACGGCGGCCTACGCCCTCGAACGTGGCCAGCGCACGCTGCACGGCGGCATCGGGCAGGTCCAGCTCAGCGGCAATGGCGATGGCCGACAGCGCGTTCAGCACGTTGTGGCGGCCCGGCAGGTTCAGCACCACGTCCAGGTCGGGCAGCACCACGCCGTTGCGGCGCTGCACGGTGAAATGCATCTGGCCGCCCACGGCGCGCACGTCCACGGCCCGCACCTGGGCGCCTTCTTCAAAGCCGTAGCTGGTGACGGGGTTGGTCACCTCATCGACGATAGCGCGCACGCCGGGGTCGTCGGTGCACAAAATGGCCGTGCCGTAGAAGGGCATGCGGTGCAGAAAATCGACAAAGGCCTTCTTCAGATTATTGAAGTCGTGGCCATAGGTTTCCATGTGGTCGGCATCGATATTGGTGACCACCGCCATCACCGGCAGCAAGTGCAAAAACGACGCATCCGACTCATCGGCCTCGACCACGATGTAGTCGCCGGTGCCCAGACGGGCATTGGCCCCGGCGCTGTTCAGGCGGCCACCGATCACAAAGGTCGGGTCCAGCCCGGCCTCGACCAGCACACTGGCCACCAGGCTGGTGGTGGTGGTTTTGCCGTGGGTGCCGGCAATCGCAATGCCCTGCTTCAGGCGCATCAGCTCGGCCAGCATCAAGGCGCGCGGCACGATGGGCACGTGCTGGGCGCGGGCGGCAATCACCTCGGGGTTGTCGGCCTTGACGGCGGTGGAGGTGACGATGGCATCGGCCCCCGCCACGTTCTCCGGCGTATGGCCAATGAAGGTGGTAATGCCCAAGCCCCCCAGGCGGCGCAGCGTGGCGCTGTCGCTCTGGTCCGAGCCCGAGACCACATAACCCAGCTTGTGCAGCACCTCGGCAATGGCCGACATGCCGGAGCCGCCGATACCAACGAAGTGCAAATGGCGTACGGCGTGTTTCATGGGCGTACCAGTCTTTCTAGTTCATCGGCCACGCGCGCCGCCGCATGGGGCTTGGCCAGCGCGCGGGCCTGGGTGGCCATCGCAAGCAGTTGCTCACGGTTCAGGTTTGTCAAAAGGTCCGCCAGGTGCTGCGGTGTCAGCTCGGCCTGCGGCAGGTGGATGCCTGCGTGCTTGTCGGCCATCCAGCGGGCGTTGTCGCGCTGGTGGGAGGTGGTGCTGACCACCAAAGGCACCAGCACGGCGGCGACACCGGCGGCGCACAGCTCGCTCACGGTGACGGCCCCGGCGCGGCACACGATCAGGTCGCAGGCCGCGAGCTCGGTAGCCATGTCGTCGATAAACGGCAGCACCTGGGCGGCGATGCCCTGCTCGGCATAGGCAGCCTGCACGGCGGCCTGCTGGGCCACACCGGTCTGGTGCACCACCTGGGGCCGCTGGTCGGCGGGCAGCCGGGCCAGTGCCAGTGGCAAGCAGTCGTTGATCGCTTTGGCACCCAGGCTGCCGCCCACCACCAGCACCCGCAGCGGCCCTTGGCGGCCCGCAAAGCGCGCGGCGGGTGCGGCGATGGATTCGATCTCGGCACGCACCGGGTTGCCGGTGACCACCGCGCGGCGGATGCCTTGGGTGGCCGGGCCATCGAAGCCGAAGGCCACGCGGTCGGCTACCGGCAGCAAGGCCTTGTTGCTCATCAGCAGCGCGGCATCGGCGTTCACCAGCATCAGCGGCTTGCCCAGCAACGAGGCCATGAGCCCGCCGGGAAAGCAGACGTAGCCGCCCATGCCCAGCACGGCATGGGCGTGGCGCTGGCGCAGGATCTGCAGGCAGCTCCAGAACGCCGCCAGCATGCGCACGCCGCCGGTCAGCGTGTGCAGCAGCCCCTTGCCGCGCAGGCCGCTGAAGGCAATGCGGTCCATGGCAATGCCCGAGGGCGGCACCAGCTTGTTTTCCATGCCGTGCAGCGTGCCCAGCCAGCTGACGGTCCAGCCACGCTGCTGCATCTCGCGCGCTACGGCCAGACCAGGGATGACGTGCCCGCCCGTACCTGCCGCCATGACGACCAAATGGCGCGCGCTCATACCCGCGCTCCATGCATGAGTTGCCTGTTTTCGTAATCGACTCGCAACACCACCGCCAATGCCACCAGGTTCCACAAAATCGCCGACCCGCCAAAACTCATCAGCGGCAGTGTCAGCCCCTTGGTGGGCAATGCGCCCAGGTTCACACCCATATTGATGAAAGCCTGAAAGCCCATCCACAGGCCCACGCCCTGGGCAACCAGACCGGCAAACAGGCGGTCGAGTGCGATGGATTGGCGGCCAATGTGCATGATGCGGCGGATCAGCCAGAAGAACAGGCAGATCAAGGTGACCACGCCCACCAGGCCAAACTCTTCGCCAATCACGGCCAGCAGGAAGTCGGTATGCGCCTCGGGCAGCCAGCTGAGTTTTTCGATGCTGCCGCCCAGGCCCACGCCAAAGATCTCGCCCCGGCCAATGGCGATCAGCGAGTGGGTGAGCTGGTAGCCCTTGCCCAGGGCGTTGGTGTCGCTCCAGGGGTCGAGGTAGGCGAAGATGCGCGCCCGGCGGTAGTCGTTGAAGGCAATCATCAGGCTGAACGCGCCCAGCAGGATGGTCGAGATCAGGAAGAACATCCGGGCATTCACCCCACCCAGAAACAAAATGCCCATGGCGATCACGGCAATCACCATGAACGCACCCATGTCGGGCTCGGCCAGCAGCAGGATGCCGATGACCCCCATCGCCAATCCCATGGGCCAGACAGCGCGCAAGAAGTTCTCTTTCACGTCCATCTTGCGCACCATGTAGTCGGCGGCGTAGACCACGGTGGCGAACTTGGCCATCTCGGACGGCTGGAAGTTCATCACCCCCAAGGGCAGCCAGCGCCGCGCGCCGTACACCACCTTGCCCACGCCCGGAACCAGCACCAGCACCAGCAGCAGCAGCGAGAACAAAAACAACCACGGCGCCCAGCGCTCCCAGGTACGGATCGGCACCTGGAAGGTAATCAACGCCGCCACAAAGGCCACGCACAGAAACATGGCGTGCCGGATCAGGAAGAAGTTGTGGTCGTACTTGGCGAAGCGGGGGTTGTCGGGCATGGCAATCGACGCCGAATACACCATCACCAGGCCCCAGGCGAGCAGCGCCACCGTGACCCACAGCAGCGGCTGGTCAAAACCATGCACCCGCTGCGGCTGGCTGGGCGTGCGCGAGAAGCCAGCGGACCCCAGCTTGACCGGCAAGGCATCGGCTGCGGCCTTGGGCAGGCCCTTGAACCAATCGCTGAAACGCAGGGACATAGCGCTCATGCTTCGCTCCCCCCGGCATCGGCCAAGGCCATGACGGCCTCGATGAACACCTGGGCGCGGTGCTCGTAGTTGTTGAACATGTCGAAGCTGGCGCAGGCGGGCGACATCAGCACAGCGTCGCCGGGGTGGGCGCGCTGGCTGGCCAACTGCACCGCCTGGGCCATGCTGTCGGCATCGACCAGGGCCACACCTGCATCGGCCAATGCAGCGCGGATCTGCGGCGCGTCGCGGCCGATCAGCACCACCGCGCGGGCGTAGCGCGCCACCGGCGCAGCCAGCGGGGTGAAGTCCTGGCCCTTGCCCTCACCACCCAGAATGACGACGATGCGGCGCTCGGCACCCAGGCCGTTCAGTGCGGCCACAGTGGCACCCACATTGGTGCCTTTGCTGTCGTCAAAGTATTCGATCTCGCGCACGGTATCGACCGACTCGACCCGGTGCGGCTCGCCCCGGTATTCGCGCAGGCCGTAGAGCATGGGAGCCAGCGCGCAGCCTGCCGCCGTGGCCAGCGCCAGCGCGGCCAGGGCGTTGACGGCGTTGTGGCGGCCCCGGATGCGCAACGCATCGGCGGGCATCAGGCGCTGGATGTACAGGTCGTCTGCGGCCTCGCTGCGCTTGCGCTTGGTCTCGTCCGCTTCGAGGGCGCGCACCAGCCAGGCCATGCCGTTGACCACTTCGAGGCCGAAGTCGCCAGGGCGCTGGGGCATGTCGCCGCCAAAGGTGGTGTGGCGCCGCAACTGGGGCTTTTGCAAGCGCACCCGGATCGGCTCGGGCAGCATGGCCATCACGCCAGGGTCTTCGCGGTTCAGCAGCATCAGGCCGTGCTGGCCGAAGATGCGGGCCTTGGCCGCGCCATAGGCCTGCATGCTGCCGTGCCAGTCCAGGTGGTCCTGGCTGAGGTTGAGCACGGCGGCGGCGGTAGGCTCAAAGCCCTGGGCTGCGTCAAGCTGGAAGCTGGACAGCTCCAGCACCCAGACTTCGGGCAAGCTGTCTGCCGCCATGTGGGCCGCCAGCGTGTCCAGCAGTGTGGGGCCGATATTGCCCGCCACGGCCACGGTTTTACCGGCGCGTTCCACCAATTGGCCGGTGAGCGAGGTGACCGTGGTCTTGCCATTGGTGCCGGTGATGGCCAGCACGGCGGGCTGGTAACCCAGCGGTGCCGCGGGCGCGGCGATGGCCACGGGGGCTTCGTCGTCTTCGGATGGCGCGGCGGTGTCCTCTTCGGATTCTGGCTCCGACACCGCAGGGGCTTGACCCAGATCGGCCAGCGCACGGGCAAACAGGGTGAGCTCGCCACCTACAGGCAAACCTGCACGCTGCGCCTCGGCCAGCACCGGGGCCAGCACCTCGGGCGACAGGCCGGGCGAACGGTACACGGCGCGCACGCCCTGCGCCAGTGCCGCGTTGAACGGACCGGCGATGAACCGGGCGGCGGGCACTTCGGCCAGCAGCGTGGCCAGTTGGGGCGGGGCCTCGCGCGTGTCGGCCACGGTGACCTGCGCGCCGTGCTGGGCGCACCAGCGCGCCATGGCCAGGCCAGACGCACCGAGGCCCAGGATCAACACAGGGAGGTCTTGCAAGTGCCGCATAGTCTTAACGCAGCTTCAGCGTGGACAGGCCCACCAGGCACAGCAGCATGGTGATGATCCAGAAACGCACGACGACCTGGGTTTCCTTCCAGCCGCTTTTCTCGAAGTGGTGGTGCAGCGGGGCCATCTTCAGGATGCGCCGCCCGGTGCCGGTTTTCTTCTTGGTGTACTTGAACCAGCTGACCTGCAGCATCACCGACAAGGCCTCGACCACGAAGATGCCGCCCATGATGGACAGCACCACTTCCTGGCGCACGATCACCGCCACGGTGCCCAAAGCGCCGCCCAGCGCCAGCGCGCCTACATCGCCCATGAACACCTGCGCCGGATGCGTGTTGAACCACAAAAACGCCAGCCCGGCACCGGCCATGGCCGCGCAGAACACCAGCAGCTCGCCCGCGCCGGGGATGTGCTGCAAGAACAGGTATTTGGAGTAGACCGAGCTGCCCGTCACATAGGCAAACACGCCCAGCGCCGAGCCCACCAGCACCACCGGCATGATGGCCAGGCCGTCGAGGCCGTCGGTCAGGTTCACCGCATTGCTGGAGCCCACGATGACCAGGTAGGTGAGGATCACAAAGCCCAGCACACCCAGCGGGTAGCTGACTTCCTTGAAGAACGGCAGTTGCAGCCCGGCCTTGGGCGGTAGGCTCAGGTCAAAGCCCGACTGCACCCAGCTGAAAAACAGCTCCAGCACCCGCATATTGGAGTTTTCGGAAATGCTGAACACCAGGTACAACGCGGCCACCAGGCCGATCAGCGACTGCCACATGTACTTCTCGCGCGAGCGCATGCCCTCGGGGTCTTTGTTGACCACCTTGCGCCAGTCGTCCACCCAGCCAATGGCCCCAAAGCCCAGGGTGACCAGCAGCACGATCCACACAAACCGGTTGCTCAAGTCCACCCACAGCACGGTCGAGATGGCGATGCACAGCAAGATCAGCACGCCGCCCATGGTTGGCGTGCCCTGCTTGGCGAGGTGGCTTTCCATGCCGTAGCCACGGATGGGTTGGCCAATCTTGAGTGCCGCCAAGCGGCGGATCACCGCCGGGCCTGCGGCCACGCCGATCAGCAACGCCGTCATGGCGGCCATCACCGCACGGAACGTGAGGTACTGGAACACGCGGAAAAACCCGAACTCGGGTGACAGGGTTTGCAACCACTGGGCAAGGCTAGGCAGCACGGGGGGAATCCTCGGAATGTTGTTGTTTTTGTATGAAAGCCACGACCCGCTCCATCTGCATGAAGCGCGAGCCCTTGACCAGCACGCTGGCCACCTGGGGCAACTGGGCCTGCACGGCGGCCAGGAGCGCGTCGATGCTGTCAAAGTGCTGGCCCCCAAACGGGGTCAGGTGCTGGGTGAGCGGGCCCAAAGTCAAAATCTGCTCGATGCCGCAGCGCTGTGCCTGGGCACCGGCTTCGGCATGGAATTGCGGGCCCTGGTCGCCCACCTCGCCCATGTCGCCCAGCACCAGCAGGCGCGGGCCGGGCAAAGCAGCGAGTACGGCGATGGCGGCCTGCACCGAATCGGGGTTGGCGTTGTAGCTGTCGTCCACCACCGTCAGGCTGCCGCCACCGATCTGCACGGCCAGCGCCTTGGAGCGGCCCTTGACCGGCTCGAACGCTGCCAACCCCTGGGCGATGGCGGCCAGCGGCACACCGGCGGCCAGGGCGCATGCGGTGGCGGCCAAAGAGTTCGCCACGTTGTGCAGGCCCGCAATGTGCAAGGCGTAGTCCAACGGCCCGGCAGGGGTACGGGCATGGACCTGCCATGCGCCATCGGCCCACAAAGGGGCATTGGCCGTCACGTCCGCCCCTTCCAGGGCGAATTGCAGGCAGTTGCGTGGCGCGCTGAGAGCCTGCCACAAGGGGGTGAACTCGTCGCCCGCCGGGAATACGGCCACTCCGTCGGTGGGCAAGGCCGCCAGCACGCTGCCGTTTTCCTGGGCCACCGCTTCCACGGTTTGCATGAATTCCAGGTGCTCGCGCTGGGCGTTGTTGACCAGCGCCACGGTGGGCCGGGCCATGGCGGCCAGCTCGGCGATTTCGCCGGGGTGGTTCATGCCCAGCTCCACCACGGCCAGCCGGTGATGCGCACGCAGGCGCAACAGCGTCAGCGGTACGCCGATGGCGTTGTTGTAGTTGCCCTGGGTAGCCAAAAAGGCATCAGGCTGGGCCGCGCGCAGGATGCTGGCCACCATTTGGGTGACTGTGGTTTTGCCGTTGCTGCCGGTCACGGCAATCAGCGGCAGATGGAACTGGGCGCGCCAGCCGGTGGCCAGGGTGCCGAGTGCCGCCAGGGTGTCTGCTACTTCGATACAGGGCAGGCCAGACAGCGCGTAGCCGGGGTGGCACAGGGCGGCTACCGCGCCACTGGCTTGCGCCTGGGCCAGCAGGGTGTTGGCATCGAAAGTGTCGCCCTTGAGGGCCACAAACAGGTCGCCGGGCTGCAGGCTGCGGGTGTCGCTGTGCACGCGGGTGATGGCTACCGAGGCATCGCCCACCAGCCGCGCACCGGGCAGCAGGGCCAGGGCTTGTTGCAGCGTCATCATGCGGCAGCTCCTTGGCTACGCAAGGCCAGGGCGGATTCGGCATGGGCTTTGTCCGAGAAAGCGTGCTTCACGCCCGCCACCTCTTGCGTCGTCTCGTGGCCCTTGCCCGCCAGCAGCAGCACGTCTGCGGGCGCGGCCTGGGCGATGGCTTCGGCGATGGCCAGCGCGCGGTCGGCCTGCACATGCACGCAGGCGTTGTGGCTCAGGCCCAGCAGGATCTGGCTGATGATGTGCTCGGGCTTTTCGCTGCGTGGGTTGTCGCTGGTGACCAGCACCAGGTCGGCGTTCTTTTCGGCCACAGCGGCCATCAGCGGGCGCTTGGAGGCATCGCGGTCGCCACCGCAGCCAAACACGCACCAGAGCTTGCCGCCACGGGCTTGCGCCAGCGGCTGCAGGGCCAGCAAGGCCTTGTCCAGCGCGTCGGGGGTGTGGGCGTAGTCAATGGCCACTAGCGGCTGGCCGGGCGGGTTGATGCAGTCCATACGGCCCGGCACCGGCAGCAGACCGTGGCAGGCCTGCACAGCCTCGGCCAACGGTACGCCCACGGCGCGCATGGCACCGATGACACCCAGCAGGTTGGCCACGTTGTATTGGCCGATGACGGCGGTGTGCAGGCTGTGGCGCGCACCGCCCTCCACCACCTCAAAGCACAGGCCACCGGCTTCGTAACGGATGTTTTCGGCCTGCAGACGCGCAGCGTGGGTGCAGGACAGCGTCCACACATCCAGGCCGGTCAAGGAGGCGGCCAATTCGGCACCCTGCGGGTCGTCCACATTGACCACCGCCGCTTGCAGACCGGGCCAGCGGAACAGCTCGGCCTTGGCCTGCCAGTAGGCTTCGGTGCTGCCGTGGTAGTCCAGGTGGTCCTGGGTGAAATTGGTGAACACGGCCACGCGGATGCGGGTGCCGTCCAGGCGGCGCTCAACGATGCCGATGCTGGAGGCCTCGATGGCGCACGCGCCCAGGCCCAGGTCCACAAAGCCCCGGAACGCCTGCTGCAGGCGCACCGGGTCGGGGGTGGTCAGGCCGGTGCTCAGCACATCGGGCGGAATTCCAATGCCCAAAGTGCCCACTACCGCACAAGGATTAAGCGTGAGCAGCTCTGTTTTTGATAGCGCCTGGGCCAGCCACCAGGCGGTGGAGGTTTTGCCGTTGGTGCCGGTAATGGCCAACACATCCAGGCTTTCGCTGGGCTGCTGGCAGTAGGCGGCAGCGATGGGGCCGGTGGCGGCTTTCAGGCCGCTGTAGCTGGCAACGGCATCGCTGTCGAAGCCGAATGCCTCGGAGCCGACCTGCTCGACCAGGCAGGCAGCAGCCCCCTGGGCCAAGGCGGCCCGCACAAACTGGCGGCCATCGGCGGCGGCACCCGGCCAGGCGATAAAGCCGTCACCGGGCTGGATGGCGCGGCTGTCTACCTGCAGGCTGCCGTGCACCCGGCTCTGCAACCAGGCCACTGCTTCGGAGGGGGTATGGAGTTGCAACATCAAAACGACTCTTCCACGGACTGGGCGACCACCTGGGGCAGCACATCCAGATCGGGCTGCACGCCCATCATGCGCAGGGTTTGCTGCACCACTTCACTGAATACGGGTGCCGCCACCTGGCCACCGAAATACTGGCCCGCGCTGGGCTCGTCGACCATCACCGCCACGATGATGCGCGGCTTGCCGATGGGGGCCATACCGGTGAACCAGGAGCGGTATTTGTTGCTGGCGTAGCCCTTGCCCACCTGCTTGTGCGCCGTGCCCGACTTGCCGCCCACCGAATAGCCCACGGTCTGCGCCTTGGGGCCTGTGCCGCCGGGGCCTGCAGCCATTTGCAGCATCTTGCGGATGGCGGCCGCGTTCTGGGCCGAGAACACCTTTACGCCCACGGCCGGTTCATCGCTTTTAAGGATGGTGGCCGGAATGATTTCTCCGTCGTGCGCAAAGGCGGTGTAGGAGTGCGCCATCTGGAACAGCGATGCCGACAGCCCGTAGCCGTACGACATAGTGGCCTGCTCAATGGGCCGCCAGGTTTTCCAGGGCCGCAAGCGCCCAGACACCGCGCCCGGGAAGTTGATTTGCGGCTTCTGGCCAAAACCCACCGCCGTGAACGTGTCCCACATTTCGTGCGCGGACATGCGCTGGGCGATCTTGGTGGCACCCACGTTGCTGGACTTCTGGATCACGCCCTCGACCGTCAACAACCCGTAGTTGTGCGTGTCGGTGATGGTGGAGCCGGTGATGGTGAGGCGGCCCGGGCCGGTGTCGATCAGGGTTTCAGGCTTGATGCGGCCGGCTTCCAGCGCCATTGCCACGGTGAGCGGCTTCATGGTGGAGCCGGGCTCGAACGTGTCGGTCAGGGCGCGGTTGCGCAATTGTTCACCGGTGAGGTTCTTGCGCTTGTTGGGCACGTAGCTGGGGTAGTTGGCCAATGCCAGAATTTCGCCGGTCACGGCATCCAGCACCACCACGCTGCCAGCCTTGGCCTTGTTGGCCACCACGGCATCGCGCAGCTTCTGGTAGGCAAAGAACTGCACCTTGCTGTCGATGCTGAGCTGGATTTCGCGGCCATCCACGGGCGGCACCTGGTCGCCGATATCTTCCACCACCCGGCCAATGCGGTCCTTGATGACGCGGCGCGAACCCGCCTTGCCACCCAGTTCTTTGTTGAAGGCCAGCTCGATGCCGTCCTGGCCGTTGTCTTCGACATTGGTGAAGCCCACCACGTGGGCAATCGCCTCGCCTTCGGGGTATTGGCGCTTGTATTCCTTGCGCTGGTACACGCCCTTGATGTTCAGGGCCGCGATTTGCCGGGCAATGGGTTCATCCACCTGGCGCTGCACCCACACAAAGGTTTTGTCTTCGTTCAGCTTCTTGGTCAGGTCGGCCAGCGGCATATCCAGCAGCTTGGCCATCTGCTTGAGCTTGGCGGGGTCGTGGTCCACGTCTTCCGGAATGGCCCAGATGCTGGGCGCAATCACGCTGGAGGCCAGGATCAGGCCGTTGCGGTCCAGAATCCGGCCCCGGTTGGCGGGCAGCTCCAGCGTACGGGCAAAACGCACCTCGCCCTGGCGCTGGAAGAAGTCGTTGCCAATCACCTGGATATAAGCCGCGCGGGCAGCCAGCCCCACAAAGCCGAGCGCAATCGCCGCCACCACCAGCTTGCTGCGCCACACCGGCGTTTTGCTGGCCAGCAAAGGGCTGGAGGTATAACGAACACTGCGGCTCATGGTGCCTTGGCCCCACTGGCTTCGACCGTCACGTACTGGGTGATGGCCGGGGTGCTGGTGCGCATTTGCAGTTGTTCCTTGGCCAGCTTCTCCACCCGCAGCGGCGTGGCCTGGGCGCGCTTTTCAACCTGCAGGCGCTCGTTTTCAATCTCCAGCTTGTGCGACAAGGCGATCGCCCGGTCTACCGCCACAAACAGGCTGCGCGAGTCGTACTGCACCCGCACCAGGTACAGCGCACTGGCCACCACGGCCAGCATCAAAACAAGGTTCAACCGGGTCATGGCGCTGCCGTCCTGCGCGCCACGCGCATCACCGCGCTGCGTGCGCGCTTGTTGCCTGCCACTTCGGCGGCGCTGGGTTTGACCCGGCCCAAAGCCTCCAGCTTCATCAGCGTGGTGCCGCCCAGCATCCAGCTGGGAGCCCGGCGGTCCACCACCTCACGCGCATGCTTGGCGATGAACTGCTTGACGATGCGATCTTCCAGCGAATGAAAGCTGATCACCACCAGCCGCCCACCCGGCTGCAGCACCCGCAGACTGGCATCTAGCGCGTGTTGCAGTTCTTCCAGCTCGGCATTGATGAAAATCCGAAAAGCCTGAAATGTCCGCGTAGCAGGGTTTTGGCCCGCCTCGCGGGTTTTGACCGTGCTAGCCACGAGTTCGGCCAGTTCAGTGGTGGTTGATAAAGGGCCGCGTTCTTGTCGGCGAGCAACAATCGCCTTTGCAATGGGCCCAGCAAACCGTTCTTCGCCGTAGTCACGTACCACCTCTGCGATCTGTTGAACCTCGGCTGTTGCCAGCCACTCGGCCACACTCTCGCCGCGCGTGGGGTCCATGCGCATATCAAGTGGGCCGTCGAACCGAAAACTGAAACCGCGCACCGGATTGTCGATTTGCGGCGAGCTGATACCCAGGTCCATCAACACCCCGGCCACACTGGCATCGGGCAAGGTGTCCAGGTGGCGGAAGCCCTGGTGGCGGATGGAAAACCGTGGGTCGGCAATGGTGGCAGCCTCGGCAATCGCTTCCGGGTCGTGGTCGAAGGCGATCAGGCGATCTTGGGGGCCCAGCTTGGACAGCAACAGGCGCGAATGTCCGCCGCGACCGAAAGTAGCATCGACGTAAGTAGCCACAGCGCCATCGGCGCTGTGGTTTGAGGAGTCCGGCTTGTCGAGAAGAGCATCAACTGCTTCATCCAACAAGACGGTGGTATGTTTCCACAACGTATCCACCGTAGGGCCTTAGAAAGAAAAATCCTTGAACACTTCGGGCATCTCGCCCTGCATGGCTTTGGCTTCTTGTGCGTCGTAAGTGGCTTTGTCCCACAGCTCAAAATGCCGCCCCATGCCCAGCAACACGGTTTCGCGCTGGATACCCGCACCTTCGCGCAACTCAGGCGACACCAGCACCCGACCGGTGCTATCCAGCTCTACATCCATGGCATTGCCGAGAAAGATGCGCTTCCACCACTGAGCAGACATCGGCAACTCGGCAATCCGCTCACGGAACTTCTCCCACTCGGGGCGCGGAAACAGCATCAGGCAGCCATGGGGGTGTTTGGTGATGGTCAGTTGGCCGCCAGCCGTCGCGCTCAGCACGTCACGGTGCCGGGTCGGCACCGAGAGCCGACCCTTCGCATCCAGACTGAGAGACGAAGCCCCTTGAAACACAACAACTGCCCACCCTTGCTATTGAGTGACAACCAAATGGGCGATGCGAAGGCACTTTTCACCACTTAATTGCACTTTTTTGCACTGTATCAGGAAAAAAAGACTGCGCCCACCGGCAGCGCAGTATTTTTTCAATCAAATCAATGACTTAGCCTCAGTGTTGCATGTTGATTGACGCAAAAAACGTTAAAAATTAAGCACTTAGCGAGGTTTGTGAATGTGCCAAATGAGACCGCCGCATCAGGTGTAACAAAGATGATGGACACCCCGTGCATACGCGCAAGTGCGCAGCCTTGGGCTACAAGATATAGCGCGACAGGTCTTCGTTCTTGCTCAGTTCCTTGAGGCGGGAGTCCACGTAGGCCGCGTCGACCACCACCGTTTGCCCGTCCAGCCGGGCAGCATCGAAGCTGATGTCGTCCAGCAGCCGCTCCATCACGGTAGACAAACGCCGTGCACCGATGTTTTCGGTGCGCTCGTTCACGTCAAACGCGATGTGCGCCAGCCGGGTGATGCCCTCGGGCAAAAACTCCAGCGTCACGTTTTCGGTGGCCAGCAGCGCCTGGTACTGCTTGACCAGCGAGGCGTGGGTTTGCACCAGAATCGCCTCAAAGTCTTGTACCGACAGCGACTGCAGCTCTACCCGGATCGGAAACCGGCCTTGCAGCTCCGGAATCAGGTCACTGGGCTTGCTCAAATGGAACGCGCCCGAAGCGATGAACAAAATGTGGTCGGTCTTGACCGTGCCGTACTTGGTGGACACCGTAGTGCCCTCCACCAGCGGCAGCAGGTCGCGCTGCACGCCCTGGCGCGACACCTCGGCCCCGCTGCCTTCGCTGCGCGAGGTGACCTTGTCGATTTCGTCGATGAAGACGATGCCGTTTTGCTCGGCATTGAAGATGGCCTGGGTCTTGATTTCTTCCTCATTCACCAGCTTGGCGGCTTCTTCTTCGACCAGCAGCTTCAGGGCTTCGCCAATCCGCAGCTTGCGGGTTTTGCGCTTGGTCTGGCCCATCTGGCTGAACATGCCGCGCAGTTGCTCGGTCATCTCCTCCATGCCGGGCGGTCCCATGATTTCCATTTGCGCCTTGGTATCGGCCAGGTCGAGCTCGATTTCCTTGTCGTCCAACTGGTGTTCGCGCAGCTTTTTGCGGAAGCTCTGGCGGGCGGCACTCTCCGGCGTATCCGAGGTGTGAACCTGCCCTTCCAGGCTGCGCGCGGTGGGGATCAGGATGTCCAGAATGCGGTCTTCGGCGGCATCCTCGGCCCGGGTACGCACTTTGCGCATCTCGGCTTCGCGGGTTTGCTTGACGGCAATGTCGGCCAGGTCGCGGATGATGGCATCCACGTCTTTACCCACATAGCCCACTTCGGTGAACTTGGTAGCCTCGACCTTGATGAAAGGCGCATCGGCCAGACGCGCCAGGCGGCGGGCAATCTCGGTCTTGCCTACGCCGGTGGGGCCGATCATCAAAATATTCTTGGGCGTGATCTCATAGCGCAGCGGCTCTGCCACCTGCTGCCTGCGCCAGCGGTTGCGCAGGGCAATGGCCACGGCCCGCTTGGCCTGGTGCTGGCCGACGATGTGCTTGTCCAGCTCGACAACAATTTCTTGGGGGGTCATGGAGGACATGGTTCAGTCCAGGGTTTCGATGATGTGGTTCATATTGGTGTAGATGCACAGCTCGCCCGCGATCTCCAACGACTTTTTGACGATCTGGGATGCCGACAACTCGGTGTTGTCCAGCAGCGCCTTGGCCGCCGAATGCGCGTAGGCACCGCCCGACCCGATGGCAACAATGCCGTGCTCGGGCTCCAGCACGTCGCCGTTGCCGGTGATGATCAAGGACGCGGTGCTGTCGGCCACCGCCAGCATGGCTTCCAGGCGGCGCAGCACGCGGTCGGTGCGCCAGTCTTTGGTGAGCTCGATGGCGGCCCGCACCAGGTGGCCCTGGTGCTTTTCCAGCTTGCCCTCAAAGCGCTCGAACAGGGTGAAGGCATCGGCGGTCGCGCCCGCAAAACCGGCCAAGACGCGGTCGTGGTGCAGCTTGCGAACCTTACGGGCCGTGCCTTTGATGATGATGTTGCCCAGCGTGACCTGGCCATCACCGCCAATGGCGACTTGCACGCCGTTGGGGGTTTGGCGGCGCACGCTGATGATGGTAGTGCCGTGAAATTGTTCCATGGGGTCTAGGTAAGGGTGTGGGCGATGAATACAAGCGCATCCAGTGCGCTACCGCGACGGCAGATCAGTTTCGGCGCGGCAGCACCGTCGCGTTTTCGTTGATGCCAATCACGTTGAAGAAGATGGCTGCCAGGCGGTGCAGCCCGGTAAATTGCACCTGGCGGCCTGCCGCATGCTGGTCCGCCGTCCAGTTCAGCACCGAGCCGGCCGCCGAAAAGTCGATGCGCACCAGGGTGTCGCAGGCCACCACCACCACCGCGCTACCGCCCGACTGCGCATCCACCACCGCCAAGGCCTGCGATGCATCGCCCAGCACCATACCCGACAAGGCGCCCCGGGACACCGGTGCGGTCGACAAGCCCGGCGGCAGGGTACGTACGCCGTTATCGGAATCCTTGAAATCGGAGGGCCCGAAGCTTGACGCACCCAGCGCCTCCACCGGCACCACCATGTCCTGGGCGTCCAGCACGGCAAAACTGCAGTGCGCGGCCTGCCATGCCGGCGGCGACACTTCGTAGGTGATGCAGTATTCCAGCGCCACCATGTCAAAGGCATCCTGGCTTTGCAGAATGCGCAGCAGCGCCAGCCGCACGCGCCACCACTGCGGGTGGGCCGTGGCATCGCCCGACACGGTGTGGCTCTTCAACACGTCCTGCAAATGCTCTACATCGGCAAACGTCAATTGCACCGCCTGGTCGGCCCAGGTCTCGAAAATATCGACCAGACCTGGCACGGCGCTGCTGTCAATTACGCCCAGACTGGCCCAGCCGATTTGTACCGAAGCAGGAGCCCGCAATCGCAGGGCAGCTTGCAAGCTGGCAACAGATGCGGCGCTCAGAACGGACGGGCAGGCCCAGGTAAAGCTGCCGCCCTGCCCCGCCACCGCGTCGGACGGCCTTGTGCTGGCCAGTGGCAACCCGGCCTGGTCGGGAATCGAGAACCAGGCGGGCGCGGTACGCCCAAAGCGGCCGGCGAAATCGATGGCTTCGGTGTCAAAGCGGTCTTGCTGGTTGGTGGCACGGTACAGGTCAAACAGCGCCATCCAGACTTCAGCGCGGGCCGGTGGCACCGGGTTCTGCCGCAGCAGGGCCAGCAGAGCCTCCTCGGCCCCCGGCACGTCACCATTCGCAAAACGGATGGCGGCTTCTTCGAGCTCGGGGTTGTGCTCGTAGACACCCGTATCCAGTTCAGGCAAATCCAGGTCCAGGGGCGCAGGTTCGACCGCTTTGGGAGCAGGTTCCATCGCCCCGAAATCAAAATCCAGGTTCAGGTTGTGGTCCAGCGCTGCCAACATGTCCACCATCGGCTCGCCGCTCGGCTCCGACCGGTCCCACGACCGTTCATCACGCAGCGGCGATATGTCGGTGGGGGCGTAAGCGTTAGAGAGCTGATGCGCCGCCTGGGTCGGCAGCGGAGCAGGTTCGGTGGCCGCGTAGGCGCGGGTCTGGCCCGGTGGATGGGCGGGCTCGGCAGATGGCAGACCGGCATGGCCCGACAGCCGTACCGGCTGGCTGGCCCCGGTGTCTTTGGCTTTCCACCACTGGCGGGACATTTGCGCTTCGATGTCGTCGATCTTTTTGATCGTGACGGCGCGGTCGTCCAGCTTGGACTGCATGCTGCTCTGGAAGAAAGAAGGTCGCTCTACCGCATCGGAAGAAGGCTGCGACTCGCGCTGGCGCAGTTTGCGCAGCTGGTCGAACTCGCGGCGGCGCACAAAATCGTTGCGTTTTTTGCGCTCAATCATCTCCTTGAGCATCTGCTTGCTGTACTGGCTCTCCTTGTCGAGCTCGGGCTGGTCGAGGTCGGACCAGTTCGTCGTGGGATTGCGAACGAACTTGACGACCTTGGACAGCAGACCCGAGGGTTCGTTAGGTGGCATGGCGTTATCTACAGGCTACCGCTCAATCGCCGAACATTTTTTGCTTCAGCTCACGGCGCTGCTGGGCTTCCAGCGACAGCGTGGCCGTGGGGCGGGCCAGCAAACGGCCTACGCCGATCGGCTCGCCGGTCTCGTCGCAATAGCCGTAGTCGCCCGCGTCGATGCGGTTGATGGACTGCTCGATCTTCTTGAGCAGCTTGCGTTCGCGGTCGCGGGTACGCAGCTCCAGGGCATGCTCTTCTTCGATGGTGGCGCGGTCGGCCGGGTCGGGCACCACCACGGTGTCTTCGCGCAGGTGCTCGGTGGTTTCACCGGCGTTGTTCAGCATGTCCTGCTTGAGCACCGTGAGCTTGAGGCGGAAGAAAGCCGTCTGCTTTTCGTTCATGTACTCGGAGTCGGGCATGGCCAGCACTTCGGCATCGGTCAGCTTGTCGGCCGGGGTGGTCTTCCAGTTGTTGGCCAGCTTCGGGTCTTTTTTGGCCGCCACGTGGGGTGGCGGCGCAATCATGGGCTCGGGCGCGTTCTGCATGTAGCTGGACTTGGCCGCGGTGGACGCAACAGCCGGTGCCATGGACGGCACGGTGAGCTGCGCCAGACGCGACGAAGGACGCACGCTCTTGGCCGGGATCGACGTGTAGCGGGGGCTGGTCTGCACCGCCGGGGTGGCTTCGGTGGCAGCCGCCACGGGGGCGGGGGTGGGCTTGGGCGCTGTAGTCACTGTGTAGTACTCATGGTTGGCGCGGGGTTTTAGCGTCCCGCAATCGTCATTATTTCTTAGGACTTACGCAGCGCCCCCTGTGTCGCCCGCAGGGTGCACAGGGGGACTTGCGTAAGTCCTGTTTCTATTCCTGGCTTCACACCAAACACTGTTCCATGCCTTGCAAAAAGATGTCCTTGGGCAGTTCGATCCCGATAAACACCATTTTGCTGCCGCGCTTTTCGCCTGCAGCCCATTCCGGGCCCAGGTCGCTGCCCATCAACTGGTGCACTCCCTGGAAAATGACTTTACGCTCCGTGCCCTGCATATTCAAGACACCTTTGTAGCGCAGCATGCGCGGGCCGTAAATATTGACGATGGCGCTCAGGAAGTCTTCCAGCTTGGCCGGGTCAAAAGGCCGGTCGGATTTGAAGACAAAGCTCTGCACGTCGTCGTCATGGTGGTGGTGGTGCGCACCTTCGTGCCCATGGTCATGCTTGTGCGAAGGATGGTCGCAATGCTCGCCCTCGGCGTGGTCATGGTGGTCGTGGTCATCTTCCTTGAGGAAGTCGGGGTCGATGTCCAGCTTGGCGTTCAGGTTAAAGCCGCGCAGGTCAAACACCTCGCTCAGGGCCACTTCGCCGAAATGCACGGCTTTTTGCGGTGCGCGCGGGTTCATGTGCTTCAAGCGGTGGATCAACGCATCGACTTCGGCGGGCTCGACCAGATCGGTCTTGCTGATGAAGATCTGGTCGGCAAAACCCACCTGGCGGCGGGCTTCCTGGCGCTCGTTGAGCTGGGTGGCGGCGTGCTTGGCATCCACCAGGGTCAAAATCGAGTCCAGCAGGTAGCTTTCGGCGATCTCGTCGTCCATAAAGAAGGTCTGCGCCACCGGGCCGGGGTCGGCCAAACCCGTGGTTTCAATCACCACGCGGTCAAAGTCCAGCAGACCCTTGCGCTTTTTGGCGGCCAGCAGGCTCAGGGTGGCGCGCAGGTCTTCGCGGATGGAGCAGCAAATGCAGCCATTGTTGAGCTGGATGATTTGCTCGCCCGGCTCGGACACCAGAATCTCGTTGTCGATGTTCTCTTCGCCAAATTCATTCTCGATGACGGCGATTTTCTGGCCGTGGGCCTCGGTCAGCACGCGCTTGAGCAGCGTGGTTTTGCCGGAGCCGAGAAAGCCGGTCAGGATGGTGGCGGGAATCAGTGCCATAGGTTCTTTCATTGCTAACTTTTCACCGGGAGCCGTGCGGCCCGCCCGATTTCGTGGAAATTAACAGGTGGGGAGTGTAGCGGCCAATTCAATCGGCATCCGCCCGGGCTCATTTACGCAAAATCACCAGTCCTTTGAGGTACTCGCCCTCGGGGAAATTGACCGTCATCGGGTGGTCGGGCGCGCCGCCCAGGCGCTCGCTGATATAGCCGTCCACCCCCGCGTCGATACCGGCCGAAGCCACAATCTTGTGGAACAGGTCGGCGTTGATGCCGCCCGAGCACGAATAGGTAAACAGCACGCCGCCCGGCTCCAGGATCTTGAAGGCCAAGCGGTTGATGTCTTTATAGGCCCGGGCTGCGCGGTCGGCGTGGGCCGCCGTGGGAGCGAACTTGGGCGGGTCGAGCACGATACAGTCGAAAGTCTGGCCCTGCGCGGCAAACTGGCGCAGCGAGGCGTTCACGTCGGCATCCATGAAGGTCACGCACTCGGGCGCAAAGCCGTTCAGCGCCACATTGGCCGCCGCCCGCTCCAGTGCCGGGCCGGACGAGTCGATGGAGGTGACGTGGCCCATGCTGCCCCCGGCACGCATCCCTGCCAGCGCGGCCACGGTAAAACCGCCGGTGTAGCTGAAGCAGTTCAGCACGCGCTGGAACTGCAGGCGCTGGGCGTAGCGGGCCATTTTCTGGCGGCTGTCGCGCTGGTCCAGGTAGAAGCCGGTTTTGTGGCCTTCGGCAATGTCCAGCGTGAGCTGCCAGTCGTGCTCCTGGATGGTCAATTCCGTCGGGCCGTCGCCGCGCAGCCAGCCGGTGGCGGGCTCCATGGCTTCGAGGGCGCGGCTGCTGGCGTCGGACCGCTCGTACAACTTGGTCAGACCGGTGGCAGCCAGGATGGCCTCGATGAGCACGTCTTTCCAACGCTCGACCCCGGCAAACAGAAACTGCGCCACCAGGGTGTCGCCGTAACGGTCCACGATCAAACCAGGCAGGCCATCGGATTCGCCGTGGACCAGGCGCATGCCGTCACTATTGATATCAAATCGGGCCCTGGCGCTTATGGCTTGGGCGACAGCAGCTATAAAAAACGCAGCATCGATACGCTGGGCCTCGTCGAAGCTCCAGGCGCGGGCACGGATTTTGGAGCTGGGGCTGAACGCCGCCCAGGCCAGGAACTTACCCTCGCTGGACTCGACACGCACGGTTTCACCCGCGTCGGCACCGCCCCGGGCGATGGCCGATTCAAAGATCCAGGGGTGGCGGCGCTGCAAAGAGCGCTCTTTGCCTTCACGGAGACGGATGGTTTTCATCCGCTGGATTGTCGGGCCTATTTGCCTGCGGGAAGTTTGGCGCGCGGATGGGCCGCGTCATAGGTGGCCGCCAGGTGCTGGAAGTCCAGCCGGGTGTAGACCTGGGTGGTGGTGATGTTGGCGTGGCCCAGCAGCTCCTGTACCGCCCGCAGGTCGCCGCTGCTTTGCAGCACATGGCTGGCAAACGAGTGGCGCAGCATGTGCGGGTGCACCGGGGTGGCAGTGCCCGCCAGGCGGCTGCGGCGGCGCAGGCGCTGCCATACCGAGGCGGCGGTCAGGCGGGTGCCGTAGCGGCCCAGGAACATCGCCGAAGACATGTCTGTGCCCTGCCCTTCGGCGCGCAGGGCCAGCCATTGTTCCAGCGCGGCCACGGCAGTTTTACCGATCGGCACGATGCGTTGCTTGCGGCCCTTGCCCAGCACATGGGCCTCGCCTGCGGCCAGATCGACCCAGCCCTTGGCAGACGGGCCGGGGGCCGCGTCCAGCCCGGTCAGCTCGCCCACGCGCAGGCCGCCGCCGTACAGCAGCTCGACCATGGCCGCATCGCGGGCTTCCAGCCACGGGTCGTCGCCTTCGTTGTCAAAATCGGCAAAAGCCACCGCTTCGTCCAGCCCCAGGGCCTTGGGCAGGGGTTTGGCGGCTTTGGGGGCGCGCACGTCCTGCACCGGGTTGTTCGCCACCAGGCCCTGGCGGCCCAGCCAGACGTAAAACCCGCGCCAGCCCGACAAGATCAGCGCAATGCCGCGCCCGCTACGGCCCTGGCTGTGCATTTGCACTACCCAGCGGCGGATGTGGTGGTGGGCCACGTCGGTCAGCGCCACCCCGGCGGTGTCGGCCTGCGCGCTCAGTTTGGCCAGGTCCAGCGCGTACAACGCCAGCGTGCGCTCGGCCAGGCGCTTCTCAAAACGCACGTAGTCAAGGTATTGGGCGACCAGTGCAGGGACCATTTACACCCGCAGACGCGAGAGGGCGGCCCCGGCCAGCTCGGCGATGCGTTCCAGAAAATCCGTACCCATGGCCGACTCGAAACGCTGGCCGTCGGGCGAGGCCAGCACCAGCATGCCAAAGGCCGGGCTGGGGCTGTTGAGCACGCCGGTGCGCAGTGGCATCAGGGCGATGGACATGGCGGCGGCCGGGTTGGCCAGCCAGCTGACGGCCTCGAAGCCGGAATTCACACCGCAGAACGGTGCGGTGAGCGACGAGGCGAAGATCTTCGCGTCTTCGCTCACGCCCTGGGCCCAGACGGCCTGGGCGTATTCGTCGGCCACGCCCCAGACCTTGATGGCCACCTGCGGCACCGAGAACTGCACCTCGATCTCGTGGGCGATGCGCTCGGGCAGGTCGCCGGGCGCGCGCGTCAGCAGCAGGCTGCGGGCCCAGCGCTGCAGCTTGTCGGCAATGATCACGTTCTCGTTACCGTTGCGCACCATGTCCATGATGCGGTGCTCCAGGCCCTTGATCTTTTCGCGCAGCATCTCGGCCTGGCGCTCCTGCAGGCTGACCGCCCGGTTGCCGTGCGGGCTGGTGAGCTGCACCGAGGCCAGCACCTGCGAATGGCGCTCGAAAAACTCGGGCGTATTGCTCAGGAAGTTGGCGATGTCGTCTTCGGTGATGGGGTTGTTGGTGTTCATGTTCATAAAAGTTTTAATCCGGAATGGTGATGCTGCCGTCGAACACGGTGGTCGCCGGGCCGGTCATCCGCACGGGCTGGCCCATGCCCTCCCATTCGATGGTCAGGGGGCCGCCACGGGTGTCTACATCGACCCGCGCGTCCAGCAGGCCCAGGCGGATGCCCGCCACCACCGCCGCACACGCGCCGGTGCCACAGGCCAGGGTCTCACCCGCGCCACGTTCAAACACCCGCAGGCGGATGTGGCCACGGTTCAGCACCTGCATGAAGCCGACGTTGACCCCGTTGGGAAAGCACGGCTGGGCCTGCACCAGCGGGCCGGTGGTCGGCACCGGGGCCGCGTCCACGTCGTCCACCAGCAGCACGGCATGCGGGTTGCCCATGGACACAACCGCTACGCTTTCAATAGCTTCTTGCGCTGATGGAATAAGCGCCAGAGGCCATTTTTGCCATGTATTGACCGCCACGGGCTGCAGGCCTTGCGGATCGAAAGGGATCTGCGCCAGGTCGAACACCGGCAGGCCCATGTCCACCGTCACGCGGCCATCGGCCTGCATATTCAGTTGCAGCACGCGCTCCATGGTTTGCACCCGCACGCTGCGCTGCGTGGTCAGCCCCCGGCTATGGACAAAACGCATGAAACAGCGCGCCCCGTTGCCGCAGTGCTCCACCTCGCCGCCGTCGGCGTTGTGGATGGCGTATTCAAAGTCGATGCCGGGGGCGCTGGCGGCGCGTACCGACAAAATCTGGTCCGCGCCCACGCCAAAGTGGCGGTCGGCCAGAAAGCGGTATTGCTCCCGGCTCAGGCCCAGGCGGCCCTGGGTCTCGTCGAGCACCACAAAGTCGTTGCCCGCGCCCTGCATTTTGGTGAATGGAATGTGCATGGGGGAATTATCGGCGCTTGGGCGACACCTTCTCACACATCCAAAGCATTCAACCACCCCGCTGCGGCCCGCACTTCAATCCGCCCGATGTCATGCCCATTGCGCAAGTCGCGCAGCAGCTGGGTGGCGCGGGCCTGGGGCCACTCTTCGGCGAAGCGGACCAGGGCGCGGTGCGGTTTGGCATCGGTCAGCTTGCATTCAACCAGATCGGTCAGGGTGTCGCCCTCGCTCAGGCAAAAGTCCACCTCGGCCCCATCTTTGGTGCGGATGTAGTGCAGGTCCACGGATTTGCCCTGCGCGTCCTGCTGCCATTCCACCTGCTTCAGCAAGGCGCAGGCCACCATGTTCTCGAAACGCAGGCCCGCATCGCCCAGCACCAGCCCGGTATCGAAAAAATACACCTTGGGTGCCTGCAGCGTGGCACGGGCGATATTGCGGTGCCAGGGGCGCACCACAAAAACAATGAACAAGGCCTGCAAAATGTCCAGGTACTTGGCCAGGGTGACGGGTGACAGGTGCAGATCGCGGGCGATGGAAGCCAGCGACAGCGGCGAGCCCACCCGGCTGCGCAGCATCTCGGCAAACAGGCGCATGCTGCCCACCTCTTGCAGGCGCGAAAACTCCAGCACGTCGTGGCGCACCAGCCCGTCAAAGTAGGGCCTGCGCCAGCGCTCGGCATCCTCGTTGGCATCGGCCAGGCAGGGCTCGGGGAAACCGCCACGCTCCAGCAGATGGGTCAGGGCCTGCTCAGACGTGGCTCCGCTGTGGGTGGTCCATTCGCGTACCGAAATCGGGTGCAGCCGCAGGGCAAAAAACCGCCCTGCCAACGAATCGCCGGTCTGCCGAAAGGTGTCGAGCCGGGCGCTGCCGGTCACCAGCAGTTGCTGGGCTGCAGGTTTGCCGTCCACCACGCCCTTGAGCCAACTCTTCCACTGCGGCATTTTGTGGATCTCGTCCAGCACCAGCAGCGGGCTGCGCTGGTCCCACAACTGCGCTTCGATCAAGCGCCGGTCTTCGGCCACGTCGTAGTTCAGGTACTGCCCGCCCATCTCTGCCAGCAAAAGCTGGCTGAAGGTGGTTTTGCCCACCTGCCGGGGCCCCACCAAAAAGACCATCTTCTTGCGCAGGTCTCGGCGGATGCGGTCATCGAGATAGCGGTTCATGCGACTATCTTACCGAGGAATGAACAAAAGCCGCGACTTTTTGATATTTCAGTTTAAGAAAGTCGCAAAACCGCCGCCATAAAAGTGTGAAGCCCACCGATAAGCCGGATTCTGTGCGCACAGGTTGCCCTGTGTGTGACCGCCATTAATCTGGGCCGGGGATCGCTCGCCCGGCTCGGTGCTACCTACCCGCCAACTCAGGGGGCCCCGTCAACGTTGGCCTATTTGGTATTGCTGCGCGTAGAGATTGCCCGTTTCACCCGAATCGGGCTCTGCCCGATTCGGGTGCTGTGCTTTTCCGGCTTACGCCGGAAGTGTCTGGCTTGCGCCATCCACGTACCCGCTTGCGCGGGCACCGCACAGACCACCCTCGGGGGTTGTCCAATTCGACTCGTCTCTGTTGCTCTAATCCTCACCTCACGGTGGACAGCCATTAGCTGCTACGCTGCCCTATGCAGTCCGGACGTTCCTCCAGTGCCTGGTTTCCCAGATTGCACCAGCGGCGGTCTGGCGGGCTTCACACTCCCATTATCGCCCAGGCAGTGAACGGTACTTGCAGCCTGGGTCTATGTGTACTACTATAGTGGTACACATAGACAGCCAATGAACGATCCTGCCAGCTTTATCCGTATCAACACCGGCTCTACCGAGCCGATATACCGCCAGCTCATCGAACAGGTGCGCAGGCGTATAGCCAGCGGCCAACTCAGTGCAGGGCAAGAAATCCCGTCGGTACGAGAGCTGGCACTGGCGCTGACCGTACACCCCATGACCGTCTCCAAAGCCTATAGCCTGATGGAGGCTGAAGGCTTGCTGGAGCGCCGCCGGGGTTTATCGATGGTGGTGGCGGCAGTACACGAGGCCGCACAGCCAACCGCATCACGGGTAGAGCTGCTGCGCCCCACACTTGAAAAGGCCGCTGCCGAGGCCCGCCAACTGAAGTTGCCCCACGCCCAGACACTGCAACTGTTCCAGCACATCCTCCACGAAAGTGACACCCCATGAGCGCCACTGCACACACCACCATCGCCCAATTACAGGGTATCCATTTGGCTTATGGCGCAAACGCCGTGCTGCAAGGCCTGGACTGGCAACTGCTGCCAGGCCAGGTAGTGGGTCTGCTGGGACGCAACGGTGCGGGCAAGAGCAGCCTGCTGGAGACATTGCTGGGTTTGCGCACGCCGCAAGCGGGCCAAGCGCACATTTTTGGACAGCCGGTTGCTGCGCTAGGCGATGCAGAGCGGGCACGCATCGGCTACGTGCCGCAGCAGTCGGAGCTATTTGAATGGCTGACACCGGCTCAGATGCTGGCCTACTTTCGCAGCTTTTACCCTCGCTGGAACGCAGCCAAGGTAGATGGCCTGCTGTCGCGCTGGGCGATCGACTGCGACAAACCCATTGCCCAACTCTCGGGCGGACAAAAGCAGCGTCTGTCGATCATCCGGGCGCTCGCCCACGAGCCCGACCTGCTGGTGCTGGACGAACCGGTGGCAAGCCTGGACCCCGTAGGCCGCCGCGACTTTTTGCAAGAGCTGGTGGACCAGGTGCTGGACCGGGGCACCACAGTGGTGTTTTCCACCCACATCCTGTCGGACCTGGAACGCGTGGCCTTTGGCGTGGCATTCCTCCACCGTGGGCAGATCACGCTGCAAGCGCCCCTGGACGACCTGCTGGAGAGTTGCCGCAGCCTGACCGGCCCCAGTGCTGCAGTGCAGGCGTGCATCCGACAAGCCCAGCTCAGCGTGCTGCACCGCCAACCCTTGCGGAATGGAGCCGAACGCTGCCTGGTACGGCTATTGACTCCGCAACGGCCAGACCCGCACCCGGCACTGGACTGGCAGCCGGTCAACCTGGAAGAGTTGTTTGTGGAGCTGACCCAATGAACACCTACGTCCACATTGTGCTGAGCCCCTGGCGAAAACGGAACAGCACACATGCGCGCTGGGTGATGGGGCTGATCGCCCTGCTGTGGCTGCTGGTCGGCCTGGGCGAAGCATGGTGGGCCGGAACGCGTGCCGCATGGACGGTCGCCCGCATCGGTGCAGATATGCTCGTACTGGCCATCTGGGCTGAGCAGTTCGGTGGCCTGATGGCGCAAAACACGCCCCTCGCAGCCCGTCTGGTGCCAGGGCAATTACGGGCCTTGCGCACCACCGCTGTAGTGTTGTGGCTCTGCGCCACGGGGATGCTTGGACTGGTGTTACAGCAAGGGCCTGCCTGGACAGGGGGCGCAGCGCTGGCGTTGCTGCTCATCGCTTGCACGTTTCGCTGGCCCCTCGCTATGTTCTGGCTCACCTTCACTGCCTCCATAGTATGGCTCTGGGACTCCGAGGGCCCGTGGTGGTGGTGGCTCAACCTGCGCTTGCGCACCCAGCCTGAAGCCACGCACATCGCAGCCATGATGGGTGCCGGACTATTGGCGGCGGGCCTGCTGTGCAGCCTGCTCCAAAACGGCGGTAACCGCCATGTGCAGCACCACATCCAACGGGCACGCTGGCGCGATGATTGGCGCTTTGGCAGCATGGGCATCGCCAATCCCAGCCCGAGCCCATGGGGGCGGTGGTCCAGCCACTGGCTGGACGCTCCTTACCACGCCTGGCTGCGGTACCTCACCGCAACCGCTGCGCCCACCGAGCGCAGCGTGTTGGCGCGGCTCGAAATGGCCATTGCACCGGGTTCGCACTGGACCTCCATTTTCAAAAACCTGGGCATCAGCCTGTGCCTCTTCGCGGCTTTATATGCCGCAATGCACTATGTATCAGGAATAGACATCGCCACCATCCGCACCCGGTATGGCACCTCCCTCGCCCTCGGCCTCTTGGGCATCGCTATTTCCACTATCACGCTGGTGCCCAGCCACTACTACCGCAGCCAGCGCGAACAAGCCCTGTTGGCCTTACTGCCCGGTGTGCCGCAGGGCAGCCGTTTTAACCATGCCCTGGCACGCCGGAAAATACTGAGCTTTGCGGCACTCTGGCTGCTGCTGAGTGGCTTGACGTGGGCCGCTGTTACCGGTGGCGATCCAGACAGCGCGCTTTTCCGACCTCTCTTCGGTTTTTGCATCGGCAGCCTGCCTGCGTGCCTACTGGTGCTGCGCGACTGGTCACGGCTTTCACAGCCAAACACGTGGGCCTATGTGTTACCCGCCCTTGTGTCGCCATTGCTGGGTTTCGTCTTGTTCGGCACCATCGATCGCCTGCACTGGTTGCCGTGGCTTTTGCTGGCCGCCATGCTGGGCCTATGCGGGGGTTTCACCGCGTGGCGCTGGCAACGCCTGGGGCAATATCCCCACGCCTTGCCCATGGGCCGCATGCCGCACAATGCCCCATAACTATTTCCCATCCCAAAGGAGACCCATGAAAACCGAAAACATCCTGCAAACCATCGGCAACACCCCGCACGTGCGCATCAACCGGCTGTTTGGGCCGGGGGCCAATGTGTGGATCAAGTCCGAGCGCAGCAACCCGGGCGGCTCCATCAAGGACCGGATTGCGTTGGCCATGATCGAGGACGCAGAAAAATCCGGCGTGCTGCAGCCCGGCGGCACCATCATCGAGCCCACCTCGGGCAATACCGGCGTGGGCCTGGCGGTGGTGGCGGCGGTCAAGGGCTACAAGCTGGTGCTGGTGATGCCCGACAGCATGTCCATCGAGCGCCGCCGCCTGATGCTGGCCTATGGTGCGACCTTCGACCTGACCCCGCGCGAAAAGGGCATGAAGGGCGCCATCGCCCGCGCGCAGGAGCTGGTGGCGGCCACGCCCGGTAGCTGGATGCCGCAGCAGTTCGAAAACCCGGCCAATATCGCGGTGCACGCCCGCACCACGGCGCAGGAAATTCTGGCCGACTTCCCCGACGGGCTGGACGCACTGATCACTGGCGTGGGCACCGGCGGCCACATCACCGGCTGCGCCCAGGTGCTGAAGGCGGCCTGGCCCAACTTGAAGGTGTTTGCGGTGGAACCCGCGGCCTCGCCAGTGATTTCGGGCGGCGCCCCGGCTCCGCACCCGATCCAGGGCATTGGCGCGGGCTTTATCCCCAAGAACCTGGACGTATCGCTGCTGGACGGCGTGATCCAGGTAGATGCCGAACCAGCCCGCGAAATGGCCCGCCGCAGCGCCCGCGAAGAAGGCATGCTGGTAGGCATCTCCAGCGGTGCCACGCTGGTGGCGATTGCGCAGAAGCTGCCCGAGCTGCCCGCAGGCGCGCGGGTGCTGGGCTTCAACTACGACACCGGTGAGCGCTATCTGTCGGTGGACGGGTTTTTGCCCGCTTAATTCGCCCGTTCACTCGGCAGGCAGCCGGTCGCGTCGATCTCCATCAGCAGCTCGGCGCGGCACACGTCGGCTTGCAGGTAGATGCGCACGGCAGCCGGTGGCAACTGCGCGTCCACCACCGCCTGCACGGCGGCCAGATCGGCGACATGGCGCACATACACCTTGTAGTGCAGATCGGCCAGGGTCCAGGCCTGCCTGCCTTCGGCCCCATTGGCCTGGTCGATCAGGGCCTGGATGTTGCGCAGCGTTTCATGGCTTTGCGCCGCCACATCGCCCACATGCAGGCTTTGGTGGCCCACGATGCTGGCCGTGCCGCTGATGAACAGCCAGCGCTGGCCCGGCAACCGGGCCAGCGCTGCGCGTGAAAACGAAGGCGTGCGTGGCCCATACTGGCCGGGGTAGTAGTAGGCGCTCACCTGGCGCGGGTTTTCGATGGCCAGCGGTGCGACTTTGGCGGCCAAAAAATACACCTGCAGCCCGCCGCTGTGCGTACCCAACGCACAGGCTGCCGGGGCATTGGCCAGAAAGGGCTGGCCCTTGGCCCGGAACGCGTCTTGCCGACCAATGTTGAACTGCAGGTAACGCTCCATGCCGCCGGTCTCGGCGTTGATATCAGACAGGTAGTTCCACACCCGCAGCAGGTGCGGGTAGCCCAGCGATTCCAGCGCCGCAAACACCGCCAGGTACACCTGCTCGGACACCTGTTGCAACAGAGGCGGGGTTTGCGGGGCCTGGCCATCGTCGGTCTGCGGGACGCAGATCGCGCCAAACAGCACGCCATCGGTCAGCGCGTAATGCAGCAGGCCCTGGGTGCCGGTGCGCACCGGCTGGTCGGTGTGCCACAGCTCCAGGACATCGCCGCTGCTGCCGCTGTCGCCCAGCGGCGGGGCGGCCATCTGCAACGCGGGGGTGTGGGCCACCGCCGGGGCTGGTTTGCCACTGCCAAACACCATGGCGGCCAGGTTGGCCCCGGGCGGGGCCGCAGCGCGGGGCACAAACTGCATGCGCAGCGGGCCCGATCCGGCAGTCAGCGCCATCGTGGGCGGATGTGTCTTCGTCATGGTGAAAGTAAAACGGCAATGCGAAAAGCCGTATTTTCACGCAAGCCTGCCCCGTCAATCCACGCGCATCTGCGGCGGGCTGATATCGCCAAAGCCCCGCGAGGGCGTGCCCGCCAGGCTCTTGGCAACGCTGGCCCGCGGCGGGCAACTGCCGCTCTGGATAAAGCCCAGGGCGGCAGCGGTACGCGACTCGGCCGGGTCGCCCAGTGGGTGGTCCAGGTCGTCGGCCACAGCGCAGGTGGGCGCGAACCCGGCGCTGAAGTCCGAGAAATTGTTGGCGTTGGCCACCACGATATTCACCGCGTTGTAGGTGGTGCCGCAGGCATCTTCGGGCAGGAACGCGTAGGGTTTGCCGTAGGTGGTGTCGCCGATGGTGACCACCGTTTTATAGGGCCGCAGGGCGTTGATCACCAGTTCGCTGGCCGACGCGGTGTTGGGCGAGGTGATGACGATCACCCGCGCCAGGTTGTCCAGCGGCGCAGTCGGCAGGCCCGCGCTGGTGCCCACAAAGTTCTGGCTGAAGTTGCTGGCGGTGTTTTTGGCGTTGAACTGGAACTGGGCAAACACCTTGCCGATCTGTGCCGACCCTGCGATCAGGCCCGCCAGGTAGCGCGCCTGCTGGGTGCTGCCACCGCCGTTGTAGCGCAGGTCGAGCACCAGCTCGGTGATGCCTGCGGCCCGGAAGCGGTCAAACGCCGCGCCCATGGCGGTGGCCCCGGAAGCAATGAACTCCTGGTACATCAAATACCCGGTTGGGGCACCGTTGGGGGCGGTGAGTACCGCCACGGTGTTGACGGGGGTGAGCGCATAGGTGGCCGACTGCACGGTGAAGCTGCGCTGGGTGCCCGCGGCGTTGCGCACCACGAATGTGCGTGCCACGCCAGTAGTGTCTACGGCGGTCAGCCCGCCGTTGGCGATGTCGGCCGAGCTTTGTCCGTTGATGCTAACGATGCGGTCGCCGCGCTGCAAACCCGCCTGGCCCACCGGGCTCAGCGGCTCCACCAGCCGGACCGCCAAGGTGGTGCGGGCGGCATCCAGCCAGTCCAGCGCATAGCCATAGCCGGTGCGGGTGCCGTCCACGTAAAACTGGTTGGCGCTGGCCGTGGTCTGGCTGTAGCTGTAGCGGTCGGTGGGCTGGTACAGCAGCGAATCGAAGTACGCGTCCATGCTGGTGGCCGCCGCGTTGGGCACGCCCTGCTTGTCGTACCAGAAATACGCGTCGGTCATGTAGTCGCGCAGCCAGGCCCGCTGGCCCGCCACCTCGCAACTGGCCGGGTTGCCGGGGTAGCCCGACGCGACCGGGGCCACACTGGTGCCGCCACCGCCTCCGCCGCCTCCACAACCCGCCAACACCACCAGACCCACCACGCCCGCACAAGCCAAACTACGCATAGACCCTGCCTTAAAAATAAATGGAAACCGCAGTGTCGTATACATCCACCTCTAAAAATTCAGTGTGTCGATGATGTAACGCAAACACAGAATGACCGGGTTTCCATACAATTTTGTATTTTTAGGCTATTTTTCAGATCCTGAAAATGGCCTCTGTGCTGATAGATAGAGCACAGGCAGCTATCAATTTTTTACCCAAATACCATAGCAATTCGGATCCAAGTGAGTGACAAGGCCCGACCGCATTCATCCCCCATTTGGAGGATATTTGCCGACCCAGCGCCGCATCCTAAAATCCTCTCCCCTGCTTGATAACTACAAGCCACCCGGCTACCCCCATGATCCGCATCTCCGAACTCAAACTCCCGCTCGGCCACGCCGAAGAGGCGCTGCCCGCCCTGGTCGCCCATACCCTGGGCCTGGCCCCCGCGCAGATTGCGCACTTCAGCATCTTCAAACGCAGCTTCGATGCCCGCAAGGCGGAGCTGCTGACGGTCTACATCGTGGATGTGGCACTGCACAGTGCCGCCCAAGAGGCCGAGCTGCTGCGCCAACACCCCGACAACCCGCACCTGCGCCCCAGCCCCGATATGGCTTACGTCCCCGTGGGCACAGCCCCCGCTGGTCTCGCCATCCGCCCGGTGGTGGTGGGCTTCGGCCCCTGCGGCATCTTCGCGGCGCTGGTGCTGGCGCAAATGGGCTTCAAACCCATCGTGCTGGAGCGCGGCACCACGGTGCGCCAGCGCACGCAAGACACCTGGGGCCTGTGGCGCAAAAACGTGCTCAAGCCCGAGAGCAATGTGCAGTTTGGCGAAGGCGGCGCAGGCACCTTCTCCGACGGCAAGCTGTACAGCCAGATCAAGGATCCGCGTTTTCTGGGCCGCAAGGTGATGCACGAGTTTGTGAAAGCCGGTGCGCCCGAAGAAATCCTGGTGGCTGCGCACCCGCACATCGGCACCTTCAAGCTGGTCAAGGTGGTGGAGCATCTGCGCGAGCAAATCATCGCGCTGGGCGGCGAAGTGCGGTTTGAGCAGCGCGTGACCGACGTGGACATTGTGGACGGCAAGATGCGCGGCCTGACCGTGCTGAACCAGGCCACCGGCGAAACCACTGAGCTGCGCGCCGACCACGTGGTGCTGGCCCTGGGCCACAGCTCCCGCGATACCTTCGCCATGCTGCATGCGCGCGGCGTGTACGTGGAGGCCAAGCCGTTTTCCATCGGTTTCCGCATCGAACACCCGCAAAGCCTGATCGACCGCGCCCGCTGGGGCCGCCACGCAGGCCACCCGCTGCTGGGCGCAGCGGACTACAAGCTGGTGCACCACGCCAGCAATGGCCGCGCCGTCTACAGCTTTTGCATGTGCCCCGGCGGCACCGTGGTGGCCGCCACCAGCGAGCCGGGCCGCGTGGTCACCAACGGCATGAGCCAGTACTCGCGCAACGAGCGCAACGCCAACGCGGGCATTGTGGTGGGCATCACCCCCGAAGACTTCCCCGGCACCCACGCGCTGGCCGGCATTGACCTGCAGCGCAAGCTCGAATCGCACGCCTACGTGCTGGGCGGCAGCAGCTTTGAGGCCCCCGGCCAGTTGGTGGGCGACTTCATCGCCGGGCGCGCCTCCACCCAGCTCGGCAGCGTGGAGCCGTCGTACAAACCCGGCGTAAAACTGGGCGACCTGCACGGCGCCCTGCCCGGCTACGCCATCGAGGCCATCCGCGAGGCCCTGCCCGCCTTTGGCCGCAAGATCAAAGGTTTTGACCTGCACGATGCCGTACTCACCGGCGTGGAAACCCGCACCTCCTCGCCCATCAAGATGACCCGCGGCGAAGACTTCCAAAGCCTGACGGTGCGCGGCCTGTACCCGGCGGGCGAAGGTGCCAGCTACGCGGGCGGCATTTTGTCGGCGGGGGTCGATGGCATCAAGGTGGCCGAGGCGGTGGCGCGGAGTTTGTTGGGAACAGCATAAAACTGTACACTTAAACAGTGGTTTTAAACAAGGAAACGCGGTGTCGCTCAATTCAATCGAAATCTGTGCCGGTGCAGGCGGCCAAGCACTAGGGCTGGAGCAAGCCGGCTTCGACCACGTCAGCCTGGTGGAGATGGAGCCCCCGGCCTGCCAAACCCTGCGCTTCAACCGTCCGCAATGGAATGTGGTCGAAGGCGATGTGCACCACTACAGCGCGGACGCCTGGCGCGGCGTTGCGCTGCTGGCTGGTGGGGTGCCATGCCCACCGTTTTCCAAGGCCGGCAAGCAGCTGGGCGTAGACGACGAGCGCGATCTGTTCCCGCAAGCCATCCGGCTGGTGTCCGAGTGTCGGCCCGAGGCCGTCATGCTGGAAAACGTGCGCGGCCTGCTCGACCCGGTGTTTGCCACCTACCGCGAAAAAATCATCCAGGATTTGCACAAGCTGGGCTACTGCGCCGAATGGCGACTGCTCAACGCCAGTGATTTTGGTGTGCCGCAACTGCGCCCCCGGGTGGTTCTGGTGGGGCTCAAAAAAGAAGCGTCTGCCCATTTCCAGTGGCCCGAGGCGCTGCCTGAGCGCCCCCCTACCGTGGGCGAAGCCCTGCGCGACCTGATGCAGGCCGACGGCTGGCTGGGCGCCGAGCAATGGCAAGCCCAAGCCAACGGCATCGGCCCCACCCTGGTGGGTGGCAGCAAAAAACACGGCGGCCCCGACCTGGGCCCCACACGCTCCAAAAAAGCCTGGGGCCTGCTGGGTGTGGACGGTATGGGCATCGCCAACGCACCGCCCGCCCCCGACTTTGTGGGCATGCCCCGCTTGACGGTACGCATGGCAGCACGCATCCAGGGGTTTCCCGACCACTGGGAATTCAGCGGCAAAAAAACCGCCGCCTACCGGCAAATCGGCAATGCCTTTCCACCCCCAGTGGCCTGCGCCGTAGGCGAGCAGATCCGGCTGGCCCTGAATGCCGCCGCCAAACCCAAACTCAAACGCGCTTGAACATGGCCACCCAAAACATTCCCCGGGGCGGTGCCCGTGGCAAATTGCGCGCCCACTTCTTAAACAACCTGGGCCGCGTCATGGACAGCGACGAGCTGCGGACGGTGGCCGACAACCAATCGGAATGGGCCCGCCGGGTGCGCGAGCTGCGCACCGAAGAGGGTTATTTGATCCTCACACACAACGACCGCAGCAACCTGAAACCCGGCCAGTATCTGCTGGAATCGGCCAAGCCCCAGCCTGCCTTCGCCCGCGCCATCTCCAAGGAAACCCGCGCCTTTGTGCTGGATCGCAATGGGTTCACCTGCCAGATGTGCGGTGCCGTGGCGGGCGAAACCCACCCCTACGACACCACCCGCAAGACGCGCCTGCACCTGGGCCACACTATCGATAAAAGCATGGGTGGCACCGACGACCCGTCCAACCTGCGCGCCATCTGCTCGGTGTGCAACGAGGGCGCGTCCAACGCCACACTGACACGGCCCGATTTGCAAAAGCTGCTGGTCCAAGTCCGGCGCGCCACGGCATCCGACCAACGCGAAGTGCTGAAGTGGTTGATGGCCAAATTTCCTCCGTCCGCAAGTACCGTCTGAAATCACAAAGAGATCAGCCCCTACCGCCCATTCCATGGACATAAGCAGCTCCTAAAAATAGAGCAAACACCATCTACCGCCTGGCCCCGATGTTGCTAGTGGTAAACCTGTCTACACAGGCTGCGCGGGCCGACCAAGAATCGGGCCTCGCAGGGAGTGTTTCTTCTACCCCACAGGAGCTTTGCATGTTGATTTTTGCCAAAAAATGGATGTTGGTGTGTGCCCTGGGCGCGGGCCTGGCTACCGCTGCGCAGGCGCAAGACACCAAGCTGGTGCTGGGCATGTCGGGCTGGACCGGGTTTGCACCGCTGTCGCTGGCCGACAAGGCAGGCATTTTCAAGAAGCGCGGGCTGGATGTGGAGATCAAGTTCATCCCGCAAAAAGACCGGCACCTGGCGCTGGCCTCCGGGGCCATCCAGTGCGCGGCCACCACGGTGGAAACCCATGTGGCCTGGAACGCCAACGGCGTGCCCATCGTGCAGATCTTCCAGCTCGACAAGTCGTATGGGGCCGACGGCATCGCGGTACGCAACGACATCAAAAGCTTTGCCGACCTCAAGGGCAAGACCATCAGCGTGGACGCACCCGGCACCGCGCCCTACTTTGGCCTGGCCTGGATGCTGGCCAAGAACGGCATGACGTTGAAAGACGTGAAAACCACCACCATGTCGCCGCAGGCCGCCGCCCAGGCCTTTGTGGCTGGGCAGAACGATGCGGCCATGAGCTACGAGCCGTATTTGTCTTCGGTGCGCGACAACCCGGCGGCAGGCAAGATTTTGGCCACCACGCTGGACTACCCGATGGTGATGGACACCATGGGCTGCGCACCCACCTGGCTCAAGGCCAACCCGGCCGCGGCCCAGGCCCTGACCGATGCCTACTTTGACGCGCTGGCCATGATCAAGGCCGACCCGGCCAAATCCAACGAGCTGATGGGCTCGGCGGTGAAGCAAACCGGCGAGCAGTTCGCCAAATCGGCCGCGTTTTTGCGCTGGCAAGACAAGGCCGCGAACCAGAAGTTTTTTGCCGGGGAAATCACCGCCTTCATGCAAGAGGCCGAAAAAATCCTGCTCGCCTCCGGCGTAATCCGCAAAGCCCCCGACAACCTGGCTGCCACGTTCGATGCCAGCTTCATCAAGTAAAAACAGGAGGATGGCCCCGCTGGAACCCGTCAGCGCCCGCGCGCGCTGGCAACTGGGGCTGGCGTTTTTTGTGCTGTTTGCGGCCACCTGGGCGGGCTTTACGCTGGGCGGCTATGTGTCGCCCACGTTTTTGGCCAGCCCGGTAACCATGGTGCGCGAGGGCTGGCTGCTGTTTACCGAGTACAACTTTGCCTTCGACATCGGCATGACGGTGTGGCGGGTGCTGGGCGGCTTTGCGCTGGCCGCCGTGCTGGCCGTGCCGCTGGGCATTGCCATGGGCACGTACAAGGGTGTGGAGGCGTTTTTTGAACCTTTTGTGTCGTTCTGCCGCTACCTGCCCGCATCGGCCTTCATCCCGCTGCTGATCCTGTGGGCGGGCATTGGCGAGGCGCAAAAGCTGCTGGTGATCTTCATCGGCTCCTTCTTCCAGCTGGTGCTGATGGTGGCCGTGACCGTGGGCGGGGCCCGGCGCGACCTGGTGGAAGCCGCCTACACCCTGGGCGCGGGCCACCGCGGCATCATCACCCGCGTCTTGATACCGGGTGCCGCCCCCGGCATTGCCGAGACGCTGCGGCTGGTGCTGGGCTGGGCCTGGACCTATGTGATCGTGGCCGAGCTGATCGGATCCAGCAGCGGCATCGGCCACATGATCACCGACAGCCAGGCGCTGCTCAACACCGGGCAAATCATCTTCGGCATCATCGTGATCGGGCTGATTGGCCTGGTGTCGGACTTCGCATTCAAGTCGCTGAACCGCCGCCTGTTTGCCTGGAGCGTGCTTTGAACCAGCTTTCCATCCAGGGCGTGTCCCGCGTGTTCGAGTCCCCGAACGGCCAGCGCACCCAGGCCTTGCAGCCCATTGACTTTGCGGTGCAAACCAACGATTTCGTCACCATCCTCGGCCCCTCGGGCTGCGGCAAGTCCACCCTGCTGCGTATCGTGGCGGGGCTGGAGCGGCCTAGCACCGGCCAGGTGCTGCTGGACGGCGCGCCGGTGGTCGGCCCCGGGGCCGACCGGGGCATGGTGTTCCAGAGCTACACCCTCTTCCCCTGGCTCACGGTGGCGCAAAACATCCGCTTTGGCCTGCGCGAACGCGGCCTGCCCGAGGCGCAGCAAAAGGAACGTAGCGATTTTTTCATCGCCAAGGTGGGCCTGCGCGGGTTTGAAAACCACTTTCCCAAACAGCTCTCGGGCGGCATGCAGCAGCGCACCGCGATTGCCCGCGCCCTGGCTAACGACCCGAAGATCCTGCTGCTCGACGAGCCCTTTGGCGCACTCGACAACCAGACCCGGGTGCTGATGCAGGAGCTGCTGTTGGGCATTTGGGAAGGCATGGAAGGGGAGCGCAAGACCGTGCTGTTCGTCACCCACGACATCGATGAAGCCATTTTCATGGCCAACCGGGTAGCGGTGTTCAGCGCCCGGCCAGGCCGCATCAAATCCGACATCGCGGTGGACCTGCCACACCCGCGCCACTACACGCTGAAAACCACGCCTGCGTTCATGCAGCTCAAGGCCCGGCTCACCGAAGAGATCCGCGCCGAATCCATGGCAGCGGACCACTGAAGCAACGCCCTGCCCTGTTATCGTAGTCCCATGCCCGCAAAACGCACCGCTTCTTCCCCCTCCGCCGCTTCCACGCCGCCCATGGTGCGCTACCAGCACATCAAAGACTTTGTGGCGGGCAAGATCCAGGACGGCACCTGGTCCCCCGGCGACCGCCTGCCGTCCGAAAACGACCTGGTGCTGCAGTTCGGCATGTCGCGCATGACCGTGAACCGCGCGCTGCGCGAGCTGCAGGAGCAGGGCCGCATCCGCCGCGTGGCCGGGGTGGGCAGCTTTGTGGCCGACGACAAACCCCAGGCCAACCTGCTGCAGATCGCCCGCCTGGCCGACGACATCCGCCGCCGCGGCCACGACTACCAGTGCCTCATGGTCACCATCGAGCGCATCTCGGCCACCCTGGAGGTAGCCTCTGCACTGGGCCTGCACACCGGTGAATCGGTGTTCCACACGGTGTGCGTGCACCTGGAAGACGGCGTGGCCATGCAGCTCGAAGACCGCTTCGTCAACCCGCGCATGGCCCCCGAGTTTGGCAACCAGGACTTCAGCCAGGAGCAACCGTCGGACTACCTGGTGCGCACCGTGTTGTTCGACCAGATGGAGCACGTGGTGGACGCCGTGCTGCCCAGCGCCGACCAGGCCGCCCTGCTGCAAATGGATGCCCACCAGCCCTGCCTGCTGCTGACCCGCCGCACCTGGATGCGCGATGTCCCCATCACCCTGGTGCGCTGCCTGCACCCCGGCGCACGCTACCGCCTGGGCAGCCGTTTCCGCACCGATGGGAATGCCGTGACCAGCTGAAAAGGAGATTTCTCCTTTTTTTGCGCAAGCTGTATATACAGGATTAGACAAGTTATTTAAAATTGCCGCACCACCGCCCTAGTGCCCCTTTTTAATTAGGAATTGCCGCCATGACCACCTCCCTGCAAGACCCCCGCTTCGATGCCAGCCGCGTCATCCGCGCCCCCCGTGGCAGCACGCTGACCTGCAAAAACTGGATTGCCGAGGCGGCCTACCGCATGCTGCAAAACAACCTTGATGCCGAGGTGGCCGAGGACCCGAAAAACCTGGTGGTCTACGGCGGCATTGGCCGCGCCGCCCGCAACTGGGCCTGCTTTGACCAGATCCTGGCCTCGCTCAAAGAGCTGAACGAAGATGAGACCCTGCTGATCCAGTCCGGCAAACCGGTCGGCGTGTTCAAAACCCAAGCCAACGCCCCGCGCGTGCTGATCGCCAACTCCAACCTGGTGCCCCAGTGGGCCAACTGGGAGCATTTCCACGAACTGGACCGCAAAGGCCTGTTCATGTATGGCCAGATGACGGCAGGCAGCTGGATCTACATCGGCAGCCAGGGCATCGTGCAAGGCACCTTCGAGACCTTTGTCGAAGCCGGTAAACAGCACTACAACAACGACTGGGCCGGTAAGTGGATCTTGACCGCAGGCCTAGGCGGCATGGGCGGCGCGCAACCGCTGGCCGCCACGCTGGCCGGAGCCGTGTCGCTGAACATCGAGTGCCAGCAAAGCAGCATCGACTTCCGCCTGCGCACCCGCTACGTGGACAAGCAGGTCCGCGACATCGACCATGCACTGGAGCTCATCGCGCAGCACTGCGCCGCCAAGGAAGCCGTGTCCATCGCCTTGCTGGGCAACGCCGCCGAGGTGCTGCCGGAGCTGGTGCGCCGCGCCAAGGCAGGCAGCATCCGCCCCGATTTGGTGACCGACCAAACCTCGGCCCACGACCTGGTCAACGGCTACCTGCCCGCAGGCTGGAGCGTGGCCGACTGGAAGGCCGCGCAAAAAGACCCGGCCCAGCACGCCGCGCTGACCGCCGCCGCCGCCCAAGGCTGCGCCGTGCACGTGCAGGCCATGCTGGACTTCCAGGCCATGGGCATCCCCACGGTGGACTACGGCAACAACATCCGCCAGGTGGCCTTTGACACGGGTGTCAAAAACGCCTTCGACTTCCCCGGCTTTGTGCCCGCCTACATCCGCCCCATGTTCTGCGAGGGCAAGGGACCGTTCCGCTGGGTGGCCTTGTCGGGCGACCCGGAAGACATCTTCAAGACCGATGCCAAGATCAAGGAACTCTTCCCCGACAACCACCACACCCACCGCTGGCTGGACATGGCCCGCGAACGCATCGCCTTCCAGGGCCTGCCCGCGCGCATCTGCTGGCTGGGCCTGGGTGAGCGCCACATCGCAGGGCTGGCCTTCAACGAAATGGTGAGAAACGGCGAACTTAAAGCCCCCATCGTGATTGGCCGCGACCACCTGGACACCGGCTCGGTAGCCAGCCCGAACCGCGAAACCGAATCGATGATGGACGGCACCGATGCCGTCAGCGACTGGCCGCTGCTCAATGCCCTGCTCAACACTGCAGGCGGTGCCAGCTGGGTCAGCCTGCACCACGGCGGCGGGGTGGGCATGGGCTACTCGCAGCACTCGGGCATGGTCATCGTGGCCGACGGCACGGATGCCGCCGCCGAGCGCCTGGCCCGCGTGCTGGTCAACGACAGCGGCAGCGGCGTGATGCGCCACGCCGACGCGGGCTACGAGATTGCGATTGCCACGGCCAAGAAGCAGGGTTTGAACCTGCCGATGGTGAAATAAGCGTTTGCTATTCTTTAGGTAGCTGCTCTCGCCCATTCCATAAGCGCTGGCGGCACTTTTTATTTAAATTCAATGCCACATACCTGCCCCCACCCCAACCCTCCCCCGGAAGGGGAGGGAGCAAAACCGGGCACCGCATCACCCCCTCCCCCCACGGGGGAGGGCCGGGGTGGGGGCGGGCAGCCACCCGCCACCATAGTTCTAGGCGAAGCCCCCCTCACCCACCGCGACCTGGTCGCCGTGGCCCGCGATGGCGTGCGGCTGGAGATTTCCAAAGCCGCCTGGGCCCGCATCGCCAACGCCCAGGCCATCGTGCGGCGCATCGTGGCCAGCGGCGAGCGGGCCTACGGCATCAGCACCGGGCTGGGGGCCTTGAGCCAGGTGCTGTTGCACGGCGAGCAACTGGCCCAGCTATCCCGCAACACGCTGCTCAGCCACGCCTGCGGGGTCGGCCCGCTGTTGAGCGAAGCGCAAACCCGCGCCATCCTGGTGGCGGCGCTGGCCAACTTCTGCCAGGGCTATTCGGGCCTGCAGCCCAAGGTGGTGGAAGGCTTGCAGGCGCTATTGAATCTACACATCACCCCCTGCGTACCCTCGCAGGGTTCGGTGGGCTACCTCACCCACATGGCCCACATCAGCGTGGCGCTGCTGGGCGTGGGCGATGTGCGCTGGCAGGGCCGCACCCTGCCCGCATCGGAAGCATTGGCCGCCAACGGCCTGCAGCCCCTGGTGCTGGGCGCGAAGGACGGCCTGTGCCTGGTCAACGGCACGCCCTGCATGACCGGCCTGGCCGCACTGGCCTTGGCCGACATGGAGCGCCTGGCCGACTGGGCCGACGTGACCGGGGCGATGAGTTTTGAAGCCCTGAAGGGGCAAATTGCCGCATTCGATGCCGACATCCTGGCGCTCAAACCCCACCCCGGCATGCAGCAGGTAGGCCAGCGTTTGCGCAGCCTGCTGGCGGGCAGCGAGGTGATCGCCAACAGCCTCTGTATCCGCACGCAAGACGCTTTGAGCCTGCGCTCCATGCCGCAGATCCACGGGGCCTGCCGCGACCAGATCGCCCACGCCGCGCGGCAGATCGAAACCGAGTTGAACTCCGCCACCGACAACCCGCTGCTGCTGGGCACGCCCGAGGCTTACCGCGTGATGTCGCAAGCCAACCCCCACGGCGAGTCGGTGGCCATGGCCTGCGACCTGCTGCGCATCGCCGCGGCCGAACTGGGCGGCGTGGCCGAGCGGCGGCTGGACCGGCTGGTGAACCCTGTTCTCAGTGGCCTGCCCGCGTTTCTGGTGGCCGAGCCGGGCGTGAACTCGGGCCTGATGATTGCGCAGTACACCGCCGCCTCGCTGGTCGGTGAAAACCGCCGCCTCGCCCAGCCGGTGGTGGTGGACAACTTCGTCACCTCCGGCGGGCAGGAAGACCACCTCAGCCTGGGCACCACCGCCGCGCTGGACCTGCAAAAGTCGCTAGAGAACCTCACGCAGATTCTGGCCATCGAGTACCTGCTGGCCGCCCAGGCGCTGGAGTTTTTGAAAGACCAACGTTTCGGAGAAGGTACGGGCCGCGCCTGGCAACTGCTACGCCAGCACGTGCCGTCTTTCGATGCCGACCGTTTCTTGGCCCCCGATATTGCGCAAGCCGCCCACCTGCTGCGCACCCCTTTCGCATGATCCACCGCTTCGACACCGCCGCCCTGCCTGCCACGCCGTGGAAGAACGGCGGCGGCACCACGCGCGAGATCGTCTGCCAGCCGCCCGGCGCGGGCATGGATAGCTTCGACTGGCGCGTGAGCATCGCCACCATCGCCGCCGCCGGTCCGTTCTCGGCCTTTCCCGGAGTGGACCGCGTGATCATGCTGCTGGACGGCGCGGGTGTGCGGTTGTTCGGCGGCGGCATAGACCACCGGCTGGACACGCCCGGCGTGCCGTTCGTTTTCCCGGGCGACGTGGCGCTAGGCTGCGAACTGCTGGGCGGCGCATCGACCGACTTCAATGTGATGGTGCGGCGCGGGCGGGTGCGGGCCGAGGTGCGGGTGCTGACTGCGATGGAAGACATTTCCGCCGACTGCGGCCTGCTGCTGGCGGTGCGCGGTGCGTGGTTGCTGGATGATTTCCAATGCGCGTCCGGCCATGGCCTGTGGTGGGATGCACCTGCGCGGTTGAAGGCCACACCGCAGACAGACGGTGCCATGCTGGTTGCGGTAAATTTAAGTCCAATAGGCCGCTAGCGCTTATTCCACTAGCACAAGCAGCTCATTATTTGATAGCACACACCATGCAACACCTCCCTTCTGCCGACGGCATCTGGCACAACCTGCGGCTGGCCGACGGCGGCACGGCCAACGCGCTGGCGGTGCAGCACGGCCAGATCGTGTGGATGGGCGACATCGCGGCCCTGCCCACCAGCCTGCAAGCCCTGCCCCGCATGGATGCCCGCAACGCGCTGGCCACGCCGGGCCTGGTCGATTGCCACACCCACCTGGTCTACGGCGGCCAGCGGGCGAATGAATTTGCCATGCGGCTGGCGGGCGCAAGTTATGAAGAAGTGGCGAAAGCCGGTGGCGGCATCGTCTCCAGCGTATTGGCGACCCGCGCCGCCAGCGAAGACGACTTGTACGCCCAGTCGGCCCCCCGCCTGCAGCAGTTGCTGAATGAGGGCGTGTGCGCCATCGAGATCAAATCCGGCTACGGTCTGGCGCTGGAACACGAGCGCAAACAGTTGCGCGTGGCCCGCCGCCTGGGCGAGGACTTTGGCGTGGCGGTGCGCACCACCTTCCTCGGCGCGCACGCCTTGCCGCCCGAGTACGCGGGGCGCAGCCAGGACTACATCCACCTCGTTTGCAACGAGATGCTGCCCGCGCTGGCCGCCGAGAGGCTGGTGGACGCGGTGGACGTGTTCTGCGAGCGCATCGGCTTCTCGCTGGCCGAGACCGAGCAGGTGTTCCTGGCCGCGCAGCGCTTGGGCCTGCCGGTGAAGCTGCATGCAGAGCAGCTTTCGGACATGGGCGGTTCGGCCCTGGCGGCACGGTACGGCGCTTTATCCAACGACCACATCGAGCACCTGTCTGCCGCCGGTATCGAGGCCATGCGCGTATCCGGCACGGTGGCGGTGCTGCTGCCCGGCGCGTACTACACGCTGCGCGACACGCACCTGCCCCCCATTGCCGCCCTGCGCGCCGCCGGGGTCCCCATGGCCGTGTCCACCGACCACAACCCCGGCACCTCCCCCACCCTGAGCCTGCTGCTGATGGCCAACATGGCCTGCACCCTGTTCCGCCTGACCGTGCCCGAGGCGTTTGCCGGCATCACCACCCACGCGGCCCGTGCGCTGGGCCTGCAAGACACGCACGGCGTGCTGGCGGTGGGGCGGCCTGCCAACATCGTCCTGTGGAATCTGCACGACCCCGCCGAGCTGGTCTACTGGCTGGCCCACCAAACGCCCCGCACCGTGATCCGGCAAGGGCGTGTGGCGGTGGACACCCTGGGGCTGCTGCAGCCATGACAGAAATAATAGGGGTCAGAACCCTATTAGCGGCGTTAGCCAATAAGGGTCAGATCCCAATTGCGCGCCGGGGTTTTGCGGGTCGGGAGCAGTGCTTCACGCATTTGGGCTCTGACCCTTATTGGCGGGTTGGCGTTAACGGAGATCCCTGGCCGGGATGTGCCCCCGGCAGGGCAGTAACTTTCTTTTGCGTGGCCAAAAGAAAGTCACCAAAGAAAAGGCCCCCCCCACTACCTGCGCCCTCCGCTTGCGCTACGGGAACCTGCGGTGCTCGCTTTGGGCGGGGTCTGGCTAAACTCGCTGCGCTCAAACAGACGCCAGCCCTGATCCGCCCAAAGCTGCGCTCCTCGGCGCTGGCAGAGGGGGACCCCG
>NZ_JBWMAV010000017.1:0-132655 GCF_056521425.1 Rhodoferax sp. LS1P39 | reverse complement strand
TTTTGATTTCTGGTTCGTTTTGCAACTCCAGACTATCACTGTCAGCGGCTCTGCCCACCCCTTGCTTGCAGGGCAATTCTTCTTATCCTAGTGCCATGAGGCTCCGACCCCTATTGGCGGGTTGACGCTGACGGATTTCTTGGTGCCATGGCGATCCCCGGCCGGGTGGTGCGCCCGGCGGCGCAGTATCTTTTCTTTTACGCAAAAGAAAAGATACCAAAAGAAAGGCGCCCCAACTGTCTGCGCCCCGCCGCTCTCGCGTCGGGGAACCTGCGGTGCGCGCTTTGTGCGGGGTCTGGCTAAACTCGCTGCGCTCAAACAACGCCAGCCCTTTTCCGCCCAAAGCTGCGCTCCTCGGCGCATACAGATGGGGACCCCGGGGAGCGGGATCGGCCCGGCTTTGCCGGGCATCGCGCCTAGGGCGCGAGGTTAGGGGCGTTTGGCTGGGGTGGTGTATCTTGCCAATTTCAGGTTTCCAGGCCATTTTTCAGGTGCCAAATCAGCCCTCCGTGCTGATGGAATGGGCACAAGCAGCTCTTATTTTTTACTATCAAAAACGAAGTCCAGTTCTGTAGGTACAAAGGCAGGAGGCAATGGGTTTGGCCTGCCCCTGGCTGTCTGCTTGCTAGACCGACTGGGTGCCACCATGGAGGACGCTTCGCACAGAGGTGACCACGGTTTCGGCAAGAAAAGCGCTGCCGTCCTCCGTGAAGTGCACCCCATCGGGCCCCAGTAGCCGAGCTGCGCCTGCGTGCAGGACTGCAGCGTGGAGGTCGTTCACGGTAGCGCCGTATTGGCGCGCGACGGCCAGCCCCACTGCGTTATAGCGCGCGATATCGGCCTCGTAGCGCCGTGACAGCCGGGACCGCTGGTGCCGGTCTTCGATCAGCGGTGTGGTCGTTGCCCAGATGAGCGTGCGCTTGCCGCCCGTTACGACCCGTTGGAATATCGCTGCAAGATTGTCGGCGTACACGTCGATCGGGACGCGGTGGGCACTGTCCCCAGCGTCTATCCTCAGGTCATGCAGGCCGCAGTTCAGGTGAACGATATCGGGGTTGGCAGCGGCTATCCATTCGCGGAAGTTTTCCCGGACCTCGACGCTCGACTGGCAGTTTTCTGCCGGAGCCGTCACCACCGCTTCGTGCCGTAACGCACGGGTAACGGCACCCTGGTAACCCAGGCGAATGGAATCGCCAATCAGCACAATCTGTTTCATCGAGTTGTTTTCAGATATTTAGGCTTATTTTCAGGTGCCAAAATGACCATCTGCGCCCATCAGATAAGCGCAAGCAGCTCCTATTTTTGACTATCAAAAGAGCAGCATCTACACCCACCCTACTCGCGCCCCAGGCGCGATGCCCGGCGCAGCCGGGCCTATCCCGCTCCCCGGGGTCCCCATCTGTGTGCGCCGAGGAGCGCAGCTTTAGGCGGATCAGGGCTGGCGTCTGTCTGAGCCGCAGGCGAGTTTAGCCAGACCCCGCCCAAAGCGAGCACCGCAGGTTCCCGCAGCGCTAGCGGAGGGCGCAGACAGTTGGGGCGCCTTTCTTTGGGTTACCTTTCTTTGGCGGTCAAAGAAAGGTGACTGCGCCGCCGGGCGCACTACCCGGCCGAGGATCGCCATGGCACCCAGAAGACGCAATCCCGCCACCGTCCGTCACGGAGAACCGCCCGGAGGAGGGAGCCCCAATGCGGATGGCGCTCTCTCTTTGCCGCCAGCACCCGTCGCGCAATGGGGATCTGACCCCGCCGGGCTCCACCGAGCTACACCCCCTGCGTCCCCACATACAAGGCATACACCGACTGGCTCGCCGCCATGAACAGGCGGTTGCGGGCCGGGCCGCCGAAGCATAGGTTGGCGCAGCGCTCGGGCAGGGCGATGTGGGCGAGGGGGGTGGCGTCGGGGGCGAAGACCACCACGCCGTCGCGACCGGGGGGGCCGCCCCAACCGGCCCAGAGGTTGCCGTCCACATCGCAGCGGAAGCCGTCGGGGCTCTCGCCGTCGGCGCAGGTCACGAACACCCGGTCGTTGGTCAGGCGTGTGCCGTCTACGTTAAAGACGCGGATGCGCCGGGGCGTGGCGCCGGACTCGACCACGTACAGCAAGCGCTCGTCGGGCGAAAAACACAGGCCGTTGGGCCGGTCCACCGCGTCGGTGGCTACGCTGCACTGGCCGGTAGCGGGGTCGAAGCGGTAGACGCAGGTGGGCTGCTCGGGCGTGGCGTTATAGCCTTCGTAGTGGCCCAGGATGCCGAAGGGCGGGTCGGTAAACCACACGCTGCCGTCGGAGTGGACGACCACGTCGTTGGGCGAGTTCAGCGGCTTGCCGTTGAACTGGTCGACCAGCACGGTGATGCTGCCGTCGTACTCGGTGCGCACCACGCGGCGGCCGCCGTGCTCGCAGCCCACCAGGCGGCCTTGCCGGTCGCGGGTGTGGCCGTTGGCGAAGTTGGACGGCTGGCGGAACACGCTGACCGCGCCGGTCTGCTCTTCCCACTTCATGGTGCGGTTGTTGGGGATGTCGCTCCACAGCAGGTAGCGGCCGTCGCCAAACCACACCGGTCCCTCGGCCCAGCGCATGCCGGTGGCGATGCGTTCCACGGCGGCGTTGAAGAGGTGGTAGCGTTCAAAACGCGGGTCCAACACGGCGATAGCCGGGTCGGGGTAGCGGGTACTGGGTTGCCACATAGGACGCCTTTGTATTTTTGTCAAGGAACCAGTATGCATGGGCTTTGTAGCGCTTCGCAACACGCGTAACAAGTGAAACCATCGGGCCCTTGGTGGTTCACAATGTTTGAAGCCACTGTCCGAAAGGCGACTTTGTTACCCACCTTTTACCTGCGATGGATCCCGTACTGCTTCGCGCGGCGATGGGCGGGCGTGTGGGTACTGGTGTGGGCCTGGATCTATGCGGTTGCGGCAGCCCCCGGTGCACAGGCGGTCGAGGTGCCGCTGGTGGTGTTGAGCCAGACTGCGGGCGGCACCCCACTGGTCGGCAAAATCGGATTCTTGGAAGATCCCGACGGGACGCTGGGGCTTGCAGAGGTACGCACGCCTGCGGTGGATGCCCGTTTTACCGTCCCTCCGAACACGGTCCAGCAGTCTGGCCTGGATCTGCATGCGCGCTGGTTCAAGATCCGCTTGCGCCAGGACGGCACCCGGGGCGCGTGGCTGATCGACAGCACCACTACGGCGCTGCGCCACTTCAGCGCCTATGGGCCTTTTGATGCCGACGGCAATGCCCTGGCCGTACCCTGGGTGCGCAGCGTGACCGAAGCGCCTGCCCAGCCCGCGCTGGAAGGCGACCGTTTTGTGTACCGTTTCCAGCTCGACCAGCCGGGCGACTACACCATCTACCTGCGCACGGTGTCGGATTTCCCCGAGTACTACCGCTTTGCGGTCTGGGATGCCATCCAGTTCGGCCAGGCCGAGCAGGGCCGGTCGCTGTTCAACGGCATTTGTTATGGCCTGCTGATTGGCATGCTGGTCTATAACCTGATGCTGTTGTTTGTGTTTCGCGAGGGGCTGTATGCCTTCAACTTTTATGCGTGCCTGTTTGCCCTGGGCACACTGGTCACCCTGAACGGCCATACCGCGCGCTATCTGCTGGCGGGCGCGCGCGAATGGGTGCCCAACGCCATCGTGGCCATGCCGCCCTTGTGGATTGCCTTTGCTACCTTGTTTGGCCTGAGCTTTCTGGAGTTGTCGCGCTACACACCCCGCTTGGCCCGGTGTTTGCTGGCTACCGTGCCGGTGTGTGCGATGGCGCTGTGCCTGGCGCTGGTGGGCCAGTTGTTCTGGTCGCTGGCATTGACCCAGGCCATGGCGCTGGTGGCTCCGGTTTTGATGTTCACCGGCGCAGTGTGGGCCTGGCGCAGTGGTTTCCGGCCGGCGGCCTGGTACATCGCAGGCCTGTCTGTGCTGTTTGCGGCCTCCATCTGCACCACCCTGAACAATTTTGGGGTGCTGAACCTGCCGTTTCACTACGAAGCGCTGCAAGTGGGCATCGTGGTGGAGATCACCGTGTTTGTGGTGGCACTGGGCAGCCGCATCCGGCGCATGCGCGAGTTGAATGGCGAGCTGGGGCAGCGCACCCAGCAGCTCACCCGGGCCGCGCAGACCGACGCACTCACCGGCCTGTTCAACCGCGCTGGCTGGATGCACTACGGGCCCCGCGTACTGGCCCAGGGCGGGCAGGCCGCACTGCTGCTGCTCGATCTGGACCGTTTCAAACCCGTCAATGACGAATATGGCCATGCGGCAGGCGACAAGGTGCTGGTGACCGTGGCGCGGCGGTTGCAGGCCGATGCGCGCGCGCAGGGCATCGTGGCGCGCCTGGGGGGCGACGAATTTGTGCTGCTGCTGTCGGATGCGCCCAGTACCGAGACCCTGGCCGCCCATGCCCAGCGCCTGGTGCGGCTGGTCTCCCAGCCCGTGATTTTTAACGGCATAGGGCTCAAAGTGGGTGCCAGCATCGGTATTGCCTGCTATCCCGTCGATGGCGAAGATCTGGGCAGCTTGATGCATGCCGCCGACCTGGCCATGTACTGCGCCAAGGAGCGGGGCCGCGACGGTTACGCGTTTGCCGCAGATGCGCACGCCGTGGTGCCCATCCTGGCCTGAGATGGAAACCTGCCGCCGCCCTATAGCCGACAAACTGCGGGGTGGATGCGAAATCGACTAAGGTACGGCCCTATGCAAACTACCTTCTGGCGCCTCGGCTGGCGCACCCTTTGGCGCGACCTGCGCTCTGGCGAACTGCGCCTGCTCATCGTGGCCGTGACCCTGGCCGTGGCCGCACTCAGCGCCGTGGGCTTTTTTGCCGACCGGCTGCAAAGCGGCCTGCAGCGCGATGCGCGGCAACTGCTGGGCGGCGATGCCGTGGTCTCCAGCGACAACCCGACCCCCGCCGCCTTTCTGGCGCAAGCGCAGGCGCAGGGCCTGCAAACCGTGGGCACGCTGACCCTGGCCACCATGGCCCGGGCCGACGACGCGCAGGGCGGGGCCAGCAAGCTGGTGGCGCTGAAAGCCGTGGTGCCCGGCTACCCGCTGCGTGGCAGCCTGCAGATTGCCGATGCCCCCGGTGCCGCGCCGCACCCCACCCGCGACATTCCCGCGCCCGGCACGGTGTGGGTCGATGCCTCGCTGCTCGACGCGCTGGGCCTGGCAATCGGCGACAGCCTGCTGCTGGGCGACAGCCGTTTGCGCATCACCCAAACCATCGCCATCGAACCCGACCGGGGCGGTGGTTTCCTGAATTTCTCGCCCCGCGCCATGCTCAACCAGAGCGATATGGCCGCCACCGCGCTCATCCAGCCTGCCAGCCGCATCAACTACCGCTTTGCCGTGGCCGGGGCCGACCCCGCCGTGCAGCGCTACGTGCAGTGGGCCGCCGAAGAGGTCAAAAAGCCCGACACCCGGGGCGTGCGCATCGAGTCGCTGGAGAGTGGCCGCCCCGAAATGCGCCAAACCCTGGACCGCGCCAACAAGTTCCTCAACCTGGTGGCCCTGCTGTCGGCCCTGCTCAGCGCGGTGGCCGTGGCCCTGGCCGCGCGCGGCTTTGCGGCGAATCACCTGGACGACTGCGCCATGCTGCGCGTGCTGGGCCTGGGCCAGCGCACCATTGCACTGAGCTACGCGTTTGAGTTCGCGCTGGTGGGCATCTTCGCCAGCGCGCTGGGGCTGGTGATCGGCTTTGGCGTGCACTATGGGTTTGTGCTGCTGCTGGCGGGCCTGGTGGATGCCAGCCTGCCCGCCGCCACCTGGTGGCCTGCCGCTTTGGGCATGGGCATGGGGCTGACGCTGCTGTTCGCCTTTGGCCTGCCCCCCGTGCTGCAACTGGCCGCCGTGCCGCCGCTGCGGGTGATCCGCCGCGACGTGGGCGGCCTCAAGCCCACGTCCATCGGCGTGCTGGGCCTGGGCGTGCTGGGCTTTGCCGCACTGCTGTTGGCGGCCAGCAGCGACATCACCCTGGGCCTGATTGCGGTGGGCGGGTTTGCCGCCGCCGTGCTGGTGTTTGCGGGCCTGGGCTGGGTGGCCGTGAAGCTGCTGCGCCGCAGCGTGAACGAGGCCACCGCCCCGCGCTGGCTGGTGCTGGCCACGCGCCAGGTGTCGGCCCGCCCGGCCTACGCCGTGGTGCAGATCAGCGCCCTGGCCGTGGGCCTGCTGGCGCTGATTTTGCTGGTGCTGCTGCGCACCGATTTGATCCAGAGCTGGCGCCAGGCCACGCCGCCGGATGCGCCCGACCGCTTCGTCATCAACGTCATGCCCGACCAGGCGGCCGATTTCCAGGCCAACCTGGCCGCAGCAGGCGTGAAAAACTACGACTGGTACCCCATGTTCCGGGGCCGCCTGGTGGCCATCAACGGCAAGGCGGTGGCCCCCGAGAACTACGAGGACGATCGCGCCAAGCGCCTGCTGGACCGCGAATTCAACCTGTCCCACAGCGCCACCCGGCCCCCGCACAACCCGCTGGTGGCGGGTACCTGGACGGCCGAAGAAGCCGGTGCTATCAGCGTCGAAGAGGGCATTGCCGAAACCTTGAAGCTGAAGATGGGCGACAGCCTGCGTTTCGACATTGGCGGGGCGCAAACCGATGCCAAGATCACCTCGCTGCGCAAGGTGGACTGGGGTTCGATGCGGGCCAACTTCTTCGTCATCTATCCGGTCAGCCAGATGCCGGAGGTGCCCATCACCTACCTGGGCGCGTTCAAGGCCCCGGCCACCAAGGGCTTTGACAACACCCTGGTGCGCCAATTCCCCAACATCACGGCGGTGGACCTGAGCAGTACCCTGGGCCAGTTGCAGCGCGTGCTGGACCAGGTGATCCGCGCGGTGGAATTCCTGTTTGGCTTCACCCTGGCCGCCGGGCTGGTGGTGCTGTTTGCCGCCATCACCGCCACCCGCGAAGAGCGCGCCCGCGAGTTCGCCATCATGCGGGCCCTGGGCGCACCCGGCAGCCTGCTGCGCCAGGTGCAACGCGCCGAGCTGGCCGGTGTGGGCCTGCTGGCGGGCTTTTTGGCCAGCCTGGTGGCCGTGGCCGTGGGCTGGGCGCTGACCCGCTTTGTGTTCGAGTTCGAATGGCACGGCTCCCTGTGGGTGCCCGTTTTCGGTGCCATCGCCGGTGCCCTGCTGGCCCTGGCCGCTGGCTGGTGGGGCCTGCGCGATGTACTGCGTCGCCCTGTGGTGGAGACGCTGCGGCGGGCTACGGCTTAGGACTCAGGACTTACGCAAGTTCCCCCTGTAAGCCCGAAGGGCGATACAGGGGCGCTGCGCAAGTCCTGGCACTATTTTTTTAATAGCTGTTTGCGCTGGTGGAATAAGCACAAGCGGCTGATTTCCTATAAATTTTTGGCAACCTGCCAGGCCTGGGCCACGCAGGTATCCACCGCCTCCAGCGCCTGGCGGCAGCACTGGTCGGGGGAGTCGCTCATTTCTGCCCATGGAATAGGCGGAGAAGGCACTTTTTATGCCTAATTCCCCAGAAACTCCCCCACCGGCTTGAGATCGTCCACACGGTCGCAGATTGCCTTCACCGCCACCAGGATGGGCACGCCCAGCAGCAGGCCCCACAAACCCCAGAGCCAGCCCCAGGCCAGCATGCCTACAAACACCGCCACGGGGTTCATCTGGTTGGCGCGGCTGGTGAGCCAGGGGGTCAGCAGGAAGCCGACGATGGCGTGGATCACCAGGGAGCCGCCGCTCACCAGCAACACCATCTCCAGCGAGCCAAACTGCAAAAACGCCACCATCGCCGTGCCCGCCGCAATCACCACGCTGCCCAGGTAGGGCACCAGGTTCAGCACGCCGGCGGCAATGCCCCACACCGCCGCCTGCTCCAGCCCCATGGCTACAAAGTACAGCCAGGTGACCACGCCCACCAGGGCACTGGTGAACAGTTGCACCAGCATGTAGCGCTGGATCTGCTCGTTGATCTGGTTCAACGCCTGCAGGGTGATCTTTTTGCGGCTCAGCGTGGGGCCGGTCAGTTTGACCAGCTTGCGCCGGAAGCTGTCGCCCGAGGCCATCAGGAAAAAGGTGATCAGCGACACCGTGCCCAGCTGCCCCAGCAGGCCCACGATGCCCAGGCTGCCGTCCCACACGTAGTCGCGGATGTCAAACCGGGGCTTGACGATCTGCACCCGTTGCACGCCCGGACCGATGGGCACGGAGCGGCTGGTCTCCTCGGCGGCCTTTTCCAGGTGCGAGGCGGCTTGCTGCACGGTGGTCAAGGTGTTGCGCGGCGCGCCGGGCAGGGTGCGCAGGGCGCTGCGCAGCTTCTGGGTGGCGGCGGGGAGTTGCTCGACCAGTTTGCTGGCATCGTCGCTGAGCGAGTACGCCAGTCCGCCCACGCCGCCAATCATGCCCAGCAGCAGCACCGCCGCACTCAATGCGCGTGGCACCCGGCGCGCATGGAACCAGTCCACCACCGGCGACAGGGCGTAGCTGGACAGAATGCCCACCATGATCGGAATAAACACCGCCGCCGCCCAGTGCAGGGTGTAGATGCTGGCCAGCAGGGCCAACAGCCCCAGGGCAAAGCTGCGCACATCCACCGGCATGTGCAGCACCACGCGGCGTGACCGGTCGGACTCCGACGAGGGGACGGGAGCGCCCGGGTCAGGCAGCTCCGGGGTAGGGTGGTTCATTGCGGAGTCCTTGGGTGTGTCTGGTTGTCGTATACAAACATTGTATGCTACTATTTTAGTAGCTTGTCACGCTGGTGGAATAAGCGCAGAGGGCCTATTTCGCCATGAAAACCCGTGCGGCCGCCGCTTCATTAGCAGATGTTTGCCCGCGATCCCTCCTCCATTTGGAGGGTGAAAACCCCGGCATGTCTGGCTATGCTGTGCCCATGGCCACCACTCCCAGCCCCACCACAGCGCCGACGTCGGTGCCCACGGGGCGCGCTGACGAGGCCGCGCAGTTGGCCTTTGTGCGCGACCAGTTTGTGGTGATTTATCTGCAGCAGAACAAGCGGGGAACCGTGACCATGGTGTGCGGTGCACTGATGGGTTTCGGCTTGATGCACTACCGCTTCCCCGGCCCTTTGCCTTTCGCATGGATGGCGGCGGTATTGCTGGTCATGGTCTGGCGGTATGCTTTCGCGGAGCGGTTTGTTGGCAGTGGGAGCGAAGCGCCGTACCGCGTTGGTCTGGTGATGTTGCTGACCAGCACCATCTTGGCGCTACAGGTTCTGGCGTTCGGCAGGTTTAGTGATGCAGAGAAGGCCCTGGTCTCGCTCATCATGATGTCCACGTCCACTGCCGCGGTCGTGGCTACCGGCGGGTATCGGCGCTTGTATCTCTTTATTTCCATGCCCCAGCTGTTGTCACTGGGTTTGGGGTGGACCTTGTCTACAAGATCGGGTGATGTGGCTTGGGAAGGGCCGATGATGGGTGCGCTCATCGTGATCTACCAGCTGTACCTTGCAGCGCTGGGCAAGGACGTTTTCCGACTGTTCGACTCGTCCTGTCGCATCCGTTTTGCCGAGCACTCGCTGAACAAGCAATTGGAAGCGGCCCTGGAAGAGGCGCGCCAGGCTGGGCGCGCCAAAACCCGGTTTCTGGCCGCAGCCAGCCACGATCTGCGCCAGCCCCTGCATTCCATGGGTGTACTGCTGGCTGCCTTGGGGTTGCGCCCGCTGGACGAACGCAGCCGCGAGATCGTCAACATGCTGGGCAGCGTGAACCAGTCGCTGTCGGGCCAACTGGACGGCTTGCTGGACATCTCCAAGCTGGACGCGGGCATTGTGGTGCCCGATATGCAGGCCCACCGGCTGGACCAGCTGGTGCAGGCCCATGTGGCCGTGCAGGCGGGTTTGGCCCAGCAAAAGGGTTTGACGCTGCGGACCTATTGCGAAGGGCCCGTGCTGGCCATGACCGATGCCCACCTGCTGCAGCGCGTGCTGGGCAACCTCACCAGCAACGCCTTGAAGTTCACCTCCCACGGCGGCGTGAATGTGATCGTCAAGGTGCAGTCGGGCCATGCGATCGTGGAAGTGGTCGACACGGGCATGGGTATCGCGCCAGACCACCAGCAGCTGATTTTTCAGGAGTTCTACCAGGTCAGTAATCCGGAACGCGACCGCTCCCAGGGCCTGGGGCTGGGGCTGGCCATCGTGCAGCGGGTATGCGCCTTGCTGGGCATCGCGCTGGGACTGGAGTCGGCGGTGGGCCATGGCAGCCGCTTCACGCTGCGCCTGCCCCTGGCAGAGGCCATGGCCGAAGTCCAATTGGCGGGCGTCAGTGCGGCGAGTGGCAGTCTGCCATCGGTCACCATCCTGGTGGTGGACGACGAGGTGGACGTGCGCCAAGGCATGTCGCTACTGCTGGAAGAGCTGGGCTGCCAGGTCCTGCTGGCCGACAGCGTGGCCAAGGCGGTCGAACAGGCCCGCAGCCATGCGGTGGACATGGTGATTTCCGACCTGCGGCTGCGCAACCACGAAACCGGGTTTGACGCGATACAGGCGGTGCGCAACGTGCATCCCGGGGTGTATGCCTTGCTCATCACCGGCGACACCGCCCCCGACCGTCTGCAGCAGGCCCACGAGGCGGGCTATCCGCTGCTGCACAAACCGGTCACGCTGGACGCGCTGGTGGCGCACATTCGCCAGGCCAGCGCATCGTGATTTAAGCCATCGCCATCGACAGCCCGATGGACGCGGCCCGGTAAACCGCCTCGGTGCGGGTGTGCGCGTCCAGCGCCGCCAACACCGCTGCCACATGGCTGCACACCGTGGTGTCCGAAATGCCCAGCTCGCGCGCAATCACCTTGTTCGACTTGCCTTGCACCACCTTGGCCAGCACCTCTTGCTGGCGTGGCGACAAATGCACTTGCGGGCCAGCGAGTTCGCAAGATGCCAGCATGCTGCCGGGTGGCAGGTAGGTTTCACCCGCCAGCACGCGTTGCAGGGCCACAAACAGCTCGGAGGACGGGGCGGTTTTGGACACAAACGCCATGGCCCCCTGCTGTATGCATTGGCGGATGTGGGCAGGGTTGTCGTCGGCCGAGACGATCACCACCGGCGTGCCCTCCCTCTGCTGCCGAATGCGCGCCAGCCCGTCCAGACCCCGGGCATCGGGCAGGTGCAGGTCCAGCAGCACCAGGTCCAGGGGCCCCGGCACCCGCAGTGCCTGCGCCACGCTTTGCGCGGTGAGGATCTCTACGCCCGGAGCCAGCTCATGCAGCAGCATGCGCAGGCCGTTGGAGAAAAGCTGGTGGTCGTCCACCAAAAGTATCCGCATAGAGGCGCAGACCATGGTTACCCTCGCAATTTTTTTGTAAAGCGTATGTAAGTTACTGCTTTTTGTGTGCAATTACATCCTCTGTTTTGGGGATGTTGGTGTAGGGAAGCGGGGGAGATACTGGCTTGGCAGGCTGGAAGATCGCACGTCCTGCGCCCCGAGACCGTTGCGATTTCATTGCAGCAGATTGCACTCCAAGGAGAGTTTCGATGCCGAATCAAGAGACATGGGTTGTGCCCGGAAATTTAATGGTCAATGGCGCGGAGCTGGCTAAGAGCTTTGCGCAGGCAACCTACTACCAAGGCGCAGCACCCGCCGAAGCTGGTGCCCCAACCCCCGCGAGCCCGCTTCCCAATTTCGTGACCAAAGTGGTGATTGATGATGTGCTCATCACCGCCTCCCTGGCCTTTAATCCGAACAAGCCCATGCGAGATATTTTGAGGGACCTGGGCATAGGTACGGCCAACCCCTTGGTTCCGCTGTCGCTTGTCAGCAAACTGCTGGTCAACCGCCTTGCCAAATCGACCCGTCCCCGACCCAGACAGTACAGCCTGTGGCCTGGCAAACCTGATTTGCCCGGTGGCCCCGGCAAGCCCAGCGTACCCCAGTCTTTTCCTGGTGATCCGGGCTATGTTTCAGACTACACCTCCTGGCCTTCACTCACCCGTCGTGACTATTCGGGTCGGCATATGAAACCGGCAGCCCAGAGCTATATCGATAGCTTGCCGCCCAAAATAGACGATGTAGCTGCTTTGTTTCAGCGACCAGTCAATGCCATGAAAACGGATCGATCGTCCGTGCTGTTCATGTTTTTTGCCCAGTGGTTTACCGATAGTTTCCTGCGGTTTAAATGGGATGACCGACGCCAAAATACCTCCAACCATGAGATTGATTTATGTCAAATTTATGGATTGCATGAAGACACTACAACCGCACTGCGTACACATGGCAAGAATGGCGAGATATTGGCAACCCTGGCAAGTCGAAAAAATGGTGACGAAGAATATCCGGATTATTTTCACATCAATGAAAACGATGTCAAAGATGGAGTCAAACCCCAGTACGAAAACCTGCCATGCGTTAAAGAGATGGGTCGTTTGTTCCCTACGTTTACAGATAGACATTCACGCTTTTATGCAACCGGACTCGAACAAGGTAATTCGTCCGTTGGTTACGTGGCCATCAGTACCTTGTTTTTGCGTGAACACAATAGATTGGTGGGAATTCTGAGAGGGGAAAATGCTGGCTGGGACGAAGAGAGGTTATTTCAGACCGCTAGAAATATCAATATAGTGCTTTTAATCAAGCTGGTGACGGAGGTCTATATTGCGCATCTTACAAATAATAATCTAATAAAATTGGATGAAAAATTCGCTGAGCGCGAGCCATGGTATAGAACCAATTGGATTGCGGCTGAGTTTGATTTGTTGTATCGCTGGCATAGCTTGATACCGGATAGAATAAAAATAAACAACCAGGATGTGGAGCAGGAGATATATCGTTGCAATAACAAATTATTCGAATCCGTGGGGTTGATGAATTCGATATCTGAACTCTCCATGCAATCAGCCGGATCTATTTGTTTGAAGAATTCGCCCTCATATTTAATGAGGGCTGAAGTCGCCGCTTTGCAAATGGCGCGCGACATCAGGCTGCAGTCTTATAATGCATATCGTGAGAACTTTAGCTTGCCTAGGTTTAAAAATTTTGATGAACTTATGGATAAAGGACCGCTACAAGATGAGTTAATAGGCTTGTACGGCGGGGATATTGAAAAGCTCGAGTTCATCGTGGGCTTGTATGCCGAAAGACCCAGTGGCGGTAGGTTATATGGAGATTTAATGACAACCATGGTGGGTTACGATGCCATGACACATATTCATACCAATCCTTTGTTATCAAAAAATATTTATAACGAAGATACTTTTACAGCCAGGGGTCTTGAAATAATTAAAAATACCAATTCTTTGGAAGATTTGGTTAGAAGAAATGTACAAAACTCCGGAGGAGTGTTGGCCAAATTTGGATTTACGCCACCTAGCCCTCCATAGATTCATTTTTGTTTCTTAAAAATGCCCGCCGGGATGCATCCTGGCGGGCATTCTTGTTTCAACGCACCATGCGGCCCGTACACTGCCTACCAGCCCCACAGCCTGCATGCTCTGCTTTTTATAGCTGCTTGCGCCCTTGGTATAAGCGCTAGCACCGTATTTCTTATAAATTTTTATTTCCACTATGCAGATCCAAGAGAAAGCCCCCGCCGCCACCCCGTTTGAATGGATCGGCGGCGAGGCCCCGGTGCGGGCGCTGGTGGAGCGGTTTTACGACCTGATGGAACTGGAGCCCGGCTATGGTGCGCTGCGGGCCGCCCATGGCCCGGAGCTGGAGAACGCGCGCCAGCGGCTGTTCTGGTTCTTGTGCGGTTGGCTGGGCGGGCCGCAGTACTACACCGAGCAGTTTGGCCACCCGCGCCTGCGGGCCCGGCATATGCCGTTCAAGATCGGCATTCTGGAGCGTGACCAGTGGCTGGCCTGCATGGACCAGGCGATGGGCGAGACCGGCGTAGACGCGGCTTTGCGCGCCCGGCTGCGCGACAGCTTTTTCCAGACCGCCGACTGGATGCGCAACCAGGGCGTGTGACGGTGCCGCGTTTGCAGCCCACCCCTTCCGCCGCAGGCGAAGAGCGCCAGCTCCAGGACTGGCTGCACGCCCTGGTGCCCCAGACCTGGGTGACGTACGGGCTGATCGCGCTGAATGCGGCGATGTGGGTGCTGATGGTGGTGCAGGGGGCGAACCTGTTTACGCCCCCGGCCGAGCTGCTGCTGCACTGGGGCGGCAATGCCACTTCCGAGGTACAGCGCGGCCAGGTGTGGCGGCTGTTGACCGCCACCGTGGTGCACGGCGGCATCGTCCACCTGGTGATGAACATGCTGGGCCTGTGGGCCATCGGGCAGACGGCCGAGCGCATCTACGGCCACCGGGTGTTTTTGGCCATGTACCTGGGGTCGGCCTTGGCCGGGAGCGCCCTGAGCCTGCATTTTGCGGCCCAGACCACCGTGTCTGTCGGGGCTTCGGGGGCGGTGTTCGGGCTGGCCGGGGTGGTACTGGTGGCCGTGCTGCGCCACCGCGACAGCATGCCCCAGCTGTTTGGCAAACAGATGCTGCAGGGAATGGGTTTGTTTGTGGTGCTTTCGCTGGCGCAGGGGTTGCTGCAGGCGGGCGTGGACAACGCGGCCCATGTCGGCGGGCTGCTGGCCGGGGCGCTGCTGGCGTGCATCCTGCCGGTGCGGCCCGACCCGCAGGGCCCGCCTGCCCAGGCGCGGGGGCGGGCCCTGCTGGCGGGGGCCGCCCTGGCCATGCTGGTCGGCGGGCTGGTGCTGCTGGCACCGCCAGCCACGGTGGATTTTCAGCGCAAGTACACCGGCGCGGCGGCCTTTGAGCAGGGCATGCGCAGCTTCAACGCGGCAATGCGGCAGCTGGGCATCGAGTCGCAATGGCTGCGGGCGGGCAAGCTGACGGCGCAGCAGGCGGACGAGCGCAGCCGCAGCGTGCACGCGCCCGCATTCCGCAAGGCGCAGGCCGAACTGGCCGCCGCCTGGCTGCCCCCCCAGGACCCGCGCAACGCGCTGCTGCAAGCGGTGCGGAAACAGGCGGCATGGATGGTCGAAATGCAGGCGATGGAGTCGGTCACCCCGCCCGGCAGCAGCACTCCGCAGCCGGTCGACCCGGCCCGCATGGCTGCGCTGCAGGCTTTGATGCAAGCGTCGGTCCGGCGCTTGGCGTTGCCGCCCGGCCCACCACCGCCCCCGCCCCAACCACCCCGGCGTTGAACCCGTCCAGTGTTTTATTTTGTATGCATGGCATCGCAAAGTATGGGCTAAGCTTGTTTCAACTTTGGGGGTACAGCGCATGGAAATGGGCAGCACGGGGGAACGGCGGGATGGCACGGCGGTCTGGCCCCAGGCCCTGCAGCGCCGCCTGCGCCTGTGGCTGCAGGCCATCCGTGAGGCCTATGTAACGCTGCTGCCGGTCACGGTGCTGGGGGTCATGGGCAATACCGTGGCGCAGCTTCCGTATGCCCCGTATGTGCAGTGGATGAACGCCCAGTTTGGCCCGGGCTGGCACGCCACCGCCATGCTGCTGTACTACGCCACCTTGGGCACCATGGGACTGATGGGCACGGTGGTGATTGCCGCCCGCACCACCACCCTGAGCCGGGCGCAGGACCGGCGGGTCGACCGCTCCATCGTCACCGTGTCCATGGTGGCGGCCAGCGCCTTTTTGCTGGTGGTGCTGCGTGACCCGCCCGCCTTCGAGGTGCTGGGCTATGCCAGCGCGTTCCAAAGCATCATTGTGGGCGTGGCCGCCGCCGAACTGATGCGCCTGCTGGGCCGCTGGCTGCCCAGCCACACCACCATGGCCGGGGTGGACGGTGGCGTGTCGCTGCAAAGTGCCCTGCACATGACCGGCACGGCGGCCCTGACGCTGCTGGCGGTGTGGCTGGCCCACGGGCTGTGGCGCGGCCTGTCGGACGCGGTGGTCGGGCCGCTGCTGGGGCAGGGGTGGGCGTGGTTTTTGCAGCTGGGCCCCAGCGGGGACGTGCTCAACTTTGGCATGGTGCTGCTCAACCAGTTGCTGTGGATGGTGGGTGTCAACGGCGGGCAGTTTCTGTACGCGGTGTCCAGCGCTTCGGGCCTGGTAGCACCGGCCAACGCACTGCATTCGGACAGCCTGATCTCAATGATGTTTTTGAACACCTTTGTGCACAACGGCGGGGCGGGCGCCACCTGGGGGCTCATTCTGTACTGCATCACCCAGGGCAAAGACGCTTCGCTGCGGCGGCTGGCCTGGTATTCGGTGCTGCCCGCTCTGCTGAACATGAACGAGCTGCTGCTGTTTGGCATTCCGCTGGTACTCAGCCGCACGCTGCTGCTGCCGTTCATCGCCGCGCCGCTGCTCAATTGCCTGATTGCCACCCTGGCGTATTCGGTGTTTGCTATGCCGCTGGACGGCCAGCCGGTGATCTGGTCTACACCCATCTTCATCTCGGGCTACCTGATGACCGGCGGCTGGAGCGGCGTGGGCGTGCAGGTCCTGTGCTTGCTCAGCAGCACCCTGATGTACGCCCCGTTTGTGCGCCAGCTGGAGAACGCGCGCATGCAGCGCAACCAGGCGTTTTTCAAGTCGGCGCTGGACGTGCTGATGTCCCCCGAGGTGGAAGCCCAGACCGGGGCCCTGGACCGGGCCGACGCGGTGGGCGAAGTGGCCCGCTGCCTGGTGCGCGACTTCCAGGCCGATATCGGTTCCCCGCGCGTCACGCTGGCCTACCAGCCCCAGCACGATGCCCAGGGCAGGGTGGTTGGGCTGGAGTCGCTGCTGCGCTGGACCCACGCCAGCCACGGCCCGGTGCCTACCGCCGCCCTGATCAACGTGGCCGAAGAATGCGACCTGATCCACCACATCGGGGCCTGGGTGGTGCAGCAGGTGTGCCAGGACCTGGCCGTGTGGCAGAAGGCGGGCTTCACTGGTTTCACCGTGTCGGTCAACATGTCGCCGGTGCAACTGCAGTCCGGCACCTGGGCGCAGACCGTGGCCGATGCACTGCGCACCCACGGCATCCAGAGCAAGGACATCGACATCGAAATCACCGAAGGCCGCACCCTGGCCAACACCGCCCAGGCCGACAAAACTCTGGCCGAGCTCCAGGCCATGGGCTTGTCGCTGTCGATGGACGACTTCGGTATGGGCTGCACCTCGCTGCTGTACATGCACCGCTTCAAGGTCTACGCCATCAAGCTCGACGGCGTGCTCACCCGCAATGTGCTGCACAACCCGGTAGACCAGGACATCATCCGCTGCGTCTGCCGCCTGGGCCATTCCCAGGGCGTGTACGTGGTGGCCGAGTTCGTGGAACAAGCCGACCAGCGCGACATGCTGCAAGCCCTGGGCTGCGACTTCTTCCAGGGCTGGCTGTACAGCCCGGCCATGCCCGCCGACAAGGTACCGGCCTACCTGAACGCCTGGCACAAGGCGACGCAGTGAGCTGGCGGTGGTGTACGCTGGGGCCATAGACAACCCCCGAGACACCATGACCCACATCCACTCGCTCACCGCCCCCATCCGCGTCGCCGTCATCGGCTACGGCCTCGCGGGCCGCGTCTTCCATGCGCCGCTGATCGATGGCGTGCCCGGCCTGGAACTGGCGTGCATTTGCTCCAGCAAGCCCGAGGCGGTCAACAAAGACTGGCCAGATGTCAAAGTGGTGCCCACGCCCGAGGCCGCGTTTGCCGACCCGGCCATCGATCTGGTGGTCATTGCCACCAGCAACGCCAGCCACCACGCCCTGGCGCGTGCCGCGCTGCTGGCGGGCAAGCACGTGGTGGTGGACAAACCTTGCACCGTCACCCTGGCCGAGACCGAGGACTTGCTGGCCGTGGCCGCGCAGCACCAGCGCATGCTCACCGTCTACCAGAACCGCCGCTTTGATGGCGACTTCTTCCTGCTGCAGCAGGTGCTGGCCAGCGGGCAACTGGGGCGCATCACGCACTTTGAATCGCACTTTGACCGCTTCCGCCAGGTCATTCCCGGCCGCTGGCGCGAGCAGGACATTCCCGGCTCTGATTTGTGGATGGACCTGGGCGCGCACCTGGTAGACCAGGCCCTGCAACTCTTCGGCGTGCCCGACGGCCTGCTGCTCGACGTGGCCCGCCAGCGCGAAGGCACGCAAACCAACGATTACTTCCACGCCCAGTTGCGCTACCCCTCCAGCCACCCCGGCCTGCGCGTGGTGTTGCACGCCAGCTCCTGCGTGGCCGCCAGCGGCCCGCGCTTTGTGCTGCACGGCACGGGCGGCTCGTTCACCAAATTCGGGCTGGACACGCAAGAAGACACGCTGAAGGCCGGAGCACGCCCGCAGCTGGAAAGCCTGGACGATTGGGGTGGCGACCCGCTGCCCGGCCAACTGCTGCGCATCGTGGATGGCCAGCACATCAGCTCCACCACGCCCGACACGCCCGGCAACTATTTGCAGTACTACGCCGGTGTGCGCGACTACCTGCTGGGCCAGTCCAGCGCCGCCCCGGTGCCCCCGCACCAGGTGCGCCAGGTGATGGCGATGCTGGAGCGCGGCACGCAGAGCGCGGGGCAGGGGAGCTGGGTGGCGACGGGGGATTTGCGTTAGCGCTTTTAGGCTTCGTCGCCTCTGCGCGGTGCCTCACCCGTCGGGCGGGCCATCAACTGGTCAAACGCGACCAGGTCGGCCCGTGCACTGCGCTCGGTAAAGTAGACCTCGGCTTGCATCATGGCCAATTTTTCCGCCACGGCAATGCTGACAAACTGGTTGATGCTGGTGCCGTCCTGTTTGCTCATGCGCTCCACCCCCGCGCGGATGGAGCGGGGCAAGCGCAAGGGGTAAGTGCTCAAACTGCTCATCGCAGACTCCTTAAAAATAGACCGGGTGGGGCCAAGCGTAGATGAAAGCGGCTGGCAGCATCGGCAAAGTGCCGAAGATTGAAGCTGACCAAGGCATCTGCACTGGCGTTGACCGCCGCTTCCAGTACCAGTTCATCTGCGGGGTCGCGCAATTGGGGTCGCCATAAAAAGTGCACCGCTACCGGCTCGGTAAAACTGGCCAGCGCATCCAGAAAGATACCCACCTGCCCCAAGTTCAGGCCGGATGCCAAGACATGCTCTGGCCGCGTGCAGACCGCCTCGTATTCCATAAACAGGCTCACGCTGGCGGCCATGCGGATGTGGCCTGCCCGGGCCATGCGCACCAGTTCGGCGGATGCACCCGTCGGGCTGCGCAACGCGGCAACTACCACATCGGTATCGAGCACAACTTTCATTCTTTAATAGTATCACTAGTGATGAAATCTCGATATTTAGGTGGTTGCACTTATTTTTGGATTTTTATAAAGAATCCGCCTCTACCGCCCTATCCATAAGCACAGCAAGCTACTAAATAAGCAGCAAAAAATACACCAAGATACATGTTTGTTAAAATATGGGAAATATTCCCATATAAACTCCAAGCATGTCCGAAACCCCCATTCCACCCCCCGGCCAGCCGGTGCTCACGCAGGTGCTGGCCATGCTGCAGCCGCTGGTGGTGTGGTTGCTGCGCTCGGGGGTGGGGTATAGCGATTTGACGGCGGCGCTGAAGCCGGTGTTTCTGGAGGCGGCGCGCGCCGAGTTGGCCCGCACCGGGGCCAAGCAGACCGATTCGGCCATCAGCCTGCTGTCGGGCGTGCACCGCAAGGATGTGCGGGCTTCTGGCCAAACGGCGCGGGCCGTGGACGTGCGCGCCCAGCTGGGCAAGCCCACCCCCGCTAGCCAGGTGATGACGCGCTGGCTGGCCACCGACCTGCCCGACACACTGCCGTTCCACGGCCCGGCACCCTCGTTCGAAGCCCTGGCCCGGTCGGTGTCCACCGACATGCACCCCCGCGCCGTGCTGCTGGAGCTGCTGCGCCTGGGCGTGGCCGAGGAGCAGGTGGACGGCAGCGTGCGCCTGTGCCGCCAGGCCTTTGTGCCCAACCCCGCGCTGGAGGAGTCGCGTCGACTGCTGGCGGGCAGCGTGGCCGACCACATCGAAGCCGGGGTGCACAACCTCAGCGCGGGTGACGGCAAAACTTTTCTGGAACAAAGCGTGTTTGCCGACGGCCTGAGCGCCGCCTCGGTACAGCAACTGGAACAACTGGCCAACAGCCTGTGGCGCGACGTGCTGGCCGCCATGGTGCAGGCCGCCGTGCCGCTGTGCGAACAGGATGAACCCGCCGGAGGCGACCAGCGCATCCGCCTGGGCATGTTTTGCCTGACCGCGCCGATGGACAACACCCCACCCCCCATCCAAAAACCCGAGTGAGACGACCGCTATGGATACCAACCCTCCCCGCCGCCCCAGAGGCTGGCTTTACGCCATCAGCATGGGCCTGGCCGTGCTGGTCCTCAGCCTGCTGCTGGATGCCTGCGGCGGCGGGCTGGACGTGGCGGGCGTGGGCAGCGGCGGCACCGGCGTGGCCAGTGGCACCGTTAGCGGCTTTGGCAGCGTGATCGTGGACGGCGTGGAATACGCCGACACCCGCGCCACCGTACAGCGCCAGAATGCCAGCGGCACACTGCGCAACACCGATGTGGCCCTGGGCCAGCGCGTGCGCTTGACTTACCAAGCTGGCAACAGCGTCAACACCGCGCAAGCGATCGAAGTGGTGGCCCAACTGGTAGGCCCGGTCAGCGCCGTGCCCGATGCCAATGGGTGGATGCAGGTGCTGGGCCAGTGGGTGCGCGTGGTCAACACCACGCTGGACCCCACGCGCAGCGACCCCACCGTGCTGGCAGGCTACGGTAGCACCGGCGCCATCGCCAACGCCGACCCGGTGGAAGTGTTTGGCACCTGGGTGTGGGACGGCAGCAAATCGGCCTACGTGCTGGTGGCCACCCGCATCGAAAAGCTCGCCGCCATGCCCGACCCGGTGCAGCTCGGCGGCGTGGTGCAAGACCTGTCGGCCAGCGGATTCCGGCTGAATGCGCCGGGTGGCACGCGGGTAGAGTCCGGCGCGCTGCCCACCGGCCTGGCGAATGGCCAGGTGGTGCAGGTGTGGACGACTTCTGCTGCCACCAACCCGGTCATCGCCAGCCGCGTGCTGCGCTCCGAGTTGGCTGTGGCCGACCTGGCTGGGCAGCAATCTTTGCGCCTGGGCGGCCTGGCCACCCAATTTGATGCGGCCACCCGGACCGTGGTGGTGCAGGGCACCTTGGTGCAACTGGCACCCGGCGTGGTGGTCGACACCGCAGCCCTGGCCCGCGGCGAATTCGTCAGCCTGCAGGTGCAGCGCGTGGGCGATGCCCTGGTGGCCAGTGCCGCCAGCGTGCGCAGCGGCACGGCGGGCAACGACGACCTGGGCGGCACCACGGTGCTGATGGGTGTGACCAGCGGCATCGAGTGGACGGCCACTAGCGTGCGATTCATTCTGCGCGGCGTGGACGTGCAAGCCGCGTCGGCCACCATTGCCAGCAGTTGCCTGGGCGTGCCACTGGCCAGCGATGTGTCGGTGCGCGTCGAAGGCCAGGTGCAAGCACCCGGTCAGCCCGTCACCGCCACCCAGGTGGCCTGCAGCCTGGTGGTGGCAGCCGACGCGGTGGTGCAGCGCCAGGGCAGCGTGCTCAGCGTCAACACCACCACCCGCAGCCTGGTGCTGCGTACCGCCCAGGGCGACATCCCCGCCACCTGGGACAGCAAAACTTATTTTGCCCAAAGCCCCGACACGCTGGTCGGCATCCCGGTGCAGGCCGAGGGACTGCTCAGCGGCAGCACCTTGCAACTGCGCACCGTGCGCCTGGCACCTTGAATCCCCACTCTGAATTCACCACCCACGAAGGAGAAAACATGCCCATCGAACACCAACAACAACACGACCATGGCCTAGCCCACGACCTGCACACCCTGGGCCAGATGCTGACCGAGCGCCGCCGCGCCCTGCGCTGGCTGGCCGTGGGCAGCGTGGCCCCGCTGGGCCTGATGGCCTGCGGCGGCGGCGACAGCACGGCGGCTACCACCACCACAACCGGCACCACCACCACGGCCAGCTCCTGCAGCAACATCAACAGCGAAACCGCAGGCCCGTACCCTGGCGACGGCACCAACAGCGCCAATGGCAGCGTGCAAAACGCCTTGCTGCTGTCGGGTATCAACCGCAGCGACATCCGCTCCAGCATCGTCAGCTCCACCACCACGGCTGCGGGCATCGTGTTGACGGTCACGCTCACGCTCGTCAACACCAGCGCCAGTTGCGCCAGCCTGGCGGGCTACGCCATCTACCTGTGGCATTGCGACCGCGACGGCAAATACTCGATGTACGACCTGCCCACCGAGAACTACCTGCGCGGCGTGCAGGTGACCGACAGCAATGGCAGCGTCACCTTCACCACCGCCTTCCCCGGCTGCTACAGCGGGCGCATGCCGCACATCCACTTCGAGGTGTATGCCAGCCTGGCCGCCGCCATCAGCAACACTTCTGTAGGCGACCAGGTGCGCACCTCGCAAATTGCCTTGCCCACCGACGTGTGCAGCGCCGTCTACGCCACCACCGGCTATGCGACCAGCGTGGCCAACCTGGCCGCCACCAGCTTTGCCCGAGACAACGTGTTCAGCGACGGCACCAGCACCCAGATGGCCACGGTGACCGGCAGCACCAGCGCGGGCTACGCGGCATCGCTGGTGGTGGGTATTTCTGCTTAAAATCCGATTGCTATAGTTTTAGTAGCTGCTTGCGCTTATGGAATAAGCGCTAGAGGCCGATTTGTCGTAAATTGTTTAGCCGGGTTGCAGCAGTACCAGCAGGGCCCCCGCGCCGCCTTCCATGGGCCGGGCCTGCACAAAGGCCAGCACCTCGTTCTTCTGCACCAGCCAGTTGCGCACCTTGCCCTTGAGCACCGGGGTTTTGCCGGGCGAGCTCAGGCCCTTGCCGTGCACCACGCGCACGCAGCGGATGCCGTGCTTGTGCGCATCGCGGATAAAGCCCGACAAGGCATCGCGCGCCGCGTCGCTGCGCAGGCCGTGCAGGTCGAGCTGGCGCTGGATGGCCCATTCGCCTTTGCGCAGGCGCTGCAGCACGTCAATGCCGATGCCGGGGCGGCGGTAGCTGAGCGAGTCGTCGGTTTCCAGCAGGCTGCTGGCATCGAAGCCGTCGCTGATGGCCTCGACCAGCACGGCCTGCTCGTCCAGCTTCAGCTGGGTGGCAATCGGCTCGGGCGGCTGCTTCTTCAGCTGCGCCTGGCGCTTGTCGGGCAGGCGGTGCACGGCCCCGGCGGCCTGCACAAACAGGTTCTTCTGGGCGGCCAGGCGGCGCTGGGCCTCCAACTGGGCCACGCGTGCGGCTTCCTGCAGGGCGGCGGCCTCGGCAATGGATTTCTGGATCTTTTTCAGATCCTGCAGCGAGGTGATCTTCATCAGAGCATGCCTTTTTCGGCCATGGAAAACGCCTCACCGGTAGCCACGACGATGTGGTCCAGCACCCGCACGTCGATCAGCGCCAGCGCGGCGCGCAGGTTGTGGGTCAGGGCTTCGTCGGCGGGCGAGGGCTGCACCGAGCCGCTGGGGTGGTTGTGCGCCAGCACCACGCTGGCGGCTTGGTGGTGCAGGGCGCGCAGCACCACTTCGCGCGGGTACACGCTGGTCTGCGTGAGCGTGCCGCGAAACAGCTCCTCCATGGCCAGCAGCCGGTAGCTGGCATCCATGAACAGCACCGCAAACACCTCGTGGGCCTTGCCTGCCAGGTGCAGCTGCACATAGTGCTTGAGCGCCTGCGGGTCGTTGAACACGTCGCGCTCTTGCAGCTTTTGCGCCATGGCGCGCCGGGCCAGCTCCAGCACCGCCACGATCTCAGCCCGCTTGGCCGGGCCCAGGCCCTTGATGCGCTTCAAATCGTCTGCCGTGGCGTGGAGCAGCCCGGCAATGCCGTCAAAGCCTCCACTGCCGGGTAAGTCCAACAGCTCTTGCGCCATCTGCAGCACGCCCTTGCCCGCAATACCCGTGCGCAGCAGGATGGCCAGCAGCTCCACATCGCTCAGGGCAGCAGCGCCGCGCGCCAAAAGCTTTTCGCGCGGGCGGGCATCCGGGGGGAGGTCTTTGAGGGGCATGGGGAAAGCTTGGGAAAGAGCGCGGCAACAGCACCCAGTTTACCGAGACTCCCATGCCATCCGCCCGGAGGACGGTTCTATATGCCCCGCGGGCCCGCGTAGATGCTACCCATGCTCCAGGCCTGCAGCTCCAGGTCCACATCGCCGTCGGCAAAGGCCGAGCCTTCTACGCTGTGTTCGCTGTGCGGATAGACGCGGGTGGACAGGCACAGGCGGTCGTTGGCATAGACCTCCAGCACGCTGGCGTCGAGCAGCACGCGCAAATGCAGGTGTTCGCCCGGGTCCAGGTCGAGCTGGGCGTGCACATCCTGGCGGCGCACCTTGCTGTCGGTGGAGCTGCGTCCGCGCTCGATGCTGAGGCGGCGCGCGTCGGGCCAGAAAACGATGCGGGTGGCTTCGCTGCCATCGGGCGCGGCCAGCAGGGTGAGGCCGAGCTTGTGCTGGTCGCGCACCCTGCGCATCGTGAAAGTGGCCTCGATGTCCAGGTGCCGACCTGCAAAGGTGCGCAGCACGCCGCGCGCCGCGCCGGTGGTGTGTATGGCGATGGGTGCCTGGCGTAGCTGGGAGATTTCGGCCACCGGGCGCAGGTTCAGGCGGCCGCGCGGGTCCAGCGACAGCACGCGTGGCACGGTCATGGCACCGGCCCAGCCGTCGGCATCGATACGTTCTTGCTCGCGCTGCTCGTTCATCCAGGCCCACTGCAGCGCCCGCCCGTCGGGCCCGCCCATGGTCAGGTGCGCGAAGGCACCGTTGTCGGGGTCGAGCACGCCTTCAGATTCGGGGATGAAAACCTCGTTCTCGAAGCGGCCCACGAACCAGTGCACGCCCAGCCCGAGCCAGATCGATACGGTCAGCACCCATTTGTCGCCGAGGGGGAAGAAGTTCGGGCATTCCCACATCCGCCCCCATGCCAGGGTGGGCGCGGTGTAGAGCGGGCCACGGTAGTCCCAGGCGCTGCCGTCTTCACTGCGGTAGAGCAGGGCCTGGCCGCGCTCGTGGTGCAGCGACGCACCCACCACCATGTACCAATGCCCGGCGTGCTGGAACACGTAGGGGTCGCGGAAGTCATGTGGTTCTACACCTTCGGGCGGGGTGGTGAGGGTGCGCTCGGGCTGCAGCGTCCAGCGTTGCAGGTCGTCGCTGGTGGCGGTGCACTGCACCTGGCGCTCGGGTGTGAAGCCGGTGTAGTACAGCGTGGGCTGGCCATTGACCAGCGCGAAGCTGCCGGAAAAGCAGCCACCGGCATCGGGGCCGTCTGGCGTGGGGGCCAGGGCCAGGGGCTCGTCGCGCCAGGTCACCAGATCGGCGCTGCTGGTGTGGCCCCAGTGGATGTCGCCCCATTGGTTGGCGTTCGGGTTGTACTGGTAGTAGAGGTGGTAGCGGCCACCGTGGAAGCACAGGCCGTTGGGGTCGTTGATCCAGTGGTGGGGGGCGGTGAAGTGGTAGCGTGGGCGGTGCATGTCAGAGGTCATATGGAGGTGGTGGAGTGCGGTAGCGGCGGGGTGGAATTGCGTTCGACGATGCCGCCTGCGACCAGTTGCCAGGGTTCGCTGGGTGCTGTACCGGTGGCTAGCAGGCGCTCGACCGCCGCAATCCCCATCTCGAAGTAGGGCAGGGCCACGGTGCTGAGCTGGGGCCGTATCGCCTCGCAGATGGCGTGGTCATCGTCAAAGCCCATCAGGGCCATGTCCTGTGGCACGCGCACGCCGAGCTCGTCGAGCAGCCGCGCGCCGTGCAGCGCCATGATGTCGTTGCCGAAGCACAGCGCAGTCACCCGTGGCACCTGGGCTACCAGGCTGCGCAACGCCGCCTGCAGCGGCAGGAATGGCCCACCGGGCTCCAGCTTGGAGCCGATGCGTACCGGGCAGTCCTCCGCGGCCAAGCCGTGGCGTGCACAGCTGGCCACGAATGCGGCCTTGCGCAGCCGCCCGGCCACCATGTCTTCGTCGATGCCGACGTAGCCGATGCGGCGGTGGCCGCAAGCGACCAGGTGGTCGACCACCCGCGTCTGGCCCAGTGCGTCGTCGGGCAGCACCGCCGGTGTGCCGAGCCGGTCGAAGCAGTTGACCAGTACCAGCGGCGTGTCTTTGGGCTTGGGCAGCACCACCTGTTGGTGGTAAGAGGCCGCGTAAATCACCCCCTCGACCCGGTAGGACGTGAAGGTTTTCAGCAGCGCCTCCACGGTGTTCTGGTCGCCGCCCATGTCGGCCACCAGCAGCGTCTTGCGCGCCTGGCGGCAGGCTTGCTGGGCACCGCGCAGGATGTGCAGCTCGGACAGACCGGCCCGGGTGGAGCCGACCTCGGCATCGCTGAACAAGCCGGTGATGAAGCCGATCTGCCCGGACTTGCCGGAGCGCATCAGGCGCGCGCCGTGGTGCGGCTCGTACCCGAGCATTTCGATGGCCCGCGAAACCTTCTCCATGGTCTCGGGGCGGATGGAGCCTTCGCGGTTGACGACCCGGGATACGGTTTTGATCGATACGCCCGCGAGTTGCGCGACATCAATGATGGTAGCCATGGTTTACTTTTTAAATGACAACGTTAGTACTTTGCCTTTTTAGATGGGGTTGTGTCAATACCTTGGTATGGAAATTTTATTTTTTTGGATTTTCAGAGGGAAAACTGGAAAATTTTTGGGTATTAGGGTTTTCATGGATTGGATGGATTCTGCTTTGATTTCTAAAATTCAGGCCAAATGACAACATTGTCATTGACCATCATCCACCCCAACCGGAGCTTTCCATGACCCTTCGCCACACCGTCAGCCGCCGTCTCGTTCTTGCAGGCCTGGCCGCCTGCGCCGCCAGCGCCAGCTATGCGCAGACCACCTTGTCCATGTGGTACCACGGGGCGGGCAACCCGACCGAGAAGGATTTGATGGCGGGCATCATCAAGGACTTCAACGGCAGCCAGAAGCAGTGGAAGGTGGAACTGCAGCAGTTCCCGCAAGAGGCCTACAACACCTCGGTGGTGGCCGCTGCGGTGGCGGGCAAGCTGCCCGACATCCTGGACGTGGACGGCCCCGTCATGCCCAACTGGGCCTGGTCGAAATACCTGCAACCGCTGACGCTGCCGCCCGCGGCGATCAGCAAGTTCCTGCCCGGCACCATCGGCAAATACAACGGCAAGGTGTACACGGTGGGGCTGTGGGATGCCGCCTGCGCCATGTTCGCGCGCAAATCGGTGCTGCAGGCCCACAACATCCGCATCCCGACGCTGGACAAGCCCTGGACCAAGGCCGAGTTCGATGCCGCCCTGGTCACACTGCAAAAGAGCGACAAGTTCCAGTACCCGATCGATCTGGGCCTGGCCTGGAAGGGCGAGTGGTATTCGTACGCATTCGGGCCGTTCCTGCAAAGCAGCGGTGGCGATCTGCTGAACGCTTCGGTCCCCAAGGCCAATGGCACGCTGAATGGCAAGGCGGGCCTGGAGTTCGGCAATTGGTGGCAGAGCCTGTTTACGCGCAAGCTCACCCCTGGCACCTCGCAGGACGGTGCAGACCGTGAAACGGGCTTTCTGGATGGCAAGTACGCGCTGCAGTGGAACGGCAACTGGGCCGCGTTGCCCGCGCTGAAAAAGTTTGGGGATGACCTGGTGTTCCTGCCTGCGCCGGATTTTGGCAAGGGCCCGAAGATCGGTGCTGCGTCGTGGCAGTTCGGTGTGTCGGCGAGCACCAAGAACGCCCAGGGTGCCAACGCCTTCATCGCCTTTGCGCTGAAAGACAAATACCTGGCTGCGTTTTCGGACGGCATCGGCCTGGTCCCTTCCACCCCAGAGGCCGCGGCCATGACCAAGAACTACGCCAAGGGCGGCGCCATGGAGGTGTTCTTCGCGCTGTCGGCCAAGCAGGCGACCTTGCGGGCTTCGACACCCGGCTATGCCGCCGCCTCCGGTGAGTTCGAGAAGGCGCTGTCCGATATTGCCAATGGTGGCAAGGTGGCCGACGCGCTGGACAACGCCGCCGACGCCATCGATGCCGACCTGAAGAAAAACAACAACTACCGCTGAGCCCCAGCGCCGCACAAGGACCCGAGGCCATGAGCGCTCCCATTACCCCCACCTCTGCCCCGGGGGCCGCGCGCGCGCGGCGTTCGGGCCTGCTCATGGTCTCACCGGCCATGTTGCTGATGGCGCTGTTTTTGATCCTGCCATTTCTGCTGGCGTTTGCCATGTCGTTCACTAACCAGCGCCTGGTGTCGCCCAACCCGACACAGTACGTGGGCCTGGAGAACTACCGCCAGATCCTGGGCCTGGGCGTGCTGACGCTGCAGCCCGAAAAAGATGCGCAAGGCCAGGTGGCGCACGAGGCCGACGGCAGCCTGCAATACCCCAGCCTGCGCACCTACACCCGCGACAACCCCGACTACCCGCACCTGAACCGCATGCGCGAGTGGTTCCACGTCGGTTGGACGGGTGACAGCCGCCTGTACGTGCTGGCCAGCGATGTGATCTTTATGAAGGCGCTGGTCAACACGGTGCAGTTCGTGGTGGTGGTGGCTCCGGTACAGGCTTTTTTTGCGCTGCTGCTGGCGCTGCTGATCAACCAACCCCTGCGTGGCATCAACATCTACCGCACCATCTTCTTCATGCCGGTGGTGATCTCGATGGTGGTGGTGGCGTTTTTGTGGCGCTTTATCTACGCCGGTGACACCGGCCTGCTGAATTCGCTGCTGGGGCACCTCACCTTTGGTGCCTTCAAGCCGGTGGATTGGCTGGGCCAGCCCGGCACGGCGCTGTGGGCCATCATGGCCATGTCGGTCTGGCAGGGGGTGGGCTTCCACATGATCGTCTGGCTGTCGGGCCTGCAGACCATTTCTGTCTCGCTGTACGAAGCGGCCGCGCTCGAAGGTGCATCCCGGTGGCAGGTGTTCCGCTATGTGACCTGGCCGGGGCTGCGCAATACCGCCATCCTGGTGATGGTGGTGATCACCATGCAGGCCTTCACGCTGTACCCGCAAATCGACGTGATGACGCGTGGCGGGCCGCTGGACTCGACCCAGTCGCTGGTGTTCCAGGCGGTGCAGCGCGGCTACGGCAAGCAGGATATTGCCGGGGGCTCCGCGATCAGCGTGTTTCTGTTCCTGTTTGTGTTGGCCATCTCGCTGGGCCAGCGCTATCTGACCCGTGAAAAGAAGTGAAAGGAAACACGCCATGAGCCGCTCCCTGATGCCCTCGCTCGCCGCCAAGGCGCTGAATTACACCCTGCTGACCTGGATTGCGCTGGTGTTTATCTTCCCGATCGTGTTCATGATCGTGTCGTCGCTCAAGCCCGACCTGCAGCTACTGCAGGACGCCAGCTCGTTGCGCGCCTTTCTGCCGGTGGGTGACATTTCGTTCGACAACTACCGCGCCGCCTTCCAGCGCGTGCCCATTGGCCACTTCATCTTCAACTCGGTGATGGTGACCGCCATCACCATGGTGCTGTCGCTGGCGGTGTGCTCGATGGCGGCTTTCGCCTTCGTGTTCCTGGAATTTCCGGGGAAAAGCGTGCTGCTGGCGGTGGTGCTGGCAACCTTCATCGTGCCCTTCGAGTCGATCGCGATTCCGCTGTTGCTGGTGGTGAACAACCTGCCATGGATCGGCGAACAGGGCCTGACTATGGGCTGGCTGAACTCCTACCATGTGCAGATCATCCCGTTCATCTCCGACGCGCTGACGATCTTTTTGTTCGTGCAGTACTTTCGCGACCTGCCCAAGGAACTGGTGGAGGCTGCCCGCGTGGACGGCGCGGGCTACTTCCAGATCTACCGCCGGGTGATCCTGCCGCTGGCCGGGCCGGTGTTTGCCACCGCCGCCATTTTGAAGTTTCTGGCCATGTACAACCAGTACCTGTGGCCGGTGATGGCCGCGCAGTCGGAAGACTACCGGCCCATCATGGTCGGCCTGCAGTACTTCTTCCAGCTCAACATCGCCTGGGGCGAAATGATGGCCTACCTGACCGTCATCACGGTGCCGGTGCTGCTGTTCTACCTGAGCCTGCAGCGCGCCTTTATCGCCTCCATTGCGTCCACCGGTGTCAAGGGCTGAGCCCTCCACATCCCTACACCCAGTCCCCTTTTTTTGAAATGCGAGAACCTTCCATGCAAGACGTTCGCTTATCCCAAGTCCACAAGTCCTACGGCAACGACGTGGTCATCATCCCCGGCATAGACCTGCACATTCCTGCCGGTTCGTTCACGGTGCTGGTCGGCCCCTCGGGCTGCGGAAAATCCACCTTGTTGCGCATGATTGCCGGGCTGGAATCGGTGACCCAAGGCACGATCCAGATCGGTGGCCGGGATGTGACCCACCTCGAACCCGCCGACCGCGGCATCGCCATGGTGTTCCAGTCCTACGCCTTGTATCCGCACATGACGGTGGCGCAGAACATCGCCTTTGGTTTGACCATCGCCAAGAAGCCCAAGGCCGAGATTGACGCTGCCGTGCGCAAGGCGGCCGACATCCTGCAACTTGGCCACCTGCTAGACCGTACGCCCAAGGCCTTGTCCGGCGGGCAGCGCCAGCGCGTGGCGATTGGCCGGGCGATCGTGCGCGACCCGGCGGTGTTCCTGTTCGACGAGCCCTTGTCCAACCTGGATGCCTCGCTGCGGGGCCAGATGCGGGTCGAGCTGGCCGACCTGCACCGCCAGATCGGCGCGACCATGGTCTATGTGACCCACGACCAGGTCGAGGCCATGACCATGGCCGACCAGATCGTGGTGCTGAACAAGGGCCATATCGAGCAGGTTGGGCCACCCATGGACCTGTACCGCCGCCCCATGACCCCCTTCGTGGCCGGTTTTCTGGGGTCGCCCAATATGAACCTGGTGCAAGGCGAATTCGCCCGGGAGATGGGTTGCGAGGTCTACGGTGTGCGGCCCGAGCACATCGACATCAGCCCCACCCAGGGGCGCTGGCCCGCCACCGTACACCACATCGAGCAGCTGGGTGCCGATTGCATCGTCCATGCCGATGTGCGCGGTGTGGGCACGATGACGGTGCGCACCGAGAGTGAACTGGATCTGGGGATCGGCCAAAGCATCTTCCTGGCCCCGCGCGCGGGCCAGGAGCACCGATTCCGCGGCGGCCAGCGCATGGATGCCTGACGTGGGGCCATCCAGCCGCTTTTAGGGGGCAGACCGGGCGCACTTTTACAATAGCGCCCAGCTTATTGAGACTCCCCATGCCATCTACTTCCCTCCCCACCGTCCAGCCCGGCTCGTTTTTGACCCTGCACTACCGCCTCGGCGGCCCCACGGGCGACATCATCAACACCTTCAACGACAAGCCCGCCACCCTGTCGCTGGGCACCGGCCAGCTCTCGCCCGCGGTGGAGCAGCGCCTGCTGGGCCTGTCCGAGGGCACGCGCACCTCGTTCGACATCCCCGCCGGGGAGGCCTTTGGCGAGCGCCAGCCCGACATGCAGCAGTGGGTGGCCCGCAAGCTGCTCAACCAGATGGGCGACCCGCTGGAGCAGTACCACGTGGGCGATGTGGTGCAGTTCCCCACGCCCGACGGCCTGGGCAGCTACGCCGGTGCGGTGCAGCAGGTAGGCAATGGCGACAGCGCCGACGCGGTCTTGTTCGACTTCAACCACCCGCTGGCCGGCCAGCCGGTGACGTTCGAAGTGCAACTGATTGGTGTGCTGTGAGCAGCCCGCAGGAAATCATCCTGGCCGAGCCGCGTGGCTTCTGCGCCGGGGTCGATCGCGCGATTGAGATCGTCGAAAAGGCCCTGGCCAAGTTCGGCCGCCCCATCTACGTGCGCCACGAGATCGTGCACAACACCTACGTGGTCAACGACCTGAAGTCGCGCGGGGCCATCTTCATCGAAGAGTTGGACGACGTGCCCCCCGGCGCGACCCTGGTGTTCTCGGCCCACGGCGTGAGCCAGGCGGTGCAGCAGGAGGCGCGGGCGCGCGGTTTTCAGATTTTCGATGCCACCTGCCCGCTGGTCACCAAGGTGCACGTCGAGGTGGCCAAGCTGCATAAAGAGGGTTATGAGTTCATCATGATCGGCCACAAGGGGCATCCCGAGGTGGAGGGCACCATGGGCCAGCTGGACAGCGGCATCCACCTGGTGGAAGACGTGGCCGACGTGGCCCACGCCCAGCCGCTGCAGACCGACAAACTGGCCGTGGTGACGCAAACCACCCTGAGCGTGGATGATGCCGCCGAGATTCTGGCCGCCGTCAAAGCCCGCTTCCCGCTGATCCGCGCCCCCAAGATGCAAGACATCTGCTACGCCACGCAAAACCGGCAAGATGCCATCAAGATCATGAGCCCGCAGGTGGACATCGTCATCGTGGTCGGCAGCCCCACCAGCTCCAACAGCAACCGCCTGCGCGAGCTGGCCGAAAAGCTGGGCACTGAGGCCTATATGGTCGACAACGCCGAAGAGCTGGTCCCCGCCTGGTTCGAAGGCAAAACCCGCGTCGGCCTGACCGCCGGAGCCTCCGCCCCCGACGTGCTGGTCCAGCAGGTCATCGACCGCATCCGCGCCCTGGGCGCGGTGTCGGTGCGCAAGATGGAGGGGATTGAGGAGACGGTGAAGTTTCCGCTGCCCAAGGGGTTGCGGATGGATGGGGTGGCCGCCGCCGATTGATCCGGCCTTGTCTCGCGTTTTCATGATCTGGATCAGAAACTGCTCCCCGGTCTGGTAGCCCAATACCGGTGTCTTCACCATGAAAGGACCGGACATGAAAACCAACGTCGGCGGCATCGACCGCACACTGCGCATCGTCGCCGGGGCCGCCCTGGTCGCCCTGGCCGCCACCGGTACCGTCGGCCTGTGGGGCTGGATCGGTGTCGTCCCCCTGGCCACCGGCCTGATCGGCTGGTGCCCGCCGTATGCCCTGTTTGGGTGGAATACCTGCTCGGTGAAATCGGGGGGGTGAGGTTGGGGGCTGTTGGGGCCCGTGGCATCGGCAGGTTGGCCGTTTTAGATTTTTTGGTCTGTTTTTAGATACCAAATTGGCTGCTTGTGCCTATGGTATTGGCACGAGCAGCCCCTATTTTTTACTATCAAAAGAGAAGCAATCTGGTCCGACCGCACGGGTGGTAGCCAATGGGGTCGGATCACGATTGCGCGCAGAGAGGGGGGTTTTCGGGTAGCCGTTTTGCCCGCATTCGTGCTCCGACCCCTTTGGCGGGTTGGCGATCCTGGGTGCTTGCCAGCATCCCCGGCCGGGAGTTGCGCCCGGCGGCGCAGTCACTTGTTCTTTTGCGCAAAAGAAAAGTAACCAAAAGAAAGGCGCCCCAACTGTCTGCGCCCTCCGCTAGCGCTACGGGAACCTGCGGTGCTCGCTTTGGGCGGGGTCTGGCTAAACTCGCCTGCGGCTCAGACAGACGCCAGCCCTGATCCGCCCAAAGCTGCGCTCCTCGGCGCATACAGATGGGGACCCCGGGGAGCGGGATCGGCCCGGCTACGCCGGGCATCGCGCCGGTCGCGAATGGGTCGTGGCTTTGGAGATGCTGGATTCCTATTGGACCGTGCCAAGCTCGCCAGGCCACAGGTAGTTGCCGGGCTATAGTGCTACGTCCCTTCTGCTATTTTTTCCGGAATTGTTATGGCTATCGACCATTCGCGAAAACCGAAAAATTTCAAGCCTAGAACGAACCGCAATAATCAAAGCAATGTTTGGCAGCATATAGGAGAGCTATGCGCACACCGCAGTCCGTGAAATCACTTGAGGAACTTGGTCGCGAGCGCCTTTCGCCCAATTTTTTTATGCGCGACTTTCTGTATAGCGAGATCGCAAACTTTTACGGCAAACCGAATATCCCTGAAGACCCTGATTTGGCGTTGAACGTGGGCCGGAAATTGTGCCAAGAACTCCTTGAGCCATTGCAAGCGACTTTTGGCCGGTTGGCTATCCGTTCCGCATACCGTTCACCAGCTATCAACCAGCTAGGAAACGAGAAGGGACACAACTGCGGCTCGAACGAGAGCAACTACGCAGCACATATTTGGGATAAACGCGACTCGCAAGGCCTCAGCGGCGCAACGGCCTGTATTGTCATTCCGTGGTTCACGGACTGGGCCAGCCCAAGCACCGACTGGCGTGCGCTCGCGTACTGGATTCACGACAATCTGCCCTACAGCCATTTACAGTTTTTTCCCAAGCTGTGTGCTTTCAACATTGGCTGGCATGAAGAACCGAAGCGCTTGGTAAACAGTTTTATCGAACCGAAAGGTACGCTGTTTAAAGGTTCGCCTACCGAGCCCGGGTATCAGCGGCGGTATGAAGGCTTTCCAAAACTTGTGCTCGGTGCTGCGTAAGTCAATCACATTGGTGTCCGTGCGTGCAGTCCTAGATTGCCATGCTTTTTCACTATAAAAATAGTAGCTTCTTGTGCCCATAAGTTATGCATGAACGGTCTTTTGGGCATTTAATATTCGCTCACCGCCGGGCCGATCCCGCTCCCCGGGGTCCCCATCTGTATGCGCCGAGGAGCACAGCTTTGGGCGGATCAGGGCTGGCGTCTGTCTGAGCCGCAGGCGAGTTTAGCCAGACCCCGCCCAAAGCGCGCACCGCAGGTTCCCGTAGCGCCAGCGGAGGGCGCAGACAGTTGGGGCGCCTTTCTTTTGGTTACTTTTCTTTTGCGCAAAAGAACAAGTGACTGCGCCGCCGGGCGCAATTCCCGGCCAGGGATGCTTATGAAACCCCGGACCGCCGTCAACGCCAACCCGCCAGGAGGGGTCGGAGCACGAATGCGGGTCAGCAGCCGTATGAAAACCAGCGGGGCAGCGCGCAATCGTGATCCGACCCCGCCAGGCTCCGACCCCGCCAGGCTCCGACCCCGCCAGGCTCCGACCCCGCCAGGCTCCGACCCCGCCAGGCTCACACCACCCCAACCCCCGCCGACGCATGGCACACGTACACCGTGGCCGCATCCCCATTGGGCGCGCGGTACTGTGCCGCTACGGCGGCGCGGGCGGTGGGGACTACGGCTTCGGGGAGCAGGGCGACGACGCAGCCGCCGAAGCCGCCGCCGGTCATGCGGGCACCGCCCTGGGGGCCGATGGCGGCTTGCAGGATGGCGACCAGGTGGTCGATGGGGGGCACGGTGATCTCAAAGTCGTCGCGCATGGAGTCGTGCGAGGCGGCCATGAGCTGGCCCAGACGCTGCAGGTCGCCGGTGGTCAGGGCCTGGGCGGCATCCAGGGTGCGCTGGTTTTCGCTGACGATGTGGCGGGCGCGGCGCAGCACCACGGAGTCCAGCCCGGCGGCATCGCGCTCCAGGCGGGCGATGTCGATGTCGCGCAGGGCTTTGACACCGTAGTGGGCTGCTGCCGCTTCGCACTGCTGGCGGCGGGTGTTGTACTCGCTGCCGACCAGGCCGCGCTGCACGTGGGAGTGCACGATCATCACCGCCAGCCCGGCGGGCACGGGCACGGCCTGGGTGCTGAGGCTGCGGCAGTCGATGAGCAGGGCGTGGTCGGCTTCGCCGCAGGCCGAGATCAGCTGGTCCATGATGCCGCAGTTCACGCCGACAAAGCTGTTTTCAGCCTTTTGGGCCGCCAGCGCAATATCGGTGGGCGTGAGCAGCTCTGAATTGTATAGCGCGTTGAAGGCTTGGCCGACCGCCACTTCCAGCGATGCCGACGACGACAGCCCCGCGCCCTGCGGCACATTGCCCGCAATCGCCAGGTCCATGCCGCCCAGGGTCAGGCCCTTGGCCAGCAGCACCTGCACCACGCCGCGCACGTAGTTGGCCCACTGCGCGTCGGGGCGTGGGGTGATGGGCGCATCCAGGTCGAACTGGTCTAGCGCGTCACCGTAGTCGCAGGCGCAGATGCGCACCTGGCGGTCGCTTCTGGGGCCTGCGGCGATGCGGGTTTCGAAGTCGATGGCGCAGGGCAGCACAAAGCCGTCGTTGTAGTCGGTGTGCTCGCCGATCAGGTTGACCCGGCCGGGAGCGCGCACGTGCAGCGTGGGGGCGTGGCCGAAGTGCTGGGTGAAGGCGGTGTCGATGCGGGTTTGCAGGGTGGCGGTCATGGGGCTACTTTGTCATTGCGGTAGTGAACGTCGGAGACGGCGCGCAGTTGGGCGGCGGCTTGCTCGGGGGTCAGGTCGCGCTGGGCTTCGGCCAGCATTTCAAAGCCGACCATGAACTTGCGCACGCTGGCCGAGCGCAGCAGTGGCGGGTAGAAATGGGCGTGGAGCTGCCATGGCGTGGCATCTTTGCCATCGAAAGGCGCGCCGTGCCAGCCCATGGAATACGGAAACGAGCACTGGAACAGGTTGTCGTAGCGCGAGGTGAGCTGTTGGATGGCCAGGGCCAGGTCAGCGCGTTGGACGGCATCGAGCTGGGGCAACTGCTGCACCGCAAAGCGCGGCAGCAGCAGGGTCTCGAACGGCCAGGTGGCCCAGAAGGGCACGATGGCCAGCCAGTGGTCGGTTTGCACCACCACGCGGCTGCCGTCGGCGGCTTCGCGCGCGGCCAGGTCCAGCAGCAGGGGGGTGCCGTGTTCGGCGTGCCAGGCGCGCTGGCGCAGGTCTTCGGCGGCGGGCTCGTTGGGGATGAAGTCGGTGGCCCAGAGCTGGCCATGCGGGTGCGGGTTGGAGCAGCCCATCAGCGCGCCCTTGTTTTCGAACACCTGCACCCAGGGGTAGGTGGCACCCAGCTCGGCGCTCTGCGCGCACCAGGTATTGATGACTTCCCCAATGGCGGCCAGCGGCAGCTCGGGCAGGGTTTTGCCGTGGTCGGGCGAGAAGCAGATCACCCGGCTGGTGCCGCGGGCGGTGCGGGCCTGGAACAGCGGGTCGGCCTCGGCGGGTGCGTCCGGGGCGCTGGGCATCATGGCGGCAAAGTCGTTGGTGAAAACGAAGGTGCCGGTGTAGGCGGGGTTGCGCTCGCCGGTGACGCGCAGGTTGCCTGCGCACAAAAAGCAGCTGGCGTCAAAGGCCGGGCGCTCTGCGGTGTCGGCCTGCTCCTGCTGGCCCTGCCAGGGGCGCTTGGCGCGGTGCGGCGACACCAGCACCCACTGGCCGGTGAGGGGGTTGAAGCGGCGGTGCGAGTGCTCGGCCACGTCAAACGCGGCGGTATCCAAAGGGGTGGTGCTCATACGGGGTAGCCTTGGGGGTGGGAGGATTGCCAGCGCCAGGTGTCGGCGCACATATCGGCCAGGCTGCGGCTAGTGTGCCAGCCTAGCACGCTGCGGGCGCGCTCGGGGTCGGCCCAGCTGCTGGCCACGTCGCCCGGGCGGCAGGGCACGATGTCATAGGGCAGGTCTTTGCCGCAGGCCTGGCTAAAGGCGGCCAGCACTTCCAGCACGCTGTGGCCCTGGCCGCTGCCCAGGTTGAAGACGTGCAGGCCGGGCCGGCCCACGCCGTGCTGCAGGGCGGCCAGGTGGCCGTCGGCCAGATCCATCACGTGGATGTAGTCGCGCACGCCGGTGCCGTCGGGCGTGGGGTAGGTGTTGCCAAACACCCGCAGGCTGGCGCGCTGGCCCACGGCGACCTGGGCGATGTAGGGCACGAGGTTGTTGGGCACGCCCTGGGGGTGCTCGCCCATCAGGCCGCTGGGGTGGGCACCTACCGGGTTGAAATAGCGCAGCGCGGTGAGGGACCAGCGCGGGTCGGCTACGGCCAGGTCGTGCAGCATGTGCTCGACCATGAGCTTGCTTTGGCCGTAGGGGTTGGTGGCCGACAGGGGGGCGTCCTCACACAGCGGCATCTGCTCTGCCGCGCCGTACACCGTGGCCGACGAGCTGAACACCAGGTTGCGCACGCCCACGGTCTGCATGGCCTGCAGCAGCACCAGGGTGCCGTTGACGTTGTTGTCGTAGTAGGCCAGCGGCTGGGCCACCGATTCGCCCACGGCCTTGAGCGCGGCGAAGTGGATGACGGCATCGATTTGCGCCTCGGCCAGCAGGCGCTCCAGCAAGGCGCGGTCGCGCACATCGCCTTCTACAAACTGGGGGCGGCTGCCGCCCAGCGTGGCGATGCGGTCCAGCACCGCCGGGTTGCTGTTGCACAGGTTGTCCAGCAGCACCGGGCGGTGCCCGGCTTCCAGCAGGCGCAGGCTGGTCAGGCTGCCGATGTAGCCGGTACCGCCGGTGACCAGGATGTTCATGGCAGCACCTTTTTCAAACGCACGATGAAGCAGCTCTCTGCCGTGGCGCGTGGCATGGGCAGGCCAGCCTGGGCCAGCCAGGCACCGTCTAGGGCTAATCCGCCGTTTTGCAGAGCCGTGAAGAACGGCGCGGGGGATTGCACCGCCCCTTCGCCTGCGATGGGCACCAGCTGCTCCACTTGGTAGCGGGCGGCGGTGTCCAACATGGGCAGGCGCAGCGGCGGGGTGTAGCGGTGGCTGGTGGGCTGGCAGCGGTAGACCAGCAGCAGCAGGTCCTCCGCATCGCCATGGGCTTGCCAGACCAGGCCGTCGGCAGCCTCGCCACGCCAGACGCGGCCATGGTGGAGCTGGACTCTCCAATTTTTATAGCAAACTATCCAGTCGGATAGGGCGGTAAGCGTGAATTCGTCCAGATGCCGCACATCCAGCTCCACCCCCAGGTGGCCGGTCAGGGCCACGGCGGCGCGGAAGGCCAGGGACTGGCAACGGCCGGTGGTGTGGGCCGGGGCGGTGCCGATGTGCGAGCCCAGAATTTCTGGCGGGAAGAACTGGCCAAAGCCGTGCTGGATCTGCACCCGGCTCATCGCGTCGATGCAGTCGCTGCCCCACACGCGGTGGGTATAGCGCAGGATGCCAAAGTCGATGCGGCCCCCGCCGCCGGAGCAGCTTTCGATTTCCACCTCCGGGTGGGCCGCCCGCAGGCGTGCCATCAGCGCGTACACCGCATGCACCTGGGTGCGGTAGCCTGCGCTGCCCATGCCACCGGCCAGGGCGGCGGTGGTCAGGTCGCGGTTGTGGTCCCATTTGAGGTAACGGATGGCGTGGGCGGCCAGCAGGGTATCGATCTTGGCAAACAAATAGTCGGCCGCTTCGGGGCGCGAGATGTCCAGCACCAGCTGGTTGCGGGCGGTGAGTAGCGGGCGCCCGGCGATTTGCAGCGCCCAGTCGGGGTGGGTGCGGAAGAGCTCGCTGTCGGGGTTGATCATTTCGGGCTCGACCCACAGGCCGAACTCCATGCCCAGCGCATTGACGTGCGCCACTAGCGGGCCCAGGCCGCTCGGGAACTTGTCGGCATCGGGCCACCAGTCGCCCAGGGCAGCGCGGTCGTGGTGGCGGCGGTGGAACCAGCCGTCGTCCAGCACAAAGCGCTCTACGCCCACTTTGGCGGCGGCATCGGCCAGGGCCATGACGTCGCCAGGTACCAGGTCGAAGTAAAACGCCTCCCAGGTGTTGAGGTGCACCGGGCGCGGGCGCATTTCGCCACCGGGCCAGGCCATGCGGGCGCGCAGGGCGGCGTGGAAGTTGGCGGCCAGGCCGTTCAGGCCCCCGGTGGAGCAGGTGGCGATGATCTCGGGCGTGTGCAGGCTGGCGTTGGGGGCCAGGCGGCCTTCGCCGGGGGCCAGCCACTCGCCCATTTGCCATTGGTACTGGCCGTCGTGCAGCCACTCGATGGTTTGTTGGTGGTTGCCCGACCAGGCCAGGTGCGCGCCGAAGACCAGGCCGGTGTGCTCGGTACTGCCGGGCGTGGTGACCACCGCGCCGGGAAAGCAGTCGTGCGAGGTGCGGCCCCGGCGGTTTTCGCGCCGCCACTGGTTGCGGCCCAGGGTGTCGGTTTGCAGCAGAAATTCGTGGTTGTGCTGGCCCGCGTACGAGCGCACGGTGGCCGCGTCGCCGGGCAGGGGCAGGGTGCCTGCGGCCAGCCATTGCACGTCGATGTCCGCATCGCCCAGGTTGGTCAGCGTGGTCTGCAGCGTGAGCACATCGGTATTTGCGTCCAGCGCCATCGACACGTTAAAGCGCAGCTGCGCTACCGCGTCGGTGAGGTGCAGCACCAGGGCGCTGCCGGGGGTGGTCCATTCCACCTCGCACTGGGTGATGGCCTGGGCGAAGTCCAGCCCGGCCCGGTGCGCCAGCAGTGCGCTTTGGCCGAACCAGCCCACGCCGAAGGTGGGCAGCACGGTGAGCGGCTGGTCGAAGTCGAGCATGAAGGACGGCAGCGGGCGGGTGCCGCGCAGCGCCTGGCCCGGGGTGTTGCCATCGGGCAGGCGCGGGCCCCAGTAGCGCCACAGGGGTGCTTCACCAGGCGGGCATTCGAGCACCAGGGAGCTGTGGCGGCTGTGCAGGAGGAGGAATTCAGCGGTCATTTTTTCGGTCAGGCGGCGTGGGGAATCAACATATCGGCAATGGGGATGCGGCGCTCCAGCGCGTGGCCCTTGTCGTCAAACACATGCATGGCGGCTGCGGGCAGCGATACCGCCACGCGCTGGCCGGGGTCGGCGTGGAACTGGCCGGGGGCTTTGACCACCAGGGGCTGGTTGGCTACACCGCTGTCAAGAAACAAATAGGTGGACTCGCCCAGGCGCTCTTGCCAGTGCACCTGGCGCGTGATGCTTTGGGTGGCGGTGCCCAGCAGGGTGTGCTCGGGGCGGATGCCGATGGTGACGGGCTGGCCGGGCTGCAGCGCGCTGCCGTCCACCATGGCTTCCACCACCTCACCGCCGGTGAGCTGCACCTTGGCGATGTCGCTGCGGCCCTCGACCAGGCGGCCCTCCAGGAAGTTCATCTTGGGCGAGCCGATGAAGCCCGCCACAAACAGGTTGCGGGGCCGGTGGTACAGCTCCAGCGGGCTGCCGCACTGGGCCACGCTGCCCTCGGTGAGCACGGCCGGCCCGGCGTTGAGCAGCAGAATGCGGTCGGCCAGGGTCATGGCTTCCACCTGGTCGTGGGTCACGTAGATGGTGCTGGCCTTGCCGAAGTCACGGTGGATCTTGGCAATCTCGAAACGGGTTTGCACCCGCAGCGAGGCATCCAGGTTGGACAGCGGCTCGTCAAACAAAAACACACCCGGCTCGCGCACGATGGCGCGGCCAATCGCCACCCGCTGGCGTTGCCCGCCGGACAAGGCCTTGGGCTTGCGGTCCAGCAGGTGCTCCAGTTGCAGCACCTTGGCGGCCTCCATCACCTTGCGGCGGATCTCGGTCTTGTCCACCTTGTTCAGCGTCATGCCGAAGGCCAGGTTGTCGTACACGGTGATGTGCGGAAACAGCGCATAGCTTTGGAACACCATGGCCACGCCGCGTTTGGCGGGCTGGGTGTCGTTCATGCGCTGGCCGTCGATCAGCAGGTCGCCGCTGGTGATGTCTTCCAGTCCGGCCACCATGCGCAGCAGTGTGGACTTGCCGCAGCCCGACGGCCCGACGAAGACGCAAAACTCGCCTTGCTGGATGTGCAGGTCGACGTTGCGGATCACCGCCACGTCGTTGCCATAGGTTTTGTTGACGGCGCGAAGTTCAATGCTGGCCATGGTGGTGCCTCTTTTTTTAAGCTTGCAGGTAGTCGGGCAGGAAGGCGCGGTGCGCCACCAGCAGTTCATCGACCATGGCGCGGATTTGCGCCAAGTCGAGTACGGCGGCGGTGTGCGGGTCGAGCATGGCGGCGTGGTAGACGTGTTCGCGCTTCTGCTCGGTGATGGCGGCCACCACCAGCTCTTGCACGTTGACGTTGGTGCGCATCAGCGCCGCCAGCTGGATAGGCAGCTTGCCGACGCGGGTGGGTTGCACGCCGTTGGCATCCACCAGGCAGGGCACTTCCACCGCGCAGCCCTGGGGCAGGTTGTCGATCAGGTGGTGGTTGAGCACATTGCCATACACCACGCGCGGCGTGCCGCTGACCATGGAGTGGATGATCTGGCCACCGTATTCGACCGAGCGGTTGACCGCGTTCAGGCCCTCCAGCAGGCGGGCGGCTTCGGTGATGTTGCGCGGCATCACATGGATGTTGGCAGCTTCCAGCTCGGCTTTCAGGGCCTGCACGTCCTGCGTGCCGGGGGCTTGCAGCTCGCGCTCGATGTAGGGCCAGGCGTGTTCAAAAATCTGGCAGCGGCCAGGGTATTCGTCCAGCGGAATGTTGTATTTGGCCAGCAGATCTTCGCGGCCTTTTTTGATGAACCATGGCACGTATTCGGCAAAGTGCTCGCTGGACTCGGTGGGGAAGTGGCCCAGCTGGTTCAGCATTTCATACCGCACGCGGTTCCAGTCGGGGGCTTTTCCGTCGGCATAAATCTGGCGCAGGCGTGGGTACAGATCGACCCCCTTGTGCTCAAACTTTGTGTAGAACGACATGTGGTTGATGCCCGCGCAGGTGTAGTCGATCTCTTCGGCCGGAATGCCCAGATCGTGCGCCAGTTCGTGCGCGGTGTGCTGCACGCTGTGGCACAGGCCCACGGTGGGAATGCGCTTGCTGGCCTGGTTCAGCGCCCAGGTGATCATGGCCATGGGGTTGACGTAGTTCAGGTGGATGGCACCGGGGGCGCACACGTCTTCCATGTCCTTGAGCATGGCCAACTGCACGGGGATGGTGCGCAGGCCGCGCATGATGCCGCCAATGCCCAAGGTGTCGCCAATGGTCTGCTCCAGGCCAAATTTCTTGGGGATTTCGAAGTCGGTTACGGTGGCGGGCTTGTAGCCGCCGACCTGGATGGTGCTGATGACGAACTGTGCGCCGTCGAGCGCGCGGCGGCGGTCGGTGCTGGCCGTGATCAGGGGTTTTACGCCCAGGGCGGCGGCCCGGCGTTGCGCCACCATTTCGGCCAGTCGCAGGCGGTGTTCGTCGATGTCGTGCAAGGCCACTTCGCAATCGGCCAGCTCGGGGTAGGAAAAAATATCGCCCAGCAGGTTGCGGGTGAAAACAATGCTGCCAGCCCCGATGAGGGTGATCTTGATGCGGCGTGTCATGGCGAGTCTCTAGTGGGTGGTGTGTGGGTGGCTACGCACGCCTGGGTACAGAACGTGTCTTCACCAGAGATACCGTGGAACTGGCTCTGCCAGGCCACTGGTATCGCCCCCTGCAAGGGGGTTGGCGGAGACTTGCGTTCTCGGCTTTCCAAGCCGAGCCCGGGGAAGTGCGTAGCCTGGGGGGGTGCTTATTTCTTAGCGAGTTGGTTGACTTTGGCGTTGGCGGCTTTGAGGGCGCTGGTGGCATCCGATTTGCCCATCAGCACGCCTTCGATCGAGGCTTTCATCACTTCGTCGATTTCGGAGCCGCTGTCTGCAATGGGGGGCAGGTAGGTTTTGGACTTGGCCATGGTCAGGAAAGCGGAGGAATCCACGCCCTTGGTCTTTTGTGCCTCCATGGCTTTTTCCGCCATGCCCTTGATGGCGGGGAACACCACGCCGTAGCCCGCTACGACGCTTTGGCAATCTGTCGAACCCAGGTACTTGACCCATTTCCAGGCCTCGGCCTGCACCTTGGAGCCCACCCAGATGGAGTCAGCCAGGCCGTTGAGCATGGTGGCGCGGGTACCGCTGGGGCCGGTGGGCAGGGGCACCCAGGCGTTGTCGAACTTGGCGCTGTCTTTGAAGTAGGTGATCATCCACGAGCCCTGCGGCACGATGGCGACCTTCTTGGCGATGAACATGGCATCGGGGCCGAGGGATTTGGTGTTTTCCAGGCTGGCCGATACGCCTTTGCCCGGCAGTCCGGCCAGATAATCCAGGGTTTCGGCCAGTTTGGGGCTGTCGTAGTAGAACTTGGGGTCCCACGGTTTGTCCTGGTACTTAAAGCCGTTGGAGACAGCAAAGTGGCCCCATTCGGTCTGGCCCATCATGCCGCCCGCACCGGGGTTCTGGTAGCCGTAGACGGCGACCTTTTTCTTGTCGAAGTTGGCTGCGGTGGCATTGTTGCCCGCCGCGTCCACACTCAGTTTGCGCACGATTTTTTCGAAGCTGCCGCCGTCCTTGGGGTTCCAGGTCATGGCTTGCAGCTCGGCCAGCGTGACACCGGCTTTTTTGGCCATGTCCATGTTGACCATGAAACCAATCGTGTCCCAGTCTTTGGGCAGGCCGTATTGCTTGCCGTCGCGGCCCCAGGTTTCATACAGGCCATTGGTGTAGGCGGTGGTGTCCAGTTTGTCGCGCAGGATCAGCGGGGCCAGATCCACCAGCTGGTTGTTCTTGGCAAACTCGGGGTATTTGGCTAGGTGGTCGGTAAACACATCGGGCGCGGTGCCGGAGATGAAGCCGGTGGAGATGGCGGTCCAGTAGTTGTCCCAGCCGGACTGGGTGATCTTGATGGTGATGCCTGCGTTCTTTTTCTCGAAGTCGGCGGCGCACTGTTTGTAGGCGGGCATCTGGTTCGAATCCCAGAGCATGTATTTGACTTCGACGGCGTGGGCGCTGCCGATACAGGCCAGGGCGGCGGCTGCGAGTGTGCTGAGTTTGAGGGTCATGCTTGTCTCCGTTATGGTTGGTTGAGAAAACGACTAACTACTTTCCGCCACTGAACTGGACGGATTCCACTACTCGGCGGCCAAGGACCACCAAAAGCAAAATGGTGGGCATCACGGTGATGGCGGTGGCGGCCATCAGGCCGGTCCAGTCGGGCTGGCCCTGGGCGGTTTGCGACTTGAAGCTCTGCAGGGCCACCGGCAGCACCTGCTGCGCATCGTCTTTGGCCACCAGGTAGGGCCAGAAGAATTCGTTCCACATATTGATGCCGGTCAGCATGGCGATGGTGGCCAGCGGGGTGATGCTCAGCGGCAGCACCACGTGGGTGAAGATGTAGGTGTACGAGGCCCCGTCCAGCAGCGCGGCCTCTTCCAGATCACGCGGGATCGACAGAAAAAACTGCCGCAAGAAAAACACCGAGAACCCCTGCATCAGGCAAAACGGCGCGACCATGCCCACCATGGTGTTGAGCAGGCCCAGGTCTTTGATGAGGATGAAGTTGGGAATGAAGGTGACCACGCCCGGCACCATCATCGAGCCCACAAACATCGCAAACAGCACGTTGCGGCCTGGAAAGCGCAGCCGGGCAAAGGCGTAGGCCGCCATGGCCGCAAAGCAAACCTGTGTGCAGACGATGATGCCGGTGAACAGCACCGAGTTGCCCAGCGCCCGCAGAAAGTTGATTTCGGCCCCCGAGCCGCCCAGGGCGCGGCTTTCATCGGCGGTCATGAAACCCAGCACGCGTTGGAAGTTGGCCAGCGTGGGCTCGGAGGGCAGAAACTGGGCCGACTCGGTGTACAGGTTGGCCGACTGCATGAGCGCGGTTTTCACCACCATCCACAGCGGGGCCAGGGTGATCACCAGCATGGTGGCCAGCGCCACCCAGGCGGCAATGCGGCCGGGGGTGAAGATGCGGATGCGGTGGGGTGTGGCATCGGCCACAGCGGGGGATACGATGGTGTTCATGGGGTTACCTTGTCAGTCAAGCCAGGTCGTTCTCGGAAGCCTTCATCACCCGCATCTGGAACACGGTGTAAATCATCATCACCACGCACAGCGTCATCGACATGGCCGAGGCATAGCCCATCTTGTAGAAGCTGAAGGCGTTTTGCACGATGTAGTGCACGATCACGCGGGTCGAGTCCAGCGGGCCGCCGTTGGTGGTCACGGCGATGGTGTCGAAGATCTGGAACGAGCCCGTCACGCTGGTCACCAGCACAAACACCATCACCGGGCGCAGCAGCGGCAAGGTGATGCGCCAGAACATCTGCCACTCGCTGGCTCCCTCCAGTGCGGCGGCCTCGTACAGGTTGCGGGGGATGTTTTGCAGCCCGGCCAGAAACAGCATGGCTACCAGCCCCATGTGCCGCCAGATGTTGACCGCCGCCACTGTCAGCAGCGCCTGGTCGGCACCGCCAAAGAAGGGCTGGCGCTCCAGGCCGACGCCTTCGATCAGGCTGTTGACCAGGCCCAGCAGCGGGTCCAGCATCCACAGCCACATCATCGCCACCAGCACGTTGGACAGCAGGTAGGGCAGCAGCACGATGGACTTGACGAACAGCGACTTGGTCAGCCGGTCCATGGATACCGCCAGAAACAGGCCCAGCACCACCTGCAGTGGAATGTTCAGCACCACGTAGTAGGCCGACAGCTTCATACCCTGCCAGAACTTGCCGTCTTCCAGCATGGTGGCGTAGTTGGCCAGGCCGACAAACTTGGGTTCGCGCAGCAGGTTCCAGTCGGTAAAGCTGATCTCGATGGCGCGCAGCGTGGGCCAGGCGTAGAACACCGCGAAGCCGATAAAGGCGGGCAGCACCAGCGCCCAGGCGGTCAGGGTTTCGGCCCGCCGGGTGGGGCTGAGCGCGTGCGGTGCAGTCGGAGCGGGAATGGTCACGGAGTCTCCTTTTTTAGGTATCTAACGCGGGTTAGTAATTGGATGATAAATTTACTGACGCGGATTAGTACTAGGGAAAATACGGGTTTTGCAGCCCAACTGCTCTTTAAGTGTAGAAATTCGTAACAAGCCTGTGCATCCGCTACGATCGACCCCTTACATGAAAGCTTCCCTCAAATCTCCCCCCACCAGCAGCGAGGTCGCGCGCCGCGCCGGGGTGTCGCGCACCACCGTGTCTTTTGTGTTGAACAACGTACGCGACCAGGGCATCAGCGAAGCCACCCGCGAGAAGGTGCTGGCCGCCGCCCGCGAGATCGGCTACGAGCCCAACGCCGCCGCCCGCACGCTGGCCGGTGGCTCCACCAGCACCGTGGCGCTGGTGATCCCCAAAGCCTCGCACCTGTATGTGGACGTGTTTTTGGCGCACCTGGTGGCCAGCATCAACGAGGAGTGCCACCGCTTTGGCCTGAAGATGCTGATCGAGTCCAGCGACGACGAGGGCCGCGAGCCCGGGGCCTTTGTGGACTTGGTGCGCAGCCGCCGTATCGACGGGCTGATCGTCGTCAATCCCAGCCTGGCGGGTCGCGAATACCTCTCCAGCATTGCCGACGCGGGCATTCCGCTGGTGGTGTTTGGCACCGGCATGCCCGATGTGGGCCGCTACCACACCACCGGCAACGACACCTCGCTGGCTGCCAAGCTGGCTGTCAACCACCTGATCGCCCTGGGCCACACGCAGATTGCCTTCGTCAATTTCGCCCAGCCCGAGTACCTGGCCGTCAACGAGCGCGAGCGCGGCTGGCGCGAAGCCATGGCCGACCACGGTCTGCCCATCGACCCCGCCTGGTGCGCCTACGCCGACATCAGCGCCGCCAGCGGCTACCGCGCCACGCAGGAGCTACTGGCCCGCAAGGTGCCGTTTACCGCCCTGTTTGCAGGCAACGACACCATCGCCTTCGGAGCCATCAAGGCGTTGAAAGAAGCGGGGCTGCGCGTACCCGAAGACATTGCCCTGGTGGGCTACGACGACATACCGATGGCCGAATTTGCGTCGCCACCGCTGACCACCGTGCGCTCCGACACCATTTCCCTGGGCCGCGAAGCCATGGCCATGCTGCGCGCCCTGCTGCGCGGCGAAGACGTACAAAACAGCCCGCAGCCAGTGGTGGCCACGCACCTGGTGGTGCGCGAGTCCTGCGGTGCGCAACTCAAAGCCAAAAAATGAGGTATCAAAAGAGCTGCTTGCGCTGATGGAATAGGCGCAAGCAGCTACTTATTCAGTAGCAGATAATGGCGTAGATGCTGAACTGCTATGCGCGGCTACTGTGACGACGACAGCAGCAGCTTGGTGCCCAGCAGCCCCAGCACCGCCCCGGTCACCCGGTCGATCGCCGTCTTGGCCCGCAAATAGGTTTGCCGGGGCCGCGTCGACGACAGGGCCAGCGCCACCAGCAGATACCAACTGGCCTCCAGCACAAACACGCTGGGCGGCAGGGCCAGGCTCAGCGCCAGCGACGGCGTGTGCGGCAACAGCGCGGCGAAGATTACGCCGTACACCACCGCCGCCTTGGGGTTGCTGACCATGGTGCCCGCGCCGATCAAGAAGTGGCGCAGCACCCCCGCTTTGGTCAGCGGGCCTGTGTCGGCCAGCACCAGCGGTGTCTTGGCCCCTTGCCAGATCTTGAAACCCAGGTAGAGCAGGTACACGCCGCCCACCAATTTCAGCCCCCAGTAGGCCAGCGGCACCTGTTGCAGCAGCGCGTGCAGCCCCAGCAAGGCCACCACGCTGAGCACGCAGGCACCGGCTGCCATGCCCAGGGCGGATGCCACCCCGGCCTGGCGCGAGCTGCCAATGGCGGTGCGCGCCACCAGCACAAAACTGGGGCCGGGGCTGATCACGCCGATAAACAACACAGCCAGGATGCTGGCCAGGGTAGTGAAGGTTTCCATAGCAAAATACTCCTACTGAAAAAGGCAGTTCGTGCTTATTCCATGGGCGTGAAAAGCTACCAATTAAATAGCAATTTACCCGTATTGGTGCCAGCCGTCAAAGTCTGCCTTGCCCAGCGGCACGCCTTGCTGGCGCAGCAGTGTGTATGCGCTGGTGAGGTGGAAAAAGAAGTTGGGCAGGGCGTACTGCGATAGAAAGGCCTCGCCCGGTAGCGTCACCGTGGCCTGGCCCGCCTGGTCGGTGCACAGGCGCTGGGCGTTACCGGCCATCTGCGCCGGGGTTAGCGCGGCCAGAAAGGCCTGGGCGCGGGCGATGCGGGCATGCAGGTCGGCAAACGTGGCGCTGCCCTGGCCAAAAGGTGGTACCTCCAGCCCGGCCAGGGTGGCGCAGGCGCGCAGGCTGAACTGGGTGGCAATGTCGATCTGCAGCCCCAACGGCAGCATGTCGGGCACCAGCCGGGCCTGCAGGTCGCAGCCCTGGGCCGCGCCCGCATCCACCATCCTGGCCAGTTGGCCGAGGTAGCGCTGGAAGACGGGGACCGAGGCGGCGTACATGGCTCAGCCTTGCAACAAGGTCTGCACGTAGCGCGTCACCCCGGTGTGCACGTCGGCAAACGCGTGGTCGCAGCCGGTGCTGCGCAGCGCCGTCAGGTCGGCCTGGGTGTAGCACTGGTATTTGCCGCGCAGCGCGTCGGGGAAGGGCACGTATTCAAGCAGGCCGGTACTGGCGGCATCCGCCAGGCTGACGGGCTGGCTGTGCAGCGCATTCACGACGGCGTGGGCGATGTCGTTGAAGGGCTGGGCCTTACCGGTGCCCAGGTTGAAAATGCCGGACTTCTCCGGGTGGTCGAAGAACCACAGGTTCACCGCCACCACGTCGTCGATAAACACAAAATCGCGCATCTGCCCGCCTTGCGGGTAGCCGCCGTATTCGCCAAACAGCTTGACCTTGCCGTCTGCCTTGAACTGGTTGAACTGGTGAAACGCCACGCTGGCCATGCGGCCCTTGTGCTGCTCGCGCGGGCCATAGACGTTGAAGTAGCGGAAACCCACCACCTGGTGCGGGTTGCGGTCGAATGACGTGCCGCACAGCAGGCGCATACGCTGGTCGAACAGCAGCTTGGAGTAGCCGTAGACGTTGAGCGGGCGCTCGAACTCGGGGGTTTCGACAAACGATGCCGAGCCTCCATAGGTGGCCGCCGACGAGGCATACAGCAGGCGCGTGCCCTGGGAGTGGCAGGCATCGAACAGCTTGCAGGACAGCGTGTAGTTGTTGTCCATCATGTACTTGCCGTTCATTTCCATGGTGTCGCTGCACGCGCCCTCGTGGAACACGGCCTCGACCTTGCCGTAGCTGCCTTTGGCAAAGCGCTCGTAGAAGGCATCGGCATCCACGTAGTCGGCAATCTGCAGGTCGGCCAGGTTGCGGTATTTGTCGCCCTGGGTCAGGTCATCCACCGCAATGATGTCGGTGATGCCGCGTGCGTTCAGGCCTTTGACGAGGTTGCTGCCGATGAAACCGGCGGCTCCGGTGACGACGATGCGGGTCATAACAAATCCTTCACAAACAATTCTTCATAGCTGACGGTGGCGGTGCCGAACTTGCCGACCACCACGCTGCCCGCCCGGTTCGCCAGCGGCATGGCCTCGCGCAGGCTCAGGCCCGCGGCTACCAGGGCGGCCATGGTGGCAATCACCGTGTCGCCCGCGCCGGTCACGTCGAACACTTCCAGGGCCTGGGCGCTGGCGTGCAGCTCACCGGCATCGTCGTACAGCGTCATGCCTTCTTCGCTGCGGGTGACCAGCAGGGCTTCGAGCTGCAGCTCTTTGCGCAAATTCTGCGCCTTGGTGCGCAGCTGCTCTTCGCTGCTCCAGCTGCCCACTACCTGCTGCAACTCGGCGCGGTTGGGTGTGATGACGCTGGCCTGGCTATAGCGCGAATAGTCGCTGCCCTTGGGGTCGATCAGGATCTTTTTGCCGCTGGCCAGGGCCAGGGCAATCATGTCGCCCACATGGGCCAGCCCGCCCTTGCCGTAGTCGGAAAACAGTACCGCCTGGTGCGCGGGCAGCAGGGTGGCAAAGGTGGCCGACTGCGAGGCCAGGATTTCGCTTTTCGGCGTGTTCTCGAAGTCCATGCGCAGCAGCTGCTGCTGGCGGCCAATCACGCGCAGCTTCACCGTGGTTTGCAGCTCCGCATCGCGGCCAAAGTAGGGGCGGATGCCGGTCTGGGCGACCAGCTTCTCCAGCTTGTGGCTGGCATCGTCGTCGCCCACCACCGTCAAAAGGGAAGCCTGTGCGCCTAGCGACACGATGTTGTAGGCCACATTGGCCGACGCGCCCATGCGCTCTTCTTCGCGGGTGACGCGCACCACCGGCACCGGCGCTTCGGGGCTGATGCGGTCCACCGCGCCGTACCAGTAGCGGTCCAGCATGGCATCGCCGACCACCAGCACCTGGGCCTGGGCCATTTGGTCTCGGGAAAGATTAGCTAGTTTTGTCATAGTTCTTCTACGCGTCTTGCGGGGTAACTGTCCCAGGCCTGGCAGCCGGGGCATTGCCAAAAATGCTGCTTGGCCTCAAACCCGCAGGCGGCGCAGCGGTAACGCTTCAAGGGGTTCGCGGCATGGTCCAGGGCGCGCTGGATCTGGGGGTGGAATTCTTCGTGCTCCAGCTTTTCCCCGGCAATCCAGCGGGCGGCGGCCACCAGGGACTGTTCGCGCTCCAGGTGCTGGATGTAGCGCATGCGCACCTCGGCCATGGGGGTGCCGCTGCGCAGTTGCAGCGTCAGGATGGCTTCCAGCACGTCCAGCGAGGCGCTGTGGGTGTAGCTGGCCTCCAGCAGCGCCAGGGCCGGGTCGGTGAGCCCGGCGGCGGTGGCAATGGTGGCAATCCGCTCTGCTACCAAAGGTATAGCTGCTGGTGCTGATTCAGCCAGCGCTAGCAGGGTTTTAAAGGCCTCATCCAGCTGGCCTGCCTGGTGCTGCAAGATGGCCAGGTCGATGCGTGGGCGGGCGGCTTGCGGGGCGACGGCGATGGCTTTTTCCAGCAGGCCCTGGGCGGCTTCGGGCTGGGCGGCGGCCTGTTCGCACAGATAGTGCGATTGGCGGCCGCTGAAGCTGCCCTGGCCTGCGGATTCCAGCTTGTGGGCGATCTCGGACGCATCGGGCCAGTCGCGCGAGCGCTCGTAGATGGACAGCAGGGCCAGGCGGCTTTGGGCTTCAAAAGCCGTGCCTTCGAGCTTGCGCAGGGCCTCTTCGGCCCGGTCGAGCAAACCGGCTTTCAAAAAGTCTTGCGCCAGCGCGTGCTGCGAGCGGTCGCGGTCGGCAGCACTCAGGTCGCCGCGCGACAGCAGGTGTTCGTGCACGCGCACGGCGCGCTCGGTTTCGCCCCGGCGGCGGAACAGATTGCCCAGGGCAAAGTGCAGCTCCGAGGTGTCGGGGTCTTTTTGCACGGCTTCGATGAAGGCATCGATGGCCTTGTCCTGCTGCTCGTTGAGCAGGTAGTTCAGGCCCTTGAAATAGGCCTTGGGGGCCAGGCGGTTGTCCAGGCGCAGCTGCCGAAAGTCCCACCGCGATGCCAGCCAGCCGAGTACAAAGGCGATGGGCAGGCCCAGCAAAATCCAACTGAGGTCAAAGTCCATGGGGTGGGGCGATGGGCTCCGTGCGGGGGGTGTCGAGGGGGGCGGGCACCGGCACGGGCTGCTGGGCCTTGATGGCGACCACGCGGTGCTTCCACCAGCGCGGCACCATGCCCAAAATGCCCAGGGCCAGCCCGGCGGCGAAGGCGCTCAGAATCAGCAGCACCATGGGGGCGCGCCACTGCGTACCAAAAAAGAAGTGCACCACCGCGTCTTGCTGGTTGTTCAGCGCAAAGGCAAACAGGGTAAAAAAAATGGCTGCCTTAAGTAACCACTTAAGCAGCCGGACCAGATTCTTCATGGGTGTCCTCCATCGTCTGGGCATTCTATCTAGGCCAAAACCTCATTCGCGGGATTCACGCAACTCACGGGCCTCGATCTCGGCGGTGTGCAGGTCTACGGCTTCGCGCAGTGCCTTGCCGGGTTTGAAGTGGGGCACGCGCTTTTCGGGGATGGCCACGCTTTCGCCGCTGCGCGGGTTGCGGCCCATGCGCGGCGGGCGGCGGTTGATGGAGAAGCTGCCAAAACCGCGTATCTCCACCCGATGGCCACGCACCAGCGCATCCCCGACGGCATCCAGGATGGTTTTCACGGCATGCTCGGCATCGCGGTGGGTCAGCTGGCTGAATCGGGCGGCCAGTTCTTCAACAAGGTCGGATCGGGTCATGGAGGGGTGTGGTTTCAAAAAGATTTGCGTAATGCACCCGGGGGTGGAGAGGATTGCGCAAAGCCTGTTGGCTTATAAATAAAGCCGACCCGCTCGCCCCTGCGAGTCGGATCGGCCTGGCACTAGGCTATGTCAGCAACAAATTAATTGTTGTTGTCCAGCTTGGCGCGCAGCAATGCGCCCAGGCTGGTGGTGCCAGCGTTTTCGCGGGCCGAAGCCTGGCTCAGTGCAGCCATGGCTTCGCCTTGGTCGGCAGCGTCCTTGGCCTTGATCGACAGCTGGATGTTGCGGGTCTTGCGATCCACATTGACCACCACAGCGGTGACTTCGTCGCCTTCTTTCAGCACGTTGCGAGCGTCTTCGACGCGGTCACGGCTGATTTCGGAAGCGCGCAGGTAACCGATGATGTCTTCACCCAGGTCGATTTCAGCGCCACGGGCATCCACGGTCTTGACCTTGCCGGTCACGATCTGGCCCTTGTCGTTGATGGTGGTGAAGGTGGTGAACGGATCGCTGTCGAGCTGTTTGATGCCCAAAGAGATGCGTTCGCGGTCCACGTCCACGGCCAACACGATGGCTTCGACTTCTTGGCCCTTCTTGTAGTTACGCACGGCGGCTTCGCCGGTTTCGTTCCACGAGAGGTCAGACAAATGCACCAGGCCGTCGATACCGGCAGCCAAGCCCACGAACACGCCGAAGTCGGTGATCGACTTGATCGGGCCCTTGACGCGGTCGCCACGCTTGGTGTCTTGCGCGAATTCTTGCCATGGGTTGGCCTTGCACTGCTTCATGCCCAGGCTGATGCGGCGCTTGTCTTCGTCGATTTCCAGAACCATGACTTCGACTTCGTCGCCCAGCGAAACCAGCTTGGCGGGAGCGATGTTCTTGTTGGTCCAGTCCATTTCGGAAACGTGCACCAGGCCTTCGATGCCGGGTTCGAGTTCCACAAATGCACCGTAGTCAGCGATGTTGGTGATCTTGCCGAACAGGCGGGTCGACTGGGGGTAGCGGCGGTTCACGCCCATCCATGGGTCGTCGCCCATTTGCTTCAGACCCAGCGAGACACGGTTCTTTTCGGTGTCGAACTTGAGGATCTTGGCGGTGATTTCCTGACCAGCCGTCACCACTTCCGAGGGGTGACGCACGCGGCGCCATGCCATGTCGGTGATGTGCAGCAGGCCGTCAATGCCGCCCAGGTCCACGAACGCACCGTATTCGGTGATGTTCTTGACCACGCCGTGCACCACGGAGCCTTCTTTCAGGGTTTCCATCAGCTTGGCGCGTTCTTCGCCCATCGACGCTTCGACCACAGCGCGGCGCGACAACACGACGTTGTTGCGCTTGCGGTCCAGCTTGATGACCTTGAATTCCATGGTCTTGTTCTCGTAGGGAGACAAGTCCTTGATGGGGCGGGTGTCGATCAGCGAACCGGGCAGGAATGCGCGGATGCCGTTGACCAGAACGGTCAGGCCGCCCTTGACCTTGCCGGAGGTGGTGCCGGTAACGAACTCGCCGGATTCCAGGGATTTCTCCAGGGACATCCAGGAAGCCAGGCGCTTGGCGGTGTCACGGCTGACGATGGTGTCGCCGTAGCCGTTTTCGATGGCCACGATGGCAACCGAAATGAATTCGCCAACTTGGACTTCCACTTCGCCCTTGTCGGTTTTGAATTCTTCCAGCGGCACGTAGGCTTCGGATTTGAGGCCAGCGTTAACGACCACAAAGCTGTGTTCGATACGGATGACTTCGGCGGTGACGACTTCACCAATGCGCGTTTCCGTGCGGGTTAGCGATTCGGCAAAGAGGTCTGCAAATGATTCTGACATGGTTTTCCTAGTCCACAGCACAGGGTTGGCGGGTGCGGAATTGCACCTGCGTTGGGGTCTGGTGTGGCGGTTTGGCGGTCGGGGACCACCGGGGTTACAGGGTTAAAAACCACTCGGCTGAGGCAGCAGAGTGGGCTCTTGGGTTTGCCGTTTAGCTATGGCCAAACGGCTGCTTGCTTTGCCACCACAGCAACACCTGGTCGACCGATGTTTCGATCGACATATCAGAGTTGTCCAGCAGCAAGGCATCTTGTGCGGGCTTGAGTGGCGCAGCCACACGGGAGGAGTCCCGTGCGTCGCGCGCTTCCAAGTCAGCGCGAAGGTCTTCGAGTGTAGTCGAAATTCCCTTTGAAATCAACTGCTTATACCGCCGCTCTGCGCGCTTGGCGGCGGTGGCGGTCAAGTACACCTTCAAGGGGGCATCGGGGAAGATCACGGTGCCCATGTCGCGCCCGTCGGCCACCAGCCCGGGCAGGCGCCGAAAACTGTGCTGCAGGTCCACCAAAGCCAGGCGTACCCGAGGCAGGGCGGAGACTTTGGAGGCGTTCATGCCCGCTTCTTCGGTGCGGATGGCCTCCGACACGTCAGAGTCGCCCAGCCAGACCTTGCCGTCTACAAAACGCACGGGCAGGGTCTGGGCCAGGGTGGCGATGGCGGCTTCATCGGCACTGGAGATGGATAAACCCGCCCGCAAGGCGGCCAGCGCGGTGATGCGGTACATCGCGCCCGAGTCCAGAAAGTGGTAGCCCAGGCGCGTGGCCAGGGCCGCTGCCACCGTGCCTTTGCCTGAGGCGGTGGGGCCGTCGATGCAGAGCACGGGGATGTGGGCGGTGGCGGTGTGCGACAGTGCCAGCAAGGCCTCAAAGTAATCGGGGAAGGTCTTGGCGACGCACTTCGGGTCTTCGATACGCACCGGAATCTTGGCCGGGTTGAAGGCCGCCAGCGAGAAGCACATCGCCACCCGGTGGTCGTCGTAGGTGTGGATGCTGGCGGCTTTCCAGGCGCTGGGAGGTGTCACACGGATGAAATCCTGCCCTTCCTCCACCGTGGCGCCCAGCTTGCGCAATTCGGTGGCCATGGCCGCGATGCGGTCGGTTTCCTTGACGCGCCAACTGGCGATGTTGCGCAGCGTGGTCGTGCCATCGGCGTACAGCGCCATCACCGCCAGGGTCATGGCGGCATCGGGGATGTGGTTGCAGTCCAGGTCGATGGCCTTCAGCGGCCAACTGCCCCGGCTAATTTCCAGCCAGTTCGGGCCGCTGACGACCTGCGCGCCCATGTGCTCGGCGGCTTCGATGAAACGGATATCGCCCTGGATGGATGCTGCCCCCACGCCTTCGATCCGGACTTTGGAGTCAAAAGTGCCACTACCGCCCGTAGCAAGAGCGCCAAGAGCTATGAAATAGCTAGCAGACGAGGCATCGGCCTCGACATGGATGTCGCCCGGCGACTGGTAGCGGCTACCGGCGGGAATGGTGAAGCGGGCCCAGCCCTCGCGCCGCACGGTGATGCCAAAGCGCGCCAGCAGGTTCAGCGTGATCTCGATGTAGGGCTTGGAGATCAGCTCGCCCACCACGTCGATGGTTACATCTTGTTTGGCCACCAGCGGCAGGGCCATCAGCAGGGCGGTCAAAAACTGGCTGGACACATCGCCGCGCACGCGGATGGGGGCCATCAGCGTGAGCTGGGGTTGGCCGATGCGCAGGGGCGGATAGCCGTCTTGTCCGGTGTAGGTGATCTGGCAGCCGAGCTGGCGCAGCGCATCGACCAGGTCGCCAATCGGGCGCTCGTGCATGCGCGGCACGCCGTGCAGCGTGAAATCACCGCCCAACACCGCCAGCGCGGCGGTGAGCGGGCGGATGGCGGTGCCCGCGTTGCCCATGAACAAATCGGCCTGGGTGGTTTTCAACTGCCCGGCCAGCCCGTCGATCTCTACCGTGTTACCCGTGTGGCGGATGCCGCAGCCCAGCGTGGCCAGCGCGGCCAGCATGACCTTGGTGTCGTCGGAGTCCAGCAGGTCGTGCACGCGGGTGGTGCCGCCGCTCAGGGCGGCCAGCAAGAGCACGCGGTTGGAGATGCTTTTGGAGCCCGGCAGCACCACGGTGCCGCTGGCGCTGTCGAGGGGAGGGAGGTCGAGAAAAGGGGTGGCGAACATTAATTTTTAGGCTTGAGGGAGGCCATGCTCCAGTCGGCGCGGCTGTCGCTGGCGAGCTCCAGCATCTGCACCAGGCCGTCCACGTTGTTGCTGGTGAGCATGCTCTCCATGGTCTGCAGCGTCTTTTGGAAGATTTGCGACTGGGCCAGCACTTCCTCTTTGTTGGCCAGCAGCACGTCGCGCCACATGTGCGGGTCGGACGCGGCAATGCGGGTGAAGTCGCGAAAGCCCGGCCCGGCCAGGGCCAGGTATTCCTGCCCTTTCGGCTGGCTGACCAGGCCGTGCATCATGGCAAAGGCGATCAGGTGGGGCAGATGGCTCACGGCGGCAAAGGCCGCGTCGTGCGATTCGGGGGTCATTTGCAGCACATTGCAGCCCAGCGCCGCCCACACCGCCTGGGCCTGGGCCAACTGCGCGGGCAGGGTGCGTTCGATGGGGGTCAGGATGACGTTTTTGCCGGTGTACAGGTTCGGGTCGGCAAATTCCACGCCCGAGACTTCTCTGCCGGTGATGGGGTGGGCGGGCACAAACGAGCCCACCTGCTCGCGCAGCACCCGGCGGGCGGCATCCACCACGTCGCGCTTGGTGGAGCCCACGTCCATCACCAGGGTGGTAGGGGTGATCAGGTGCTTGATGGCCTTGAAGGTGTTTTCGGTGGCGGCCACGGGCACGGCCAGCAACACGATGTCGGCACCCGACACGGCGAGCAGGGCCGAAGGGGCTTCGATGTCGATCACGCCCATTTGGCGTGCCTTGCTGGTGGTGGAGGGCGACTTGCTGTAGCCCACCACGCGCTTGACCAGCCCGGCGTTTTTCAGCGCCAGTGCAAACGAGCCACCCATGAGGCCGCAGCCTATCAGTCCGAGTTGTTCAAACATGGGCGCTGCTTTCAGGAGCCGACCGGGTAGGTGCCCAGTACCTTGAAGAAGGCGCACAGCGCGCGCAGCTCTTGCAGCGCCTTGGCCACGTGGGGCTGCGAGGGGTGGCCGTCGAGGTCGATGTAGAAGTAGTAGTCCCACTGGCCGGTGCGGGCCGGGCGGGATTCGAAGCGGGTCATGGACACGCCGTTGGTCTTTAGCGGCACCAGCAAATCGTGCATGGCACCCGGTTTGTTGGGCACGGATACCACCAGGCTGGTGCAGTCCTTGCCCGACGCGGGCGGCGTGGCCAGGGTTTGCGGCAGGCAGATGACGGCGAAGCGGGTGCGGTTGTAGGCATCGTCTTGCACCGCGTGGGCCACGATGTGCAGGCCAAACTGGGAGGCGGCACGTTCGCTGGCCAGGGCCGCCCAGGCCGGGTTGGTAGCCGCCAGGCGCGCGCCTTCGGCATTGCTGGAGACGGCGCGGCGCTCGGCGTGGGGCAGGTGCTGGCTCAGCCAGCCCTGGCACTGGGCCAGCGCCTGGGGGTGGGCCATGACCACGTCGATGTGGTCGCGCGAATTGGTCTGGCGCAGCAGGTTGTGGCGCACCAGCAGGCTGACTTCGCCCACCACGTGCACCGGCGAGTGCAAAAACAGATCCAGCGAGCGGGCCACCACGCCTTCGGTGGAGTTCTCGATGGCCACCACGCCGTACTGCACCGTGCCTGCGGCGGTGGTGTGGAAGACTTCGTCGAAATTGGCGCAGTACAGCAGCTCGGCGGCGCTGCCAAAGAATTCGACGGCGGCTTGCTCGGTGAAGGTGCCTTCCGGGCCGAGCACGGCCACGCGCTGGGGCGCTTCCAGTGCCAGGCAGGCCGACATGATTTCACGCCACACGGCGGCTACATGCTGGTTTTTCAGCGGGCCAGGGTTGGCCTGCTGGATTTTCTCGATGACCTGGGCCACGCGGTCGGGCCGGAAAAAGGGCGAGCCCTCGCGGCGCTTGATGTCGCCCACCTGCTCGGCCACATGGGCGCGGCGGTTCAGCAGGGCGAGCAGCTCCTGGTCGATCTGGTCGATCTTGACGCGCAGGTCGGCCAGATCAGGGGTGGCGGCGGGCGGTGTTGGGGCGGTCATGGCTTAGGCTTGGCTCTTTTCAAATGCGTGCATGTAGTCCACCAGCGCCTGCACGCCCGCCAGGGGCATGGCGTTGTAGATGCTGGCCCGCATGCCGCCGACCGACTTGTGGCCCTTGAGCTGAAGCAAGCCGCGTGCCTTGGCACCTTCTAAAAACGCATCGTTGCGGCTCTCGTCGCGCAGGAAGAAGGGCACGTTCATGCGCGAGCGGCAGTCGGCCTCCACCTTGTTGAAGTAGAGCTGCGACTGGTCAATGGCGCGGTACAGCAGCTCGGCTTTGGCGATGTTGCGGTGCTCCATGGCGGCAATGCCGTGCAGGTCGCCCTCGGTCTGGTGCTTGAGCCACTGGAAGGTCAGCCCGGCGATGTAGATGGCGTAGGTGGGCGGCGTGTTGTACATCGACTGGTTGTCGGCCACCGTCTCGTAGTTGAAGGCGCTGGGGCAGATGTCCAGGGCGTGGCCCAACAGGTCTTCGCGTACCACCACCACGGTCAGGCCGGCGGGGCCGAGGTTCTTTTGCGCGCCGCCAAAGGCCAGGCCGACCTTGCTCCAGTCCATGCTACGCGAGGCCACGTGGGACGAAAAATCGACCACCAGCGGGGCCTTGGAGCCCAGGGCTTGCAGGTCGGGCAGGGTCTGGAATTCCACGCCGTCTATGGTTTCGTTGCCGCAGATGTGCACGTAGCTGGCATCGGCGCTCAGGTCCCAGGTGGCCGGATCGGGCAGGCGGGTGTAGCCGATGGCTTCGGTGCTGGCAGTCGTGTGCACGCTGGCGTACTTGCGGGCTTCTTTTTGTGACTTGTTGCTCCAGCTGCCGGTGACCACGCAATCGACCTTGCCGCCACGCGACAGATTCAGCGGCACGATGGCGTTTTCGCCCAGGCCACCGCCTTGCATGAACAGGATCTTGAACTCGGGTGGCACGGCCATCAGGGCGCGGAAGTCGGCCTTGGTTTGCGCGTAGATCGACAAAAACTCTTTGCCCCGATGGCTCATTTCCATCACGCCCATGCCGCTGCCGTGCCAGTCCAGCATTTCGGCCGCAGCCTGGGTCAGCACGGATTCAGGGATGGCGGCGGGGCCTGCGGAAAAGTTATAGGGGCGTGTCATGCAATGCTTTAAGGTTTTTAGGCACTTCACGCTTATTCCATCAGCGTGAGTAGCTCCTAAATTTATAGTATGGCGTTGTTACGCTGCGGGGGTGTCGGGGGTTGTGTCGTCGTCGCCTGCATCGTCGCCTGCTTCACCCGCCTCACCAGCTTCGGCTTCGGCGGCGGCTGCGATGGCATCGTTTTCCACAATCCGCTGCAGGCCGCTGAGTTTGGAGCCTTCGTCCAGGCCGATCAGGGTCACGCCCTGGGTGGCGCGGCCGAGTTCGCGGATTTCGCTGACGCGGGTGCGCACCAGCACGCCCTTGTCGGTGATCAGCATGATTTCGTCGTCGGCATGCACCAGGGTGGCGGCCACCACGCGGCCATTGCGCTCGCTTTGCTGGATGGCGATCATGCCCTTGGTGCCACGGCCATGGCGGGTGTATTCGGTGATGCTGGTGCGTTTGCCGTAGCCGTTCAGGGTGGCGGTGAGCACGCTTTGCAGTTCGTCTTCGGCGACCAGCATGGCGATCACGCCCTGGCCTTCTTCCAGCATCATGCCGCGCACACCACGGGCGTTGCGGCCCATGGGGCGCACATCGTTTTCGTCAAAGCGCACGGCTTTGCCGCCGTCGCTGAACAGCATCACGTCGTGCTTGCCGTCGGTCAGGGCCGCGCCGATCAGGAAGTCGCCCGGATCCAGGTCCACGGCGATGATGCCGGCCTTGCGCGGGTTGCTGAAGTCGGTGAGCGGGGTTTTCTTGACCGTGCCCATGCTGGTGGCCATGAACACGTACTGGTCGGCGGGAAAAGTGCGCTTCTCGCCTGTCAGCGCCAGCACCACGTTGATCTTTTCGCCTTCTTGCAGCGGGAACATGTTGACGATGGGGCGGCCACGCGAACCGCGCGAGCCCTGCGGCACTTCCCAGACCTTGAGCCAGTACAGGCGGCCCCGGTTGGAAAAGCACAAGATGTAATCGTGCGTGTTGGCGATAAAGAGCTGGTCCACCCAGTCGTCTTCTTTGGTGGCCGTGGCCTGCTTGCCGCGTCCGCCGCGCTTTTGTGCCCGGTATTCGCTCAAGGGCTGGCTCTTGATGTAGCCGCTGTGCGAGAGCGTGACCACCATGTCGGTGGGGGTGATCAGGTCTTCGGTGCTGAGGTCAAACGAGCTGTATTCCACCTGGCTGCGGCGTGCGCCCAGCTTGGTTTGGCCGAATTCCAGCTTGATGGCGGTGAGTTCTTCGCCAATGATGGCCGAGACGCGTTCGGGCTTGGCCAGGATGTCCAGGAAGTCTTCGATCTCGGACATCACTTCTTTGTATTCGGCGACGATCTTGTCCTGCTCCAGGCCGGTCAGGCGTTGCAGACGCATCTGCAAAATTTCTTGCGCCTGGACTTCAGACAGGCGGTACAGGCCGTCGCTGCCCATGCCCAGGGCTTTGTCCAGGCCGTCGGGACGGTAGTCGTCCACATTCACCATGCCGCCGTCGGCGCGGGTGCGGGTGAGCATTTCGCGCACCAGCTTGCTGTCCCAGGGGCGGGCCATCAGCTCGACCTTGGCCACGGGTGGCGTGGGTGCGTTGCGGATGATGGCGATGAAGTCATCGATATTCGCCAGCGCCACCGCCAGGCCTTCCAGCACATGGCCGCGCTCGCGGGCCTTGCGCAGGTTGAAGATGGTGCGGCGGGTGACGACTTCGCGGCGGTGTTCCAGGAAGACCTCGATCAGGTCCTTCAGGTTGCACAGCTTGGGCTGGCCGTTGACCAGCGCCACCATGTTCATGCCGAAGGTGTCTTGCAGCTGGGTCTGTTTGTACAGGTTGTTCAGCACCACCTCAGGCACTTCGCCGCGCTTGAGTTCGATCACCAGGCGCATGCCCGACTTGTCGGACTCGTCCTGGATGTGGCTGATGCCTTCGATCTTCTTCTCATGTACCAGCTCGGCCATGCGCTCTTGCAGGGTCTTCTTGTTGCACTGGTAGGGCAGCTCGTCGACGATGATGGCCTGGCGCTGGCCCTTGTCGATGTCTTCAAAGTGCACCTTGGCGCGCATCACCACGCGGCCACGGCCGGTGCGGTAGCCGTCTTTCACGCCGTTGATGCCGTAGATGATGCCGGCCGTGGGGAAGTCGGGCGCGGGGATGATCTCCATCAGCTCGTCCACCGTGGCCTGCGGGTTGCGCAGTAGGTGCAGGCAGCCATCGACCACTTCGTTCAGATTGTGTGGCGGGATGTTGGTGGCCATGCCCACGGCAATGCCGGAGGAGCCGTTGACTAATAAATTAGGAAAGCGGGCTGGCATGACCAACGGCTCTTGCTCGCTGCCGTCGTAGTTGGGGCCGAAATCGACCGTTTCCTTGTCCAGGTCGGCCAGCAACTCGTGGGCGATCTTGGACATGCGGATTTCGGTGTAACGCATGGCGGCGGCGTTGTCGCCATCGACCGAGCCGAAGTTGCCCTGGCCATCGACCAGCATATGGCGCAGGGAAAAATCCTGCGCCATACGGACGATGGTTTCATAAACTGCACTGTCGCCGTGGGGGTGGTACTTACCGATCACATCGCCCACGATACGGGCCGACTTCTTGTAAGCGCGGTTCCAGTCGTTGTTGAGCTCGTGCATGGCGAACAGTACGCGCCGGTGCACTGGCTTGAGGCCGTCGCGCGCATCCGGCAGGGCCCGGCCCACAATCACGCTCATTGCGTAATCTAGATAGCTCCGGCGCATTTCCTCTTCAAGACTGATAGGCAAGGTTTCTTTGGCGAACTGGGTCATAGAGAGGCAAACGTCATACAGCGGAGGTCAACTATTTTAGGGCCAAGTGACTGTAGCCACACAGCAACACATGTTCCTTAATGCCAGCGTATACCGTCGTGCATGCCTGCTGTCCTACTCGTTTCCCCTTAGCCCTGTGGCACAATTCAACGAACGTATGCAGTGATGGTCACTGTAAACGTCCCGTTTCGCAGCGCTGCTGCGGCTTTTTCCCCAAGAGGAGAACCATGAAGAAATTGAATAAAGTGGCAATGTTGTTTGCCTCCGCAGCGCTTGTAACCGCCGCGGGCGCTCAAACCGTTGACAACTGGAAGAACGGCACCAACGAGTTGGTCTGGAAGAACGGCACCAACGAACTGTGCTGGCGTGACAACTTCTGGACCCCTGCCACTGCAGCTCCAGGTTGCGACGGCGCTATTGTTCCTCCCGCACCTGCTGCTCCAGCACCTATGGCTGCACCTGCTGCTCCTGCACCCGCTGCGGCTGTTGCACCTGCAGTTGTGGCTGCTCCCATGGTTGCCGAAAAGGTTACCTACGCAGCAGATGCATTCTTTGACTTCAACAAGTCTGTGCTGAAGCCAGAAGGCAAAGCCAAGCTGGACGACCTGGTTAGCAAAGTCAAGGGCATCAACCTGGAAGTCATCATTGCCGTGGGTCACACCGACTCCGTGGGCAGCGATGCATACAACCAGAAGCTGTCGGTTCGCCGTTCTGAAGCCGTGAAGGCTTACTTGGTGTCTTCCGGCATCGAAAAGAACCGCGTGTACACCGAAGGCAAGGGCGAGAAGCAACCTGTTGCTGACAACAAGACCGCCGAAGGCCGTGCCAAGAACCGCCGCGTAGAAATCGAAGTGGTTGGTACGCGTAACAAGTAATTCTTGCGCTGGATGCCAGATCCGTCTGGCTCCCCAAAAAGCCCCGTGTGCCTTAGCCCACGGGGTTTTTTTATGTGGGGTTTCATGCCATCGCGGAGCAGGCGGCTGGTGCAATCTGCGAAAATCCGGGGATGAATCCAAGCTTGAATGCCGACCCCGCCGAATTGGCCAAATTCTCCGAACTCGCGCACCGATGGTGGGACCTGGACAGCGAGTTTCGTCCGTTGCACCAGATCAACCCCCTGCGTTTGAACTGGATCGATGGCATCGCGCCCTTGCAGGGCCAGCGGGTGCTGGATATAGGCTGTGGCGGCGGCATTCTGGCCGACTCTATGGCCCGCCGGGGTGCCGAAGTGCTGGGCATCGATTTGTCCACCAAGGCGCTGAAAGTCGCCCAACTCCATGCTCTGGAAGCCCAGACACCGCATCTGCAGTACCGTGAAATCAGCGCGGAAGAACTCGCAGCAGAGCAACCCGAAAGCTTTGACGTGGTGACCTGCATGGAAATGCTGGAACACGTCCCCGACCCCGCATCGGTGGTCAAGGCCTGTGCCGCCTTGGTCAAGCCCGGTGGATGGGTGTTTTTCTCGACCATTCACCGAAGTACCAAGGCTTTTCTCATGGCCATCGTGGGTGCGGAATACCTCCTCAACATGCTGCCTCGTGGTACGCATGAGTACGCCAAGATGATCCGCCCCAGTGAATTGGCCGGGCACTGCCGCATTGCAGGACTGACGCTGCAGCACACCCGTGGCCTGGAATTCAACCCCATTACCCAGCGGTACTGGCTCAGTAACGATACCAGCGTGAACTACATGTTTGCGACCCAAAAGCTGTGACCGCGCGCATGCATCCCGCATTCCAGGATATCCGCGCTGTATTGTTCGATTTGGATGGCACCTTGGTGGACAGCGCACCGGACCTTGCGGGCGCGGCCGACAAAATGCGCACCGACCGCTCCTTGCCGCCTTTTGCACCCAGCCTCTACCGTCCGATGGTGGGTGCGGGTGCCAGGGGCATGCTCGGTGTGGCTTTCGGGATGCAGCCCGACCATCCCGATTTCGCCGCCATGAAGGAAGAGTTCTTTGTGAACTACGAACGCCGTCTGACGCAGGAAACCTATGCGTTTGACGGGGTGCCTGAGTTGCTGGCCCAACTGGTCGTACGTCAGATCCCCTGGGGCGTGGTGACGAACAAATCAGAGCGGTTCGCCTTGCCCCTGACCCAGGCCATGCCTTTGTTTGCCACGGCGGGCGCGATTGTCGGGGGCGATACTACCCCCCATGCCAAACCCCATCCAGAGCCGCTGTTTGAAGCGGCCAGGCGCTTGGGCCTGGCACCGGAGCATTGCATGTATGTCGGTGACGACGAGCGGGATGTCCTTGCGGGCTTGGCAGCAGGCATGGCTACGGTTGCGGCTGGTTATGGCTACCTGGGGTCCAATGCCGACATCGCTCAATGGGGTGCCCACGCCACCATCCAGACTCCGATGGAGCTGCTGCACTGGCTGCCATAAGCCGGGTAAAATACAAGTCTGGGGCTGCACTGGTTTCGACGTGGGTTCGGACGCGCAGCAGGGCATGTCGAGGTTCTGTCACCTCGTAAAACAGCAGAAAAAACCTAACTGCAAACGACGAACGTTTCGCACTCGCCGCTTAATTGCGCGTGAGCCTCGCAACAGCAAGCCAATAGGCTGGGCAAGGGTGGTGGAGCCGCAAGGTTACACCGTCCAGGCTGCGGGGTAACTTCATTTGGCTGGGCGCTCACTGGGTAACTTAGTGGGCTCCGAGAAAATAGGTTACTGGCGTTTTGCATAGCGTGCCACTGCGCGATGCAAAAGGCGAGACTTAAACCAGACGGCTACACATGTAGAACTGTTCGAAGAAGGCTTGCGGACGGGGGTTCAAATCCCCCCAGCTCCACCATGAAAACTTAAAAGCCGCTTGCTGAGATCCAGCAAGCGGCTTTTCTATTGAAGAATAATTTTATTTTCTTTTGAAAATTGCGTTTCCCAATGCTTTGGGTAGGTGTGAAAAGCTTAACGGGTCCAATTGAAAGTGGTCTTTTAGAAGGCCAAGTGGTAATTTCTTTCGGTGGATGATGCGATGGAGCAAGTCTTGCGCGAAAGAGGTGCGTAACGTATCCAAGTTGTTTTGAATATGAGCGCGCTGTGGTTCGGTAACCGGGAATAACTCGCAGGTTAATTTTTTATATTTGATTTCATTGTGCACCCGGAGCAAATGCTTCTCACTCCCCCAGCCTGTTCCGGCATAGACATTTACGCCGGACCCATAATGGGCTTCACATTGGCTCGAAAAAGCTACTTTTGCACCGCTGTGTGCAATATCCATCCAGAATAAGTAATCTTCACCAGCATTGGTAAACTCGACTTTAAAGCGATTTTTAGGAAATCGTAGAAAATCATATACCACGGTGGACGTCCCAATCACATTGCCACGTATGATTTGATCCAGCAAGTCACCTTGGTACGCGTGTAAGCCGGCTGAGGTGCCAGGCACCTGTGGGTGTGCATTGGGTTGGATGCGACCGGCCCGAGCGAATGCCCCAACAGTCGAATTGAGTTGGTAGTGGTCCGTAAAATAAAATTCGTATCCTGCGCCCAGTGCTTCGACGGCGCGCGATAGGTGGTCGTCGGACCATTCATCGTCAGAATCAAGAAACGCGATGTAACGCGTTCCGGTTGGGGCTTGGTTGAGGCCGGTATTGCGGGCGGCCCCAGGGCCTCCGTTGGGCTGCAACACGATTTGCACGCTGCAGTCGATCGGACCAATACTTTTTAATTCGGATTCGGCAGATACTGGGGATGCGTCATCTACGACTAATACCCTTACCGGCATGGGAACCGATTTTTGCGCTGAGATACTCTTCAGCGCTTTGCCAAGTATTCCAGGTTTATTTTGGTAATAAGGAATGATGACTGTAATCATGAATGAGCTTCCGATGCAGGAGGCGTAACAGGGGTGTTGTCAGTTTCAGCGGTAGCCGTTGGTTTAGGAGATTCCTCGATTTTCTTACGTCTACGTTCAGCCAACTGTTTAAGCCAGGCCCATCGATAACATGTTAAATGGTATAAGGTGCGTTTGCTTTCCGTCCAGCGGGTATGCCATTCCATCATGCGACCGTAGTATTCGAGCCGTTTTGTGATGCCTTGGCCAAATACTTGTTCTACCTGATCCTGATTGAGTAGAAATGCAGGAGAATAATTTTTAATGGTTTCGTCGTAGGTCGTTTTTAAAACCACCAAGGTTCCTGAACGTTGCACACATAAGTTAAGTGCCACTGTCTTCTCGTTGAAGAAGTATTCGTAAACCACCGCTTGTCCGTGTTTTGCTGCATTTTGTAGTAGCTGAACGTAAAACTGTCCTTGTGGATTGTCAGGGTGAATTGCCGTGCCTTCCGAGGCTTTCCATCCAGAGCTCTCCAATATTCCATAACGCGCAATGGCACCTGGCATGTCTTCGGGCGCAGTGAGTGTCCGCATGTGAATGTGGGTGCCTTCGGTCGCTAGTTTGTTGCGCTGTTTGCGCATGTTTTGGCGCAGATTTTTACCGCGCACAGCCCAATAATCTTCAAACGTCCCCTCGATATCTATCCATCCTGTGTCGATGTAATCCATATGTTTTGAGTCCGAATCGTCGTCTTCTCGAGGGGCGAGCAGCGGATCTACCTGTGTCAGGGAAAAACCTAGACAAAGCCTTAAAGGGCCACGCAACACACTGCGCGCAACGTGTGTGGTTGAGAGGTGCTTGGCAGCGACCCATACCCCTAGCGGGAGTTGGGACGGCTGGAAGGTCCGCCATTGGAACGAGCCGCTAGGTGTTACCAAAAGCATGGCAACCACTGCGCCGGCTTCTCGTCCAATCAGCAGCCTTTCCATACCCGATCCGAATATCTGGAGAGCGGAGCAAACGGCGGCAGCTGTCATGAAAGGCAGGTCCGCGCGTTCTCCATTGAGGCGATCCCATTCGGGTCGCAAATCTGGCATTGAGGGAAGCGCGCTGGCGGGAAAATTCTGCCAGTGGATTTTGTGGGATGGCATGGCGTCTCTTGAAAAGGCGTTATGTGCTAACGGGATGGCGGTTCGCCTGTTGCGTTTTTAATAAATGCAGTACTGCTTGTGCTGTGTGGTCTATATCCGTGGTGTCGAGATCTTGATGGCAAAGAAGCTGCAATACATGGTGGCTCCAAAGCGGACCAATATCACCCGGAAGAGACGGTGACTTAGGCCAGATCCGATCCCATCGGAATACCGGCAGCTTCATGGCTCTGAGAGCTTGGTAAACGGAGTCTGGGTCGTCAACCCATAATGGATAAACATAAGGTGCTGCAGATGCGACGGAGTCTGCACAAATGGGAAATAACGGTTTTGCCCCCGAAATATTGGAAAAATATGTCGCATAACGGGCAAAATTTATCTGCCGCTGAAGGATGATGCGACCCCGGGGTAAGGCAATTTTTAGCGCTATCGCGGCCCACAGCGGCGTTTGGTTGATACGGGCCATATCGCAATCCCGCATCATCTCTGCAGCTTCCGGGTTTTTAACGATGTCTGACACTTCGGATTGTTGGCCGCGAATATTTTTTAATTTGAAGAATGATGCCAAAAACGGCCGTATACCTGCAAAGCGGTGGTAACGCGATGCGAGTTCTATGACATCTACGCAGCCTTTGATCTGCGCCTTCAAAGAAGGTTTTTCCAAATTCAAAGGCCTGATCAATCTGCGTGCCGAAGCCAACAAACCTGCTTCGGGTAGTGGAAAAAATTTTGACAGGCTCGCCGTGGAAAAATCCCCCCACTCGCCTACAGCGCGCTCGCCGGCTTGGCCGAAATAGCAGTGGGCGCAATCTTCAATTAGCGCAATTCCCCGGACATCACACCATTCGCGTACTTCTCTCAATGATTTGGCCAGTCCGAAATAGTGGGGCACCAGCATGGCTTTGCACTTTTGAGCCGTTGACTCCTCGATGGCATCAAGGTGTGGCAAGCCGCTAGGTAGCAATCCAAAGTAAGCTACGTTCAAATTGGCCAACAGAACCGGTGCCACCATGGTCGGGCAGTGGTAGGTGGGGACCAGGACTGAACTGTATGCCGGTAGATCAAGTTGTAGCAACGCTTGGTGGATAGCGGCGCGCCCACTGGTGGTGAGTACTTTGTGTTTCAGGTTTTCAACACTGTGCACATCCGGGACATCCATGCGCCCGAAACTGTTCCAATCGAGTACCGGACCGCGCGGCAATGGTCTGTGCAAACCATTGAACTCATCTGAATGACTTGGCAAAAAAATGCTCTCGCGGAATTTATTGGGGTGGTGTGGGGGCTGATGTGCCGGTAGTGGGGGCCTCAACGGCTGGCTCCGTCCACTTGCCAACGCTTTTTAGCTTTTCTTTCAATACCATCTGGGGAAATCCCAATGCATATGCCTTGTGCGCTTGAATTTCAGATTTATCGTATTCTTTCAAATCAAAATAATTCAGGCCCAAGTTGAAGTGGGTGAAGGGGTTTTCTTTGCCCTCTGCGCCCGCCGCTGCAATGTCTAATTGCTGTAGGGCCTCTGGTGTTCGACCATTTTTTGCCAAGTACATGGAAAAAATCATCCGTGGTATCGCATCGTCTGGGCGAAACCTGATGGCGCGGTCGAAATAACACGATATAGAGTACCGCATATTGGGCGGTTTTTCTGATTTTGTTTTTTCGCCATACCGCATGGCCGACATTAATGCACGATGGTGGTTTGGGAATGCACGCAGCGTATAGTCTATGTCCGCTCCAAGATAGCCAGTGTCGGCTTTCATGAGCATTTCCACTTTGGTTGTAAAGTGAAAACTTTCCACGGTACTCAAAATTTGCCCTTTGCTTGTTCGGTAATCGTAAGGGCCATAGCCATTTGTCAAGGGGCCGCATTCGGATTCGCCAAGTTGGGCTAATGCCATTTTGGAGAAGAATACGAATATAACTGGAATTAATTTAAACATTTTATTATCCGGTTAATAGGGTTGGCCTGCTTGTATCCACTGCAGGGTCAATCTTTCAACCTGCATTTGTGCAGCAGGATCGGAAAAAGTATGGTCCGCATGAGGGATGTCATGCCGTTCCAGGTGCATATGGCGGAAAACATCGTGCCAGTTCGTATCCTTAGAAGCGTACTCCAGAAATTCTTTGGCGGTGTAATCATTGTCACTGAGCAATAAAAGAATACGCCCGCCGAAATCCATCCATGCTGCCGCCATGCGCTGTTGAAATGGCCGCTGCTCCGCGTGCGTTGACGCGACTTTAGCCCTGGAAAGCCGAACGTTCTGCGCCAAACCTTTGAGCGCTCCCAGCGCCACTTTGCCGCTCAGCAATTTGGTCCAGAACGCCCGTTGCATCAGGCGCTGGGTGTAATAGTGCTTGATCTGGGTCCGTGCCAAGCTGGCTTCGGAGCGGACCCAGGGATTCAGGAGGCACAGGCCCGCCACGCGGGGGTCTTTTGTTTCGTGCACGTATAGCAACGCTGCGGATGCCGCATCGCACAGTCCCCACAAGACAAACTTTGTTACCTGCGGCACACGGGTTTGCAGACTGTTCATGGCGGCACGGATGCCGGGGCTGGCGGTCAGGAAGTCGCCGTATGGCCCGTCGCTGTCGCCCATCCCCTGGTAGTCAAAACGCAAGACTGCATAGCCAGCGGCGGCCAGCGTGCGGGCCAGCAAGACAAACTGCCGGTGGCTGCCCACCCGGTACTGGGGGCCTCCCACCACGATGACGACTCCCGTGTCCATGGGCGCAGCGGGTAGGCTCAGCACGCCCACCAGCGTTTCTTGCCCACAAGGAAAAAGCAAAGCGTGTTCGTTCATGTAGATACGGCAGAGGAGCTGGGTGGATCTAGCGCGGAAAGTGTCGCGGTCAACAAGGCCGGTGCTTCTTCAATCTCGCTGGTCTGCCAAAACGCCGGCCCCATGACGACCTGGCTGCGCACGGCAAACCCGGCGGTCTGCCAGGCTTGTAAGGGTTTGGCGGTAGCGGGGGACAGGCTGGCATCGGCCTGGGTGGACAGGTCCAGCCATTCCATCCGACCTGGCGCTGCGGGTGGGGCCAGTGTGGCTAGCTCCAAACCCGAGGCCAGCGCTGCCGACAGCCTGTACCCGGCGATATCTACCGGCGTGCCTGCCGCCAGTTGCCCCCGCAGCCCGTCCATCACGGCTTTGGCATTGCCGCTGGCCAGATCGCCTGCGGCTTTGAGGCGTAAGAATTGTTGCAGCAGCGGCTTGCCTGCAGGCGTGGGTGCCCAAAACAGGAAGTTGCAGCGCTCGTCCAGTCGGGTTGCGGCCTGGGCCGCCAGCAGGCAACCGGCGCGTAAACCCCACAGCCACAGGGGGGCATCGCCCTGGCGGCGCAGCCACTGGCAGGCCAGCACGACATCGTCCACCCAGGCCTGCCAGGAGGCGTCGCCGAAGTCGCCCGAGCTGTCGCCGCAGCCCAGCAAATCCAGTTGCAATACAGCGTACCCGTGGGCGGCCAATGCTTTGGCTTGCAAGGCGGCCATGCGGCGCGACTTGTTCATTTCCTCGGCGAAAGGGTGCACGTAGGCCACCAGCCCGCGCGTGGTGCCGCCTTGGGCCGGGTGGAAGATGGCGAAGCGCTGGCCAGATCCGACGGGCAAGAAGAAAGCGTCCATCGGATGCCTGGCCCCTTAGCCTGCGAGTTTGGCGTCGACGAAATCGACCAGCGCGCCCACGGTCGCAAAGGTTGAGCCGTCCATGTCGTCGTCGTCCACCGTCAGGCCAAAATGCTCTTCCAGGCGGGTGATGAGAGACACCACGGCCATCGAGTCCAGCTCGGGAATGGCACCCAGCAGATGGGTTTCGCGGGTAAAAGCGGCGCTGCGGCCATTCAGGCTCAGCACTTCGTCCAGAACCGCCTTGACCTCTTGTGTCACATCCATGAGAACCCCTGTTGTGTTGTTAGCAATTGCACCCCCAAGATGGCAGCGTCCTCCTGGCAGGAGGGGCGACCCGTGGCCTGGCATATCCGAGGCACGGGTGGTGGCGGCTAGTGAGAAGGCCGCATTTTAGGATGGGTGCCTGCCGCTTTGGTCTGGAGGCCCCTGTGCGATACTTTTAACGGTTGTTTTTGGCGCTTTTCCCTCTTTTTTCTTGCGTGACCCCTATGCGTGAATCCACACTTTTGCATGAACTCATTGCCTGTGCCGCCCAGCGTGCTCCGCAAAACCGTGCGCTGACCTATGGCGCGGTGTCCATGGTTTACAGCGAATTGGACGCGGCGGTGGGGCAGTGCGCGGCCGGTTTGATGGCCTTGGGACTGGGCCGGGGCGAACGGGTGGCGATCTACCTGGAAAAGCGCTTTGAAACGGTGATCACCAGCTTTGGCGCGCCCGCCGCCGGTGCCGTGTTTGTGCCCTTGAACCCCTTGCTCAAGCCCGAGCAGGTGGCTTTTATCCTGCAAGACTGCAATGTGCGCGTGCTGGTGACCTCGCCCGAGCGCCTGGCGCTGCTGGCGGGCGTGCTGGGCCAGTGCCCGGACCTGCGCCACATCGTGCTGACCGATGCCGCACCCCAGGCGCTACCCACGCTGCCCCAGTCCCAGTGGAGCGAGCTGCTGGCCGCCCCGTCCCGTGCCGGGCACCGGGTGATCGACACCGACATGGCCGCCATCCTGTACACCTCGGGCAGCACCGGCAGGCCCAAGGGCGTGGTGCTGTCCCACCGCAACATGGTCGCTGGTGCAAAAAGTGTAGCTAGCTATCTAGAGAACACCGGCGATGACACCCTTTTAGCTGCCTTACCTTTGTCTTTCGACGCAGGCTTCAGCCAGCTCACCACCGCCTTCCACGTGGGGGCCCGCGTGGTACTGCTCAACTACCTGATGCCGCGCGACGTGCTCAAGGCCATGGAGCGCGAAGGCGTCACCGGCCTGACCGCCGTGCCGCCCCTGTACATCCAGCTCACCCAGTCCGCCTGGCCAGCCGCCATTGCCGAAAAGCTGCGCTACTTTGCCAACACCGGTGGCCGCATGCCGCGTGAGACGCTGGACCTGCTGCGCCAGCGTGCGCCGCACAGCCAGCCTTTCCTGATGTACGGCCTGACCGAAGCCTTCCGCTCCACCTACCTGCCCCCCAGCGAGGTAGACCGCCGCCCCGACTCCATCGGCAAGGCCATCCCGAACGCCGAAATCCTGGTGCTGCGCGAAGACGGCAGCCCTTGCGCCCCGGAAGAGCCGGGCGAACTGGTACACCGCGGCGCGCTGGTTGGCCTGGGCTACTGGAACGATGCCGAGAAAACCGCCGAACGCTACAAGCTGCTGGCCGCCGACGTGCCGGGCCGCCAGAGCGGCCTGCAACTGCCCGAATACGCCGTGTTCTCGGGCGATACCGTGCGCATGGATGCGGAAGGCTTTCTGTACTTCATTGGCCGCCGCGACGAGATGATCAAATCCTCGGGCTACCGCGTCAGCCCCACCGAGGTGGAAGAGGTGCTGTACGCCACCAAGCTGGTCGGCGAATGCGTGGCCTTTGGCGTGGAGCACCCGGCCTGGGGCCAGGCCATCCAGGTGATTGCCACCGCCCCGGTGGATGCCGTCGATGGCACGCTGGACACCGCCGCCTTGCTGGCCGAGTGCCGCACCCGCATGCCCGCCTACATGCTGCCCGCCCACGTGGAAGTGGTGGCCGGGCCGCTGCCGCGCAACCCCAACGGCAAGATCGATCGCAAATGGCTGTCCACCGACTGGGCCGAGCGCCACCTTAGCTAAAGAATGACCCCCATGACCGACCGTGTAATCCCCGTCCACGCCCCTTTAAGCCAATTCCCCGTGCAGGGCGGTGAGCTCGTCGTGGGCGGCATTCCGTTGACCCAACTGGCCGCGCGCGTGGGCCAAACCCCGTTTTACGCCTACGACCGCGCCCAGTTGCGCCAGCGTGTGGCCGAGCTGCGCGCCGCCTTGCCCGCCAGCGTCAAGCTGCACTACGCCATGAAGGCCAACCCCATGCCCGCGGTGGTCGGGCTGATGGCCGGGCTGGTGGATGGCATCGATGTGGCTTCTGCGGGCGAGTTGAAAGTGGCGCTGGATGCCGGTGCCGATCCGCAAGAGATCAGCTTTGCCGGGCCGGGCAAGCGCGATGCCGAGCTGCGCCAGGCCGTGGCCTCGGGCGTGCTGGTGAATCTGGAGTCGATGCGCGAAGTCGGCCTGCTGGCAGGCATCTCCAACGAGTTGGGCCTGGCCGCCCGCGTGGCTGTGCGCGTCAACCCCGACTTCGAGCTCAAGGGCTCGGGCATGAAAATGGGCGGTGGCCCCAAGCAATTTGGCGTGGACGTGGAGCAAATGCCCGAGCTGATGGCCGCCATTGGCAGCGCGGGCTTGGCATTCGAAGGTTTCCACCTGTTCGCCGGGTCGCAAAACCTGCGCCCCGAGTCGATCTGCGAAGCCCAGCAAAAATCCTACGCGCTGGCCGTGCGCCTGGCCGAGGCCACACCGCTGCCGGTGAAATTCCTGAACCTGGGCGGCGGCTTTGGCATTCCGTACTTTCCGGGCGAGCAGCGCATCGACCTGCAGCCCATCGGCGACAACCTGGCCGCACTGGCCGAGCGCGCCAAGACCGAGCTGCCACAAGCGTCTTTCGTCATCGAACTCGGCCGCTACCTGGTGGGCGAGGCGGGCGTGTACGTGGCCCGCGTGGTGGACCGAAAAATCTCGCGCGGCCAGGTGTTCTTGGTCACCGACGGCGGCCTGCACCACCATTTGTCGGCCTCGGGCAACTTCGGCCAGGTGATCCGCAAAAACTACCCCGTGGCCATCGGCAACCGCATGGGCGCGGCGGATGTGGAGCCCGCCTCGGTGGTCGGCCCGCTGTGCACTCCGCTGGACCTGCTGGGCGACCGCATGGTGCTGCCCACGGCGCAAGAGGGTGACCTGGTGGTGGTGTTCCAGTCGGGTGCCTACGGTGCCAGCGCCAGTCCGCAAAACTTCCTGGGCCACCCCGCCTGCGTGGAAGTGCTGGTTTAAAAGGTGGACCCGCGCCGGGTCCTCTCGGCGCTGCTGGCGCTGGCCTGTGGCCTGGCGGGGCTTTGCCTCGCCCTGGCGCACCCGGTGTCGCCCATGCTCGCCCTGGCGGGCTTCTACGTGGCGGCCATGGTGGCCCTGTGGCTGCCCGGCATCTGGCTGTTCGCCGTGCCTGCCTGCCTGCCGTTTCTGAACTTTGCGCCCTGGACCGGCTGGCTGGTTTTTGAAGAGTTCGATCTGCTGCTGCTGGCCGTGCTGGCGGCGGGCTATGTCCAGCGGGCCCGCCAGTCCCATGGCGACGCGCCCCAGCGCATTTCTTTCAGCACCGCCCTGGTGGCCTTGTTCGCCGTCGCCAGCCTGCTCTCCCTGGTCAGGGGGCTGCTGGATGCGGGTGGCCTCACCTGGGACATGTTCCAGGGCTACGGCGACCCGATGAATAGCCTGCGTGCCGCCAAAAGCCTGCTCTGGGCCACGCTGTGTCTACCCTTGCTGGCCGACGCACTGCGCCAGTCGGTGGTGCAAAGCTGCAAGAGCCTGGCGGTGGGCATGCTGGTGGGGTTGGTGGTGGTGGTTCTGGTGGTGCTGTGGGAGCGGGCGGCTTTTCCGGGCTGGTTCAACTTCACCAGCAAATACCGCACCACCGCGCTGTTCTGGGAAATGCACGTGGGCGGTGCGGCCATCGATGCCTATATGGCGCTGGCCACGCCGTTTGTGGCCTGGGCCCTGCGCAGTGCCCGGCGGCCCTGGCAGTGGGCCTGGGGGGCGCTGCTGGCTGTACTGGTGACCTATGCGGGGCTTACCACCTTTTCGCGCGGTGTTTATTTGTCGATGCTGGCCCCGCTGGTGCTGCTGGGGCTGTTGCTGTGGGTGCAGAAGGCGGGCCTGGACCTGCGCGCACTGGCTGTCAGCCTGTGGCAGCGCCGCCGCCCCCGGGGCTGGCGTGCCAAGGCCGCCTGGGCGCTGGGGGTGGTGCTGGTGGCCGAGGTGGTAGGCGTGCTCAACGGTGGCAGCTTCATGGCCAGCCGCCTGACCACTACCGAGCGCGATTTCGGCAGCCGCATGGCGCACTGGCAGCGCGGCCTGGACCTGCTGCAGGACCCGGTGGACGGGTTCGCCGGTATCGGCCTGGGCCGCCTGCCGTCGCACTATGCCCGCAGCTATCCCGAGGGCGAATGGTCTGGCCACGTGGCCTGGCAAAGTGGCCAAAGCGGGCAGGGTGCAGAGCCGCCAGTGATGCGCGTGTCCGGCCCCGATACCGACGACTACCTGGAAGGCCTGTATGCCGCCACCCAGCGCGTGCGCCCCGTGCCCGGTGCGCGCTACCGGGCCAGCGTGCAGGTGCGGGTGGATGCGCCCACTGGCGTGTACCTGCAACTGTGCGAACGCCACCTGCTGTACCCGGCCCGCTGCCAAAGCGCCTATTTGCCCTTGAAACCGGTGGATGACCCTGCCGCCAGCCCCTGGCAGCGCATCACCGTGCCTTTGCAGGGGCCCCGTTTCAAGGACACGCCGTGGTACGCCCCGCGCCTGGGCATGTTTTCGGCGGCGGTTTTGGGCGCGGGCGCGCATGCCGATTTCCGCTCCATCAGCCTGCAGAGCACCAATGGCCAGGAGCAGCTGTCCAACGGCGACTTTGCGCAGAATCTGGCGCACTGGTTCCCGGCGGCGCGCTTTTACTTTTTGCCCTGGCATATCGACAACCTGTTCCTCGAAGTGCTGGTCGAACGCGGGGTGCTGGGCTTCATCCTGTGGGCTGCGCTGGTGGGCACCGCCCTGTGGCAACTGGTGCTGGGCGCCGCCCGCCGCCAGCCGCTGGCACCCTACCTGGCGGCATCGCTGTGCGGGGTGTTGTTGGTGGGCCTGGTCAGCAGCGTGATGGATGTGCCGCGCGTGGCTTTTTTGCTGCTGCTGCTGGCTTTTTTTGCACTGCAACTGGCGCGTACTTCCAGTCCGCCAGAGCCCTGAAAAACCCGATTGCTACAATTTCAGTAGCTGCTTGTGCCCATGGAATAAGCGGTAGAAGCTTATTTCTTTTAGATTTACCCTGGGCCGCGCAAGGTGGAATCGCCCATAGACAGGCGGTGCGGGCGGCTGTAGGAAAATAGCCTCCATTTTCACTAACCTTCCTAGCTACCAAACATGAGTGCTTTCAACGAAGAAACCGTGCTGAGCGTGCACCACTGGACCGACCGCCTGTTCTCCTTCACGACCACGCGCGACCCGTCGCTGCGCTTCAGCAACGGCCACTTCACCATGATCGGCCTGCGCAAGGAAGACGGCAAACCGCTGCTGCGCGCCTACAGCATTGCCAGCGCCAACTACGAAGAGCACCTCGAATTCCTCAGCATCAAGGTGCCCGAGGGCCCGCTCACCTCCAAGCTGCAGCACATCCAGGTGGGCGACAAGATCATTGTCGGCAAAAAGCCCACCGGCACCCTGGTCACCGACTACCTGCTGCCCGGCAAGCACCTGTACCTGCTGTCCACCGGCACCGGCCTGGCTCCGTTCCTGAGCATCGTGCGCGACCCCGAAACCTACGAGCGCTTCGAGCAGGTCATCGTGGTCCACGGCGTGCGTCAGGTTGAAGAGCTGGCCTACCACGACCTGCTGACCGAGCATTTGCCTGCCCATGAATTTTTGGGCGAAATGGTCAGCAGCAAGCTGCGCTACTACCCCACCGTCACCCGCGAGTCCTACCGCAACATGGGCCGCATCACCGAGCTGCTGCACAACGGCAAGCTGTTCACCGACCTGGAACTGCCCGAGTTCGACCCGGCCATCGACCGCGTCATGCTCTGCGGCAGCCCCGGCATGCTGGTGGACCTGAAGCACATGCTGGAAGAGCGCGGCTTCAAGGAAGGCAACACCTCCACCCCCGGTCACTTTGTGGTGGAACGGGCTTTTGCCGAGAAATAAGGCACACCCCCAGGCTGCAGCGCAAGCGCTTTTCGCCAACCCCCTTGCAGGGGGCGCATCTGGTGGCCTGGCAAAGCCAGTTCCACGGATGCCTTGAGGGGCATCCGGCCTGGCTGATGCAGCCGTAGCAGTGGCCCGCTCACTTCTTGCGCAATGTACGTGCCCGTGCCGTAGCCGCCGGTAGATCATGGTCCCAAGGCGCGCCCTCGCAGCGTGCCGCCAAAAAATCCAGCAAGGTGCGCAGCAGCAGCGGCTGGTGCTTGCGCGACAAATAACTGGCGTGGATGCCCAGCACTTCGGGCTCGCAGTCGGGCAACAGGCGTACCAGCCGCCCCTCGCGCAAGGCCTCGCTCACCAGGTAGCTGGGTAGCATGGCGATACCCGCACCGCCCAGGGCTGCGTGCAGCAACACCGTGGTTTCGTTGCTCTGGAACGGCCCGTTCACCGGCACCCGCACAGTCTCACCCTGGTAGTGCAGGCGGTACTCGCTCTGGCCCACCCGCGCGTGCGTCAGGCAGGCATGGCCGCGCAAATCTGCGGGCACTAACGGCGGGCTGCGCCGCGCCAGGTACGCAGGCGCAGCGCACAGCACCGAGCGGCAGTCCGCCAGGCGGCGCGCCACCAGCCCGTCGTCCAGTGTGTTGGTGATGCGTACCGCCAGGTCGATGCGCTCTTCCACCAGGTTCACCGCGCGGTCCAGCGCAATCATCTCGATCTGCGTCTGCGGGTACTGCACTAAAAAGTCGGCCAGCACCCGCGACAGCCAGGCCTGCGCAAACGATACGCTGGAGGTGATGCGCAGCCGCCCGCCCGGTGCGGCACTGCGCTGGCCTGCCAAGGCCTGCACATCGCTGGTGAGTGCCAGCACCTGGCGGCAATGCTCCAGGGCTTCGGCGCCCGCATCGGTAAGGCTGACGCGGCGCGTGGTGCGGTGCAGCAGGCGCACGCCCAGCCAGGTTTCCAGGCTTTCCAGGTAGCGCGACACCATGGCCCGCGACATGTCTAGCGCGGTGGCGGCCTCGGTCAGGCTGCTGCGGTCGGCCACCTCGGTAAAGACCTGCATGGCGGTAAAACGGTCCATCTATTTACCCGAATAGTGCAACAAATATTTGCAATTCTAGGTGTTTATCTATTTTTTCGAATCAATAAACTAAGACCCGCTAACCCTTTTCATCCACACCCCGGAGACACCATGCAACCCACCCTGATCCGTTTCGGCCTTGCCGCCCTGGCCCTGGTATCCGCCACCGCCTTCGCCCAAAACCTGCCCTACGGCGCGCCCATCAGCCTGGACGCTGCCAAAAAAGTCGCCCAGGCCGCTGCCGCCGAAATGCACAAAAAGCGCCTGGAGCTGACCATCGCCGTGGTCGATTCCGGCGGCAACCTGGTCTACCTGGAGCGCGCCAACCAGGCCCCCATCGGCACGGTAGATGCCGCCATCGGTAAAGCCAAAGCCGCCAACGGCATCAAAGCCCCCACCAAAGCCATCGAAGAGCAGATCTTGGGCAACAACAAACTCAACCTGCTGGCCGTGCCCGGTGCCTTCCCGGTAGAAGGCGGCGTGCTGCTGGTGGCCAACAACCAGATCGTCGGCGCCATCGGTGCCAGCGGTGCCATGCCCGCAGACGACGGCGCGGTCGCCAACGCGGGCGCGAAAAGCCTGCAACCCTGATCGAGCGAGAAAATAGCACCATGCCCACCACCCTGACCTATCTTTTTGACCCCCTGTGCGGCTGGTGCTACGGCGCTTCGCCAGTGATGCAGCAACTCGGGCAACACCCTGGCTTCACCCTGGCGCTGGCCCCCACCGGCCTGTTCGCAGGCGGTGGACGCACCATGGATGCGGCTTTTGCCGACTTCGCCTGGTCCAACGACACGCGCATCGCCAAACTCACCGGCCAGCCCTTCACCCAGGCCTACCGCACCCAGGTGCTGGGCCGGCACGGCAGCCCGTTCGACTCCAGCACCGCCACCCTGGCGCTCACCGCCCTGTCCTTGACCGAGCCCGCACGCGAGCTGCAAGCCCTGAAGCTCTTGCAGGAAGCCCGCTACGTCGATGGCCTGGACACCACCGCCGTACCCGTGGTGGAAAAGCTGCTGCGTGGTGCCGACCTGGCCGCCGCCGCAGACCGCCTGGTCGCCGCCGATGCCGACCTGCGCCAGGCCAACACCCTGCGCCTGCAACACGCCCAAGGCTTGATGCGCAGCCTGGGTGCCAGTGGCGTGCCCGCCCTGGTGCGCACCGACGCATCCGGCAGCCGCCTGCTGCCCGGCAATGCCTTGTTTGGCAGCTTCGAGCAGCTGCTGGACGCGTTGCGGGCGTAAGCTTGCGGTGGAGGAGTCCCCCATGACCGCACTGCACGACCAACTGGCCCAGGTGTTAGCCCACCTGCGCGCTAACCGCTGGACCCAAGCCCACAACCTCGTCCAATCCGACAACTCCCCGTTGTCGAACTGGCTGCACGGCATCGTCCACATCCAGGAAGGCGACCTGGAGGATGCCGAATACTGGTACGACCAAGCCCAGCGTAACTTCCGCAGCCGCGGTACTTTGGCCGAGGAGATGGAGCGGTTTGAGGCGGAATTGCTCTCAAATAAAGAGTAAAAAATAGGAGCTGCTTACGCCCATGGGATAAGCGCTAGAGGCTGATTTTGTGGGTAAAAATAAGCCAAAAAATCTGAGAACACCTCAGCCCGCGCCCTAGGCGCGATGCCCGGCGCAGCCGGGCCGATCCCGCTCCCTGGGTTCCCCATCTGTATGCGCCGAGGAGCACAGCTTTGGGCGGATCAGGGCTGGCGTCTGTTTGAGCGCCAGCGAGTTTAGCCAGACCCCGCCCAAAGCGAGCACCGCAGGTTCCCCGTAGCGCTAGCGCAGGGGCGCAGACAGTTGGGGCGCCTTTCTTTTGGTGACTTTTCTTTTGCGCAAAAGAACAAGTTACTGCGCCGCCGGGCGCATCACCCGGCCGAGGATGCTGGCAGACACCCAGAAAACGTAAACGCCAACCCGCCAATAGGGGTCGGAGCACACGCGCGACTGGGCGGGAGGGTTGGCCTCCATTTTTCGACGCGCGTGGATGATCCGACCCCCATTGGCTACCGTCCGTACAGCCCCACAGATTGCTTCCCTTTTGATAGCCAAAAACAGGAGCGGCTCACGCCCATGGAACAAGCGCTAGAGGCACTTTTAGTACCCCAAAAAACACCTCAATCCTCAAAAATCCGCGTCTGCGCCGCTTCCCCTGCCCGCACCCAGCCCCGGTACATGCCCGCGCTGATGTAGGGCAGGGCGATGTTGCCTTGCCGGTCTACCGCAATCACCCCGCCTTCGCCCCCCAGCCGCCCCACCTCGGCCAGCGCCGCCTGGCTGGCGGCTTCCAGATTGGCCCCGGCGTAGGCCATGCGGGCGTGGATGTCGTGGGCCACGCAGGCGCGGATGAAATACTCGCCCGAGCCGGTGGCGCTGACCGCGCAGCTCTGGTCGTTGGCATAGATGCCCGCGCCCACCAGCGGCGAATCGCCAATGCGGCCCGGGTGCTTGTTGGTCATGCCGCCGGTGGACACGGCGCTGGCCAGGTGGCCCGCGCTGTCCAGGGCCACCGCGCCCACGGTGCCGAACTTGCGGGTTTCGTCCAGCGGCGCAGCATGGTCCATCTGCATCGCCGCACCGGCGGCGGTTTGCAACTGGTGCAGCTGCGCCAGCCGGTGCGCGGTGTGGAAGTAGCCCGGTGGCATGGCCTCGAAGCCGTGGTCGCGGGCGAACTGCTCGGCCCCATCGCCGCTGAGCAGCACGAAGTTGGAATCCATCACCGTGCGCGCCAACTGCACTGGGTTGCGCAAGCTGCGCACGCCCGCCACGGCACCGGCAGCCAGCGAGGCCCCGTCCATCACGGCGGCATCCATTTCGTGCTGCGCCGCCGAGGTGTAGACCGACCCGCGCCCGGCGTTGAACAGCGGCTCGTCCTCCAGCGCCCGCACCGCCGCCACCACCGCATCCAGCGCGCTGCCGCCCTGGGCCAGCACCGCCTCGCCCGCGGCCAGCGCGGCCCGCAGCCCGGCGTGGTAGGGCGCGGCATCGGTCTGGCCACGGGCGATGGTGCCTGCGCCGCCGTGGACGGCAAGGGTGTATGGAACGGTCAAAGTTGTCTCCCGAGAAATCAAAACTGCCACTGTACTGGATGCAAAATAGCCGCATGACTTCACCCCGTGTTCGCATCCAGACCGCCGATTTCGACCCCCGCACCGAGCTGGCCGCACTGCGCCAGGGCGACCGCCGGGTGGGCGCGGTGGTCAGCTTTTTGGGCACCGTGCGCGACTGGCACCCCGATGTCACGGGCGAGGTGCTGAGCCTGGAGCTGGAGCACTACCCGGGCATGACCGAAAAGGCGATCGAGGCCATGGTAGACCAGGCGCTGGAGCGTTTCGACATCTACGCCGCCCAGGTCATCCACCGCGTGGGCCTGCTGCAGCCGCTGGACCAGATCGTCTGGGTGGCGGTGAGCTCGGCGCACCGGGGCCAGGCGTTCCAGGCTTGCGAATTTTTGATGGACTACCTGAAAACCCAGGCCCCGTTCTGGAAGAAAGAAGTGACCCCGGACGGTGCGCGCTGGGTCGATGCGCGGGTGCAGGACGATGCGGCTTTGCAGCGTTGGGGCATTGCTGCCAGCAACGCCTGAAGCGTCAACCGGGCGAAATTTGCAGCTCGAACGCCCCGTGCGCCAGATCCGACGGCAGCGTGCCGCGGGCCAGAGCCCCCAGCAGGGCCAGCGGGTCGCAGTCGAACGGGGCCCAGTCTTCCACGCCGGTTAACTGGGCGCGCACGCAGCGGCATTCGTAGTCCAGCACCTGCAGCAGGTGCGGCACCTGTCGGGCCTCGGGATGGGCGTGCACAAAGCTTTGGAAGGCCTGCAGCTCGTCGGACACAAAGGGCTGCGGCCACTGCCCGCGCCAGAATTCGGCCATCAACGCATTCGCGGCGGCATCGCCCAGTGTCAGCACCAGCAGCCGGTAGCTCAGGGCCAGGCCCTCGGCCAGGGTGCCCGCGCGAAAGCTCTCCACCAGGTGGCGCAGCACGGGCACGCCGGGGTCGTCGGCCAGTGCGCTGGCATGGGGCTCGGGCGTGCGGCCGTTGACCAGCGCACCCAGGGTCTGCTCCCAATCGGCGGGTGACAGCGCAGCGGGGCCTGCGGGCGGAAAAACCGCAATCGTGGGGGCTGCCACGGCGCTGCCACGGGTGCGCCATAGTGTCTGCAGCGCCTCCAACTGCCCGGCCAGCAGATCCCAGCCGATCTGCCGGGCCTGCACGTAGTCGGGCATGATTTCAAACACCAGGGCCCCCAGGTTGGGTAGCCGGGGCAGCCACTCGGCGCACGCGGCCATCACCTCGGGCGGGACCAGGCCGCTGTGCGCATCCAGCCAGTAGCCGTCGTGCAGTTCGCCACCGGCCACGTGCACTTCCCACACCCGCTCCAGCGGCAATTGCTGCAGGGCGGCATGCATGGACTGGCGGCCATTGCGCTCGTTGCACCACAGGTTGTGCAGGTCTAGCACCATGCCGCAGTCGGCCTGCGTGGCCACCTGGGCGTAGAACTGGCCGTCGGGCAGCTCGCCGGGCTGCGGGCGCAGGTAGTTGGGGCCGTTTTCAAACGCGATGGGCACACCCGATAGCTGCTGCAGAGCGCGGATGCGCTGCGCCGCCAGCGTCACTACGTCCTGCGACTGCAGAGGCGGCAGCAAAAAGCCGCTGTGGGCGCTGCCGCCACCGGCTTGGGGCACGCGCTGAAATGCCAGGTGCTCGCTGGCCCAGGGGGCTTGCAGGCGCTCAATGCTCTCGCGCCACGGCGCAAACTGCCGCGCATCCGGATCGACCGACGCGGCCAGCGGCATGCCCACGCCATGCACCAGCTTGCACTGCGGGCTGCGCAGCAGCGATGCAAAGGCGCCATCCATCAGCGAGTGGGCGGCCACGCCGCTGTGCCACAGGGTTTGCGGCTCTACCTCCAGCACGTCCAGCAGCCCGCCGCAGTCGGCGTAGAACGGGGCCAGCGCGGGGAAGTAGACCATCCCCACGCCCAGCGGCGGCGGCTGGAACATGGCGCGAGGCTGTGGGTTCAGCGCAGCACTTCCTGCAGGCCCAGCTTGGCATCCAGCACAAACTGCCGCTGCACATTGAAGCGAATGTCCCAGCCCGAGCAGCAGCCCAGACAGCCCAGTTTGCCCAGCAGCTCTTTCTGGATTTTCTGGAATTTGGCGATGTCGTTGTGGACTTCGGACGGGATCGAGACCCGCACGACGTTGCCTACCGAGGGCATGCTGATGGTGGTAGTGGCCATGGTGTTGCTCCTGTTTCATCCGGCGCAAATGGAGCAGATGCCCGTGCGCCAATGGGCGGCACCTGCGCCCCGGCAGGGAGCGCCTGGGACGGTTCAAGAATAGAACTTTGGCAGTTACCTGCATCCCTCAAAAGGGGGACAAATAGCCACCCAGGTCCGCAACTAATTCAGGTATTTGGGCCGGTCTGCCTGCACCGGCGCGTCGCTGGCCTGCAGCGGCGGTGCGCCCAGCAACTCGCTGCCTTCCCCCCAGGCCGACTGCTGCAGGGCCCGCTCCAGCAACTGCACCAGGCCGTGCACCAGCGGCGGGGCCAGCTCCACCTGGAAGCCACGACCGTTGGCCTGGCCCACCAACTGCTCGTTGAAGGCGATTTTCAGGGGGCCGTTGGCCACCGGGGTGATGCGCACCTCGGTCACCAGCAGGGGGGCGCTGCCCAGGGGCAAGGCGGCAGGGGCAGCAGTGTCGGGTGCATCTTGGTAGGGTGTGGAGAAGTCGGCCTCGCGCAGCACGGCTTCGCGCTGGAAGTCGGCCAGCATCTTCTTGCTGGCCTCGTCGCGCAAGTGGCTGGCGCCGCCGTCTTGCCGCGCCACGTGCTCCACCACGGCTTTGTTCAGCGTGGGCCACAGGGCCAGGGTGAGGCGGCGGGTCAGCCACAGGCGCATCTCGGTGCCTTCGGTGGAGTTGATGCGTACCAGAATGCGGTCTTGCTCCTGGTTGTAGCGGGCCGAGAGCTGGTGGATGTTCATGGGTGGATTTTAGGACTTTGGGTCTATTTGCATTTGCTTCTGTTTTTATAGCTGCTTGTGCTGATTCCATAAGCACAGGAGGCTGATTTTTTATAAGCCCCGGGTTTGATCTGGCGCAAGCTTTGCCACCGCGGAGTCTTGAAAAAGCAGAGCTCTGGCCCATCTGTCACAGCATTGGAGATCCACATGCGACAAGACAAACTCACCACCAAATTCCAGGAAGCCCTGGGCGACGCACAAACCCTGGCACTGGGTGCCGACCATGGCTACATCGAACCGGCCCACGTGCTGGCGGCCATGCTGCGGCAAGACGACGGCCCGCAGGCGCTGCTGCAGCGCGCAGGCGTGAACGTGCCCAGCCTGCTGGGCGTGGCCGAGGCGGCCCTCAAAAAGCTACCCACGGTGCACGGGCAAGACCAGGTGCAACCCAGCCGCGACTTCGTCAGCCTGCTGCAGGGGGCCGAGAAAGAAGCCATCAAGCGCGGCGACCAGTTCGTCTCCAGCGAGCTGTTTTTGCTGGCGCTGACCGACAGCAAGGCCGACTTTGCCCAGCAGGTGCGCGCCGCGGGCCTGACCCGCAAATCGCTGGAAGCGGCGATTGATGCGGTGCGCGGCGGCCAAAGTGTGGACAACGCCGATGCCGAAGGCCAGCGCGAATCGCTCAAAAAATACTGCCTGGACCTGACCGAGCGCGCCCGCATGGGCAAGCTAGACCCGGTGATTGGCCGCGACGACGAAATCCGCCGCGCCATCCAGGTGCTGCAGCGCCGTACCAAGAACAACCCGGTGCTGATCGGCGAACCCGGCGTGGGCAAGACCGCCATTGTCGAAGGCCTGGCCCAGCGCATCGTGGCGGGCGAGGTGCCCGAGTCGCTCAAAGGCAAGCGCGTACTCTCGCTGGACATGGCGGCCCTGCTGGCCGGAGCCAAGTTCCGCGGTGAATTCGAAGAGCGCCTGAAGACCGTGCTGAAAGAGCTGGCCAAGGACGAAGGCCAGACCATCGTCTTCATCGACGAGCTGCACACCATGGTCGGCGCGGGCAAGGCCGAGGGCGCGATGGACGCGGGCAATATGCTCAAGCCCGCCCTGGCGCGCGGCGAATTGCACTGCGTGGGTGCCACCACGTTGGACGAGTACCGCAAGTACATCGAAAAAGACGCGGCCCTGGAACGGCGCTTCCAGAAAATCCTGGTGGGCGAGCCCACGGTAGAGGCCACCATCGCCATCCTGCGCGGCCTGCAGGAAAAATACGAGGTGCACCACGGCGTGCAGATCACCGACCCGGCCATCGTGGCCGCGGCCGAGCTCAGCCACCGCTACATCACCGACCGGTTCTTGCCTGACAAGGCGATCGACCTGATCGACGAGGCCGCGGCCAAGATCAAGATCGAGATGGATTCCAAGCCCGAGGTGATGGACAAGCTCGACCGCCGCCTGATCCAGCTGCAGATCGAGCGCGAAGCCGTGAAGCGCGAGAAAGACGAATCCTCGCAAAAGCGCCTGGGCCTGATCCAGGAAGAGATCGTTCGGCTGCAAAAGGAGATTGCCGATTACGACGAGATCTGGCAGTCGGAGAAAGCCCAGGCCCAAGGCTCCAAAGAGGTCATGGGCGACATCGAGAAAATGCGCTTCCAGATCGAAGAACTCAAGCGCAAGGGCGACTTCAACAAGGTCGCCGAGCTGCAGTACGGCAAGCTGCCCGAGCTGGAAAAGCAGCTCAAGGAAACGCAGGCCAAGGAATCGGTGAAGGGCTCCGCCAGCGCCCCGCGCCTGCTGCGCACCCAGGTGGGCGCGGAAGAAATCGCCGAGGTGGTGGCCCGCGCCACCGGCATTCCCGTGTCCAAACTGATGCAGGGCGAGCGCGACAAGCTGCTGCAGATGGAAGTCAAGCTGCACGACCGCGTGGTCGGCCAGGACGAGGCCATCACCGCGGTAGCCAACGCCATCCGCCGCAGCCGTGCGGGCTTGAGTGACCCGAACCGGCCCACCGGCTCCTTCCTGTTCCTGGGCCCCACGGGCGTGGGCAAGACCGAGCTGTGCAAGGCGCTGGCGGGCTTCATGTTCGACTCGGAAGACCACCTCATCCGCATCGACATGAGTGAGTTCATGGAGAAGCATTCCGTCGCCCGGCTCATCGGCGCGCCGCCCGGCTACGTGGGCTACGAGGAGGGCGGCTACCTCACCGAGGCCGTGCGCCGCAAGCCCTACAGCGTGCTGCTGCTGGACGAGGTGGAAAAAGCCCACCCCGATGTCTTCAACGTGCTGCTGCAGGTGCTGGACGATGGCCGCCTGACGGACGGCCAGGGCCGCACCGTGGACTTCAAGAACACCGTGATCGTGATGACCAGCAACATTGGCTCGCCCATCATCCAGACCATGGTGGGCCAGGACTACGAGGACATCAAGGACGCGGTGCAGGACGAGCTGAAGAACTACTTCCGCCCGGAATTTTTGAACCGCATCGACGAGACCGTGGTGTTCCACGCGCTGGACGCGAAGAACATCGAAGCCATCGCCGCCATCCAGATCAAGGTGCTGGAAGCCCGCCTGGCCAAGATGGACCTGACGCTGCAGGTGTCGCCTGCGGCCATCGCCGAGCTGGCCAAGGTCGGCTTCGACCCGGTGTTTGGCGCGCGCCCCCTGAAGCGCGCCATCCAGCAGCGCATCGAGAACCCGCTGTCCAAGCTGCTGCTGGAAGGCAAGTTCCTGCCCAAGGATGTGATTCCGGTGGACGTGGACCCGATCCAGGCACCGGGGCAGTTCAGCTTTGGGCGGGCGGTGGCGTGACGGGCGTGGTACGCTTTATCGCATGCCCTCTCTAGCCACCCCGGTTGATGCCGCTACCGCCCACGCCGTCCAGTCTTTTCTGGGGCGTGTGGCGGTGGTGTACCCGGTGGACTACGCCATTTTGTTTGGCAGCCGGGCGCGGCACACCCACCAGCCCGACAGCGATGCCGACGTAGCCGTGGTGTTGCACGGCGTCCACGGCGAACGCACCGAGGCGGCGATTAGCATGGCCGGGATTGCTTTTGATGTGCTGTTGGACACCGGGATCCTGGTGCAGGCCTTGCCCTTGTGGCAAGACGATATGGACTACCCGGAGCATTTCAGCAACCCGGCGCTGATCGACAACATCCGGCGAGAAGGTGTCCGTTTGTGAGTGCGCCCATGTCGCCCACCCGGTATCTGGAAAAAGCTGAGCGGGCCTTGGGGGGCGCAGAACTGCTGTTGGAGGCTGGTGAGGTTGAAGGTGCTTGCAACCGCGCCTATTACGCCATGTATGACGCTGCGCATGCGGCGCTATTGGCGGTGTCTGCCGTGGATTTCAAAACCACCAAAACCCACCGTGGCCTGATCGCAGCCTTTGGGCACCAACTCATCCAAACCAACTTGCTGCCCCGCGCGCTGGGCCGTTCCTTGAACGAGGTGGAGCAGGTCCGCTTGTTGGCCGACTACACCGGTGATGATGTGACGGCGGTTACCGCCCACTGGGCGGTGGAGCAGGCCCGGGTGTTCGTGGTAGCAGTATCCACCATGTTGCAAAACTCGGGTACGCCGCCAGCCGGATAGCGTTTGCTACGCAAAAAGGGGCTGGGAATCACTTCCCAGCCCCTTTTTTGTAACCGCCGCAGCGGTTTACTTGACCTTCTTGGCCTGGGCGGTGGACCACTTGCCGGCGAAGGCTTGCAGGTCGCTCAGGCGCTTGAGCAAATCGGCACCGCTGGGGGTGACGCTGTAGCCTTCGGAGCCGTGGGTCAGCAGGTCGGCTTCGCGCAGCTCTTTGAGGCGGGTGTTCAGGGTGTTGGGGGTGACACCGCCCACGCTGTCTTGCAGCAGGCGGAAGGTCTGGGCGTGGCCGTCGCGCAGGGCCCACAGCACGCGGATGGCGTAGCGGGACTCCAGCAGGGCCAGCAATTGGTGGACGGCGACGTTTTCTTTGGAACTCATGGTGTGTTCTCCTCGGTGTATTGGTTGGGGCCGTGCAAGACGCTCACACGCCAATGCAGTGGACCAACTATACCGCAAAAATCAAAATTGCTACTAGTTTAATAGCATTGTATGCATGAGGTGTCTGCGCCGTAACTGAATTACGTCTGATATGGTTTTTGCAGCAAAGAAAAGGGGCCGCGCTACCGCCTGGTGCGATACCCGGCCTGGGAGCGCGTTTTACTCTGCGTGCGTTTGCGAAGTAGGGCACCTGTTGGCAAGGCTGTGCGCTTCGGCATGGTCGCCAAAGGCGTGTTGGGTTCGGGCCTCCCCCGGGTCAAGGGGCGACGACGCTGGTCAAAAACATCCGTATCTCCCCTGCCATGCGGTCAAAGTAGGGGTTGAAGCTAAGCCGCCGCAGAATGGTTGCGGGCGGCAAGCTTGGGGGTACGGGTGCTTCGCCGTACAACACTGCCAAAGTTGCACGGGTGGCGCAGGCGGCGACTTGCATGGCGGGGGTGCTGCAAGCGCAAAACTGCGCTATTTGCTTTGGATCTTTGGCGTAGTGCTTGCAGTCGGCATAGTTGCCCTTGATCCCGTAATGCAGGTTGTCCGGCTTGACCGGCCACGATGTGTGGGAGAAGTCGCCTACCGTCAAACCCGCAAATGCAAGGGCGGCAGGCACAACGGTGATGCGCTGGAGGGGGTCTTTTGGTGCGCTTGCAGCATCTGCACCATGGGCCGCCAGCAGCATGCGGTTGCGCGGGTCGGTGGTGCTGACAAATGCCTGGATGCTTTCGCTGGATTCGACCGTGTTGTCATTGAAGCTCAGCGCCATATAGACCGGTAGCGGGATGGGGGCCTCTTTCAACCGGTCCCGGAGGGAGGCATCCAGCAGGCTGATTTGTAGAGCCGCGTGCACGGCAAAAGACTCGTATTTGGCAAAGTCCTGGTCCAAATGGGTGTCTTGCCAGCGCCACGCCTGTATCCATCCAGAGAGTTTGTCTTTGGCCCAAGGCAGGAAGGGGTTTTTAGCTTTCCGGTTTTTGGGCTCAATCGCAGGCGACAGCAGTACCAGGCTGGCCAGCGGTGCCGCCAGCGGCTGGGTTTGTTGCTGGTAGGCCCAGTAAATGCCCAGCGCGCCGCCGGTGGAAAAGCCCACCAGGTGCACCTGCGCGGCCACGCCTGCAAAGCTGCCAACGCCATAGCCTACGGCGGCAATCCATGGTGCGTAGTCGGTCTGCACCAGGTCGCCAGGGCGGGTGCCGTGGCCCGGCAGCAGCAGGCTGCGCACTTGCAAGCAGCGGCCCGGGGCGATGGGCTGGCGGGCCAGTTCGTCGCCCAGGTCGCGCATCAGGTAGGGCGAGTCGGTCAGGCCGTGCACCAGCAGCATGCCGTCGGTGTTGGCCGGGGTGCAGTTCTGGCCTTGCAGCGGCCAGGCGCGTGGGCCGATGGCTTGCGCCAGGGGCTCGCCGTGGGGGATGGGCGGGGAGCCCGGCGGCATCGCGTAGTGGCGCTCGGTCATCAGGGCTTGCGTGTCCTGGATGTAGTGGGCGAAGTCTTTGGGCTTGCCGTCAGGGGCTAACCAGGTTGCCTGCGTGGTGCCGGGGTTTAGCCTGTCTTTGTAGGGCGTTTGCGCGCAGGCCAGGCCGCTGGCCAGTACCCATGCAGCGAAGGGCCCGCAGCGTGCCAGGGTCTGCAAGAGGGGGTTGCGCATATGCCTTCTCCTTGTCGGTGGCGAACCAGCATACGAATCCGGCCGGTGGAAAGCATCCCCCGAATGGGGGCGCTGAGGGTTGATCTACGTCCGGTATATTTTTTGCAGCAAGCGAATCAGGGTTTTGCGCTCGGTGGTGGTGAGGCTGCTGGTGGCTTCGATTTCCAGGTGTTCCACGGTGCTTTCGGCCTCGGTCACCAGGGCTTCGCCTTCGGGCGTGAGGTGCAGGCCCAGGGCGCGGCCATCCACAGGGTGGGGCTGGCGTTCGATCAGGCCGCGCTTTTCCAGGGTGTTGACCATGCCCACCACATTGGGCGGCAGCAGGCTCAAGGTGTTGGCCAACTGGCGCGAGGTGATGCCGGGGTTGTGGGTGATCAGCGACAGGATGGAGAAATCCACCGTGCGCAGGTCGTATGCCGCCATGCGCTTCAAAAACACGTCGAGGATGACCAGGTAGGCCCGGCGGGCGTTGTAGCCCACCAGGCCCTCCAGCATGGTGCTGTCGACGGTACTGGCGAATTTGGGGGGGCTGGTGACGGTCATAGTGCTATTTTGCCAGCCGTTACAAGCTCCCCCAGGCCTTCACCTATTGACAGCTAAAGCTGGCCGCGCTTTCCACATCGCCGCTGCCTTTGTAGCGCGCCACCTTGGGGTAGGCGCACAGCGGGCGGCTGCGGGTGGGTGACCAGGATGCAGGCACGTCGGGATTGGCCCCGGCACCATTGCCCGCGCCGCGCACGTTGGCCACCACGTTGTCGGGAGCCTGGCCTTTTTCGACCCAGTTGACCAGTTGCGTCAGCATGTCGAACTGGTCGGTTGCCGGGCCCACCGCGCAGTGCGACATGCCGGGCACCTGGTAGAAGCGGGCGAAGTTCGAGGCATCACCGCCATTGGCCGAGCGCAGGCCGTTGTACCAGGTGGTGGTGTCGTCCACCGAGAAGATGGCATCGCTCACGCCGTGGTAGACCATGACCTTGGCACCCCGGTTCTTCAGCTTGCCCAGCTGGGTAGGCTCCACCGGCTGCATGAAGGACAGGCCCGACTCGGTGTAGGTGGCGTTGGTGGCTGCCACGGCGGCCAGCTTGGTGTCCACCGAGGTGGTCAGCGCATAGCTTGCACCGTTGAAGGTGGCCGGGTCGGCAGGCGGCGCGCCCCAAATCAAGGCGGTCGCGCCCGAGTCGATGTTCAGCGGCACAAAGAAGCGCCAAAACGACGAATCTGCCGCGTTGTGTCCGCTGTCATACGGAAAGCTGGCGTAGAACTTCTTGCCCTGGCCGTCTGTCGCGCCGGAGAACATGGGGGCAAATGCCGTCTTCTGGGCCGGGCTCAGGCAGCTACCGTCGCGGGCTCCGCTGCAGGTGGGTACGTCGCGCTGCAGGTCGAACCTGGCCTGGCAGGCGGCTACGTCCTGGATCATCCCGTCGGCCACACCGTCGAGCGCGTCGCATTTGGCCACCACGGCGGCCGACAGCGTCGCCCGTTCGGCGCTGCTGAAGGACGTGCTGAGGTCGGCCGGGTTGGTGGCCACGGTGGCCAGGTGCTTGGCGCGCTCCTGGTTGGCGATGGCCGCCAGCGGCAGCCGGTAGCCGGGGGCACCGGCCAGGTAGCCGTCGTACTGGTCGGCCATGCGCGTCATGGCCACGAAGGTGTGGCGGCCACCATTCGAGCAGCCGCTGATGTACGAGCGGTCCGGGCCTTTGCCGTAGGCCGTGGTGATCAGGGATTTGGCCATGGGCGTGAGCTTGGCCACGGCCTGGTAGCCGTAGTCCAGGCGGGCCTGGAAGTCGATGCCAAAGGCCAGGTTGCCCTGGCCCGTGTGGCCTGCGTCCGAGCTGATGACGGCGAAACCCTGTTGCAGCGCCACCTGGGGCTGCGGGCCACCGCCGCCCAGCGCGGGTTGGATCAGGCCGTCCGAGCCGCCATTGGCCTGGTAGAAAAAGCGGCCATTCCAGGCGTTGGGCAGGCGCATTTCAAAGCCGATGGCGTAGTTTTTGCCGTCGGTGGGGCTGACGCGGGGGAACATGTTGCCGGTGATCAGGCAGTGCGCCGGCACGGACGCGCCCGCAGCCGTCACGGCACCTGCGGCCACCGGGCTGGCGGCGGTGATGGTGGTGTTGGCAAAGTTGATCTTGCTGGCCAGGTCGCTGCACGACAGCAGCGTGCCGGGCGTGGCCGCTGCCAGTTGCGGCAGGCCATTGTCTGAGCCGCCGCAGCCTATGAGCAGGGCGGCGGGCAGCAGGGATGCCGCCAGCAAGCCAGGGTGGAATTTTCTCGTCATGGTGTTGTCTCCTAGTTGGGGGTGCACGAAAACCCATGGCAGGCCTCGCATGCTATTTATTCAATAGCTGCTTGTGCTCATGCCATGGGCGATAGAGGGATATTTGGCTTAAAAATGACTCACTGGCAGCTGAAGCTGGCTGCGCTTTCCACATCGCCGCTGCCTTTGTAGCGGGCCACCTTGGGGTAGACGCACAGGGGCCGGGTGCGGGTGGGCGACCAGGAAGCAGGCAGTTCGGCGTTGACCACGTTGGCACCGGCACCGCGCACATGGGCCAGCACGCTGTCGGGGGCCTGGCCTTTTTCGACCCAGTTGACCAGCGGGGCCAGCATGTCGAACTGGTCGGTAGCGGGGCCGCCCGAGCAGTGGTTCATACCGGGCACCATGAACAGGCGGGTGAAGTCGTTGGCTTGGCCTTTGTTGGCGGTCTGCAGCTTGTCCATCCACTGGGCGGTGTCTACCGGCGAGAACACGCCGTCGGCCACGCCGTGGTAGACCATCATCTTGGCACCCCGGTTACGCAGCGTGGCCAGGTTGGTTTCATTGGGCGGCACCATGAAGTCCCACGACGACTCGGTGTAGGTGCTGTTGGTGACAAACATCTTCGGGTAGTCGGTCTCCATGCTGAAGTTGAGCGCGAATTGAAGGCCGGTGGTGGCGGTAAAGGCGGCCACGGTGCTGGGCGGCGTGGTAAAGATGAAGGCCACTGCGCCCGCATCGCGCGTGGCGGGCGAGCCGAAGTGCCAGCTGGCAAAGTTGGCACCGGCAATGCCGGGGTCGAACCAGGTGCCGGTGTACAGGGCTTCGCCCTTGCTGTTCTTGGGCCCGGCAAAGATGTTGGCCAGCACGGTTTTCTGCGCCGGGCTCAGGCAGCTGCCGTCGCGGGCACCGCTGCAACTGGGCACGTCGTTTTGCAGGCTGAACGCGGCCTGGCAGGCGGCGGTGTCTTGCACCTGGCCGTCGGCCACACCGTCCAGCGCGTCGCACTTGGCGATGATCTTCTCGCCCAGCATCTTGAATTCGGCGGGTGTGACGGCGCTGGTCAGCACCGGCTGGCTGTTGCTGTCCAGGGTGGAGATGCTGGCGTACTGCTGGGCTTTCCAGAGCTGGGTGGTGGCGGCCTTGGGCAGGTGAAAGCCCGGGTTGCCCGCCAGAATGCCGTCGTACTGGTCGCCGTAGCGGGCCGCGGCCACCATGGCGTGGCGGCCACCGTTGGAGCAGCCTGCGAAGTAGGAGCGGTCGGGTGCCTTGCCGTAGGCGGTTTTGATCAGGCTTTTGGCCATGGGGGTGAGGCTGCCCACGGCCTGGTAGCCGTAGTCGCGCCGGGCCTGCGGGTCCAGGCCGAAGAAAGGCGTGGGTGCGCCGTGCCCGGCATCCGAGCTCAGCACCGCAAAGCCCTGGCCCAGGCCGGGTGCCAGGGGCGCGGCCCCGCTGGTGGCCCCGGCGGCAGTGACCACGCTGCCGTCCAGCCCGCCATTGGCCTGGTACAGAAAGCGGCCATTCCAGGCCACGGGCAGGCGGATCTCGAAGCCGATGGCGTAGCTGGCACCGTCCACCGTGCTGGTGCGCTGGTTCATTTTCCCTTTGACCAGGCAGTGCGCCGGGAGGCTGACCCCGTTCAGCACCAGGCCGCCTGCGGCCACGTCCACCGCCGAGGTGATGCTGGTGTTGGGCAAAGCCAGGCTGCTGGCCAGGGCGGCGCAGGATTGCAGGGTGGCCGGGGTGGCCGCCGAGAGCTGGGGCAGCCCGCCGTCCGAGCCGCCGCAGCCGACCAGCAGTGCGGCGGGCAGCACGGATGCCGCCATCCAACCGGGGTGGAATCTTCGTGTCATGGTGTTGTCTCCAAGGGCCAGGCGCAGGGGAGCCCGCAGCGCGGCCTGGGCCATCGCTGTACACGCTGCGGGCGGGGAAATCGGTTTGCTACTTAATGAATAGCTGCTCGTGCTTGTCAAATAAGTACGGGAGGCACTTTTTGCTTAAATTTTCAAACGCTGCTGAAGGATGGCCAGGCGCATATCGCACTCGGGTAGCACCCAGGTGCGGAAGGCGTGGGCCGGGGTGGCCCAGCGTGCATCGGTGCTGGCGGCGCTGATGCGGCTCCAGGCGGATTCCAGCAGCACCAGGGCCACGGCGCGCAGGTAGTCGTCGGCCACCCAGTAGGGGAGTTCGGGGTCGGCGGGGGCGGCCTGTACCAGCGCGGCAGTGGTCTGGATGAGCGCATCGCGGTGCGTACTGGCGGGCAGCTCGGCCAGCAACGCGGTGATGCCCGCACCGCCATCGGCCAGCACCTTGCGCACCAGCAGGTCGATGGCCTGGATTTCGTTGGTGCCTTCGTAGATCATGGCCACCCGGCTGTCGCGCACGATCTGCTCTATGCCCCATTCGCTGATGTAGCCGTGGCCGCCAAACACCTGCAGGCAGGCACTGGCACCGGCAAAGGCCTGGTCGGTCATCGCGGCCTTCAGCACCGGGGTGACCAGGGCGCACCAGCGCTGGGCGGCGGCGCGCTGGGTGGCATCCACGCTGTGCGCGGCCACGTCCAGCTGCAGGGCGGTGTGGTAGGCCAGCACCCGGCCCCCGTCGATCCAGGCGCGTTGGGTGGCGAGGATGCGGCGGATGGCGGGGTGCTCGTGGATCAAGCTGGGGCCGCTGGCGGCGGTAGGCGCGCGCATCTGGCGGCGCTCTTGGGCGTAGGCATCGGCCTTTTGCCAGGCCGCTTCCAGCAGGCCCACGCCTTGCAGGCCCACGTGCAGGCGGGCGGCGTTCATCATCACAAACATGGCGTTCAGGCCCTTGTTGGCCTCGCCTACTTGCCAGCCGGTGGCATCGTCAAAACGCATCACGCAGGTAGGGCTGCCGTGCAGGCCCATTTTTTCCTCGATGCGCTCGCAGACCACGGCATTCAGGCTGCCGTCGGGCAAGACTTTGGGCACGAGGAACAGCGACAGGCCTTTGGGGCCGGGCGGTGCATCGGGCAAACGCGCCAGCACCAGGTGGACGATGTTGTCGGTCAGGTCGTGCTCGCCGCCGGAGATGAATATCTTGCTGCCGTTCACCCGCACGCTGCCGTCTGCCTGGGGTGTGCCCTTGGTGCGCACCAGGCCCAGGTCGCTGCCCGCGTGGGCCTCCGTCAAGCACATGGTGGCCAGCCATTCGCCGGTGGCAATTTTTTCTAAATAGGTATCTTTGAGCGCCTGGCTGCCGTGGTGCTTCAGGCAGGCGTAGGCCCCGTGCAGCAGGCCGGGGGCCATGGTCCAGCCGTGGTTGGCCCCCGCCAGCATTTCGAACAGCACGCCCTCCAGCACCGCAGGCAGGCCCTGGCCACCGTCTTCGACCGCGCACGACAGCGATGGCCACCCGGCTTGCCAGAAGGCCTGGTAGGCCTCTTTGAAACCCGGTGCCGTGGTCACCACCCCGGCGTTGAAGCGGCAACCCACCTCGTCGCCCACGCGCTGCAGCGGTGCCACCACGCTGGTGACAAACTTGCCCGCTTCCTCCAGCACCTGCATTGCCAGATCGGCATCGGTGTCGGCAAACGGCGGCAAGGCCTGCCACTGGGCGGGGGCTTGCAGCACGTCTTTGAGGATGAAGGCGATGTCGGAAAGTGCGGCCATGGGCGTGCTCTAGTTTTGATAGCTTGTACCGCCCACGGAATGGGCGGTGAAGGCAGATTTAAATGCAGGCCCCCACCCCAACCCTCCCCCGGCGGGGGAGGGGGCAACAACCGGACTCCGCATGGCTCCCTCCCTCTTCGGGGGAGGGTTGGGGTGGGGGCGGGCGGTCACCAGCGGTGTGTACTCAAGACTCTGCGCTGAACCCGATCTGTTTCACCAGCGGGCCCCAGCGCTCGAACTCGGCCTTTTGCGACTTGGCCATTTCTTCCTGCGTGGAACCACGGGCGATCAGGCCGACCAGGGCCAGGCTGTCCAGCACCACCTTGTCTTTCAGCGCAGCGGTGATGGCGGCGTTGGCCAGGGCCAGGGTGGCGGAGGGGGTTTTGGCCGGGGCGTAGAAGCCAAACCATTCCTCCACCACCAGGTCGGGGAAGCCCTGCTCGGCAAAGGTGGGCACGTCGGGGTAGTAGGGCGAGCGGATCGGGCCGGAGGTGGCCAGCACGCGCAGCTTGCCCGCCTTCACATAGGCCAGGTAGTCGCCGCTGGGGTTCACGGTAGACGCAATCTGGCCGCCCACCAGGTCGGTGATGCCCGGCACCGTGCCCCGGTAGGGCACGTGCTTCAGCTCCACATGCGAGCGGATGCCCAGCAGCGCGCCCAGCAGGTGCGGCATGCTGCCCGCGCCGGGCGAGCCGTAGCTGGCCTGGTCGGGGTTGGCCTTGGCCCAGGCCAGGAAGTCTTTCAGCGACTTGACGGTGGGTGGCACGGCCGGGCCAACCGCCAGGCCGTGGTGCATCACCGCACCGATGGACACCGGGGCGAAGTCCTTCGGGTCGTAGCTGAGCTTGGCGTAGATGTGCGGGTACACCGACATGGCCGACACCGGGGCCAGCGCCAGCACCGAGCCGTCGGCTGCCGCGCCCTTGAGGGTTTCCAGGGCGATGCGGCCGCCCGCGCCGGGCTTGTTGTCCACCACGGCGGCGGTCTTGCAGTAGGGCGTGCCGGCCAGCTTTTCGCCCACGCGGCGGGCTACGCTGTCGCCCGAACTGCCGGCCGGAAAGCCGTAGTAAATCTTCACCTGGTCCACGCCCTGCGCAAAAGCACGCAAGGGGGCCAGGGCGGCCAATGCGGCGGCGCTGGCGGCGGTATGGAGGAAATGGCGACGGTGTTGCATGGTGGTCTCCGATTCAAATGCTTTTAGAAACTGTGGTTGATGCCGAACATGGTGCCGGTCTGGCTGCCGCCTGCGAGCGGGTTGCTACCGGTGGCACCGCCGCTGACGGACACCGCCACGGCGCTCTGGTTGCTGATGTGGCCGAGCTGGCCGTAGACCGTGGTGCGCTTGCTCAGCTTGTACAGCGCCCGCACGGCGACCAGGGTGGAGTCGGCGTTGTCCACGTTCTTGTAGGCCAGGCGGGCCACGGTGCCGTCCACCGTCCAGGCGGGGGTGACCGCGTAGGACGCGCCCACAAACCACAGGCTGCTCTTGGGGCGGGTGGTGCTGCCATCGTTGTCGCGGCGGATCACACCGGCGGCCACTTTGGCATCGCCAAACTTGGCGTAGCCGTTGACGGACAGGCGGGCATCGGTTTTGTCGCTGCTGTTCAAGCCACCGAACACGGCATCGGGGGCTGCGCCCACGGTGCGGCCATGCTGCAGGTCGTAGGCCACGGCGGCACCCCAGCTGGGGGCGTCGTACTTGGCCAGCAGCGACCAGGCGCGGCAGGCCTGGCTGTCGCTACCGCTCTCGCCGGGGCAGTTGGTGCCCACGGGCGAGGGACCGGCGTTCACCGTGTCGCGGCCCAGGCTGTAGCTGGCACCCAGGCTCAGGGCATCGAACTTGCCCCGGTAGACGATGGCGTTGTCGTGGCGGGAGTTGGGAATGTAGGAGTCCAGCGAACCTATACCAAACACACTGGGGCCAACGATGTCGGCATCCATCATCGACCAGTACAGCATGCTGTACTGGCGGCCCAGCGTCACCGCGCCCCAGCCGCCGCTCAGGCCCACCAGCGCCTGGCGGCCAAACAGGCGACCGCCCTGGCCCATGGCGCCGGTGTCGGGCGCAAAGCCCGATTCCAGGGTGAACACGGCTGCCAGGCCACCGCCCAGGTCTTCCCGGCCGCGCATGCCCCAGCGCGATGCAAAGATGCCGGTGTTGGACGGCACGCGGGTGATGGTGCCCCCGGCGGCAGTGTTGCTCACGGTTTCGATGCCGGTGTCGATGACACCGTACAGGGTGACGCTTTGGGCCTGGACGGCACTGGCGGCGGCGAGGGCGCTGAAGGCGGCAATGGCGGTCAGCGTGAGGCGGTGGGTGGTTTTTGTCATAAAAGTCTCCGGGGCTCTGGTTAGGGGAAAAGGGTTGCGCCTGGCGCGGACGTAGCTCAGGCCTGGGTGCGGCCTGGTAGCCGCACCGATGCTCCTGATTTAGTAGCTGCTTACGCCCAGGGAATGGGCGGTAGAGGCAGTTTTTGTTTAAATTTCTAGCGAGGGGCCATGCGCAGTGCGCCATCGAGGCGGATGACTTCGCCGTTCAGGTGGCCGTTGGTCACGATGTGCGCGGCCAACTCGGCAAATTCGCTGGGCTTGCCCAGGCGCGAGGGGAAAGGAATGCTGGCGGCCAGCGATGCCTGCACCGCCTCGGGCAGCTCCTGCATCAGTGGCGTGGCAAACAGGCCGGGGGCTACGGTGCACACCCGTATGCCGTGCTGCGCCAGGTCGCGCGCCATGGGCAGCGTCATGCCGACCAGCCCGCCTTTGGACGCGCTGTAGGCCTGCTGTCCCACCTGGCCATCGAACGCTGCCACCGACGCGGTGAACATGATCACGCCGCGCTCACCACCGTCCAGCGGCTCCTGCTTGGCGCAGGCGGCGGCAAACAGCCGGGTCATGTTGTAGCTGCCGATGAGGTTGACGGCAATCACCTTGGCAAACGCATCCAGCGGTGCGGCGCTGCCGTCTTTTTGCACCACGCGTTTGGCGCCGCCGATACCGGCCACGTTCATCAAAATGCGCGCCGGGCCATGGGCTACGGCGGCTTTTTCGATGGCTGCCGTCACGCTGTCGGCATTGGTGATGTCGCACTGGATGGCGATGCCGTTGATCTCTGCCGCCACCTTTTCGGCCAGCGCCATGTTCACGTCGAGCACCGCCACCTTGGCACCCAGGCGGGCAAGTTCGCGGGCGGTGGCTTCGCCCAGGCCGGAGGCGGCTCCGGTGACGAGGGCGGATTGTCCTTGGATGTTCATTGGGAGGCTCCGGTAGGTTGGATGGTGTGGGGCAGGCTGCCGTCGTGCAGGGCATCGACCAGGGCGGCCCGGTGTTTGAGCACGGCGCGCTGGTTGATCGAGCCCTTGTCGGTGATCTCGCCCTTGTCCAGCGACGGCGGCTCCGTCAGCAGATGGGCACGGGCCACGCGGGTGGCGCTGCCGGTGGAGCCTGCGGCCAGGGTGTTCACCACCGTCTGGAAGTAGGCCTGCACCGGCGCGCTGTGCAGCACCTCGGCCATGCTGGCGCTGTCGGGCAGGCCGCTTAAAGCTCGGCAGGCGGGCGTGGGCAGCAGCAGTGCGCCGACTTCTTTCATGTTGATGCCGGTGAGCACCGCGTCTTGCACATAGGGTGCACCGGCGGCAATGATCTTGGCGCGCATAGGGCCCACGCTGACGAAGGTGCCGGTGCTAAGCTTGAAGTCTTCGGCAATGCGGCCATCGAACTTCAGGCCCTGGTGTAAGTCGTTCGCGTCGATCCACTGCACCGCGTCGCCCGAGCAGAAAAAGCCTTCCTCGTCAAAGCTGTCACGGGTGGACTCCGGGTTGCGCCAGTAGCCAGGGGTGATGTTGGGGCCGCGGTAGCGCACCTCGGTCTTGCCGTCGGTAGGCACCAGTTTCAGCTCCAGGCCGGGGGTGGGCACGCCGATGTGGCCCGCCTTGACGTTGGGGCTGTTGACGGCCAGGCAAAACGGCGTGCCCTCGGTCATGCCCAGGCCGGTGTTCATCACGATGCGCTCACCCACCTCGCGCTCGGCGCTGGCAAACAGGGCATCCCACACGGGTTGCGACAGCGCGGCGGCGGCAAAAAAGAACATCTTCACGCGGCTGAACAGGTTTTGGCGCAGCAGTGCGTCGGTCTGCAGGGCCTCGGCCAGCACCTCGAAACCGGTGGGCACGTTGAAGTAGATGGTGGGGGCAATCTCGCGCAGGTTGCGCAGGGTCTCTGCCATTCCCTTGGGCGTGGGCTTGCCTTCGTCCAGGTACAGGGTGCCGCCGTTGTAGATCACGGTGCCAAAGTTGTGGTTGCCGCCAAAGGTGTGGTTCCAGGGCAGCCAATCGACCAGCACCGGGGGCTCCTCGGCCAGCACCGGCATGGATTGGTTCATCTGCTGCAGGTTGGCGGTCCACATGCCGTGCGTCACCACTACCGCCTTGGGCAGCTTGGTCGAGCCCGAGGTAAACATGAACTTGGCGATGTGGTCGGCGGTGATGGCCTCGTGCGTGGCATCCACGGCGGCGGTGGCCGGGGTGGTCAGCAGGTCGCTGAAAGGAATAGTGTTGCGGCCCGGGATGCTGCCGCTGCCCAGCACGACATGCACGTCGGGGCCCATGGTGGCGGTGATGGCGCGGCCAAAGCGCTCGCCGCTGCTGGCAAATACCAGGCCGGGGGTGAGGGTGTCCACCACGTGGCGCAGCTTGTCAAAGTCTTGGCTGATGGTGCTGTAGGCCGTGGACACGGTGCACTGCGGCACGCCCGCCACCAGGCAGCCCAGGGACAGCAGGGCGTGGTCCAGGTCGTTTTCGCTCAGGATGGCGACCGGGCGCTCGGCGCTGAGGTGCATCCCTAGCAAAGCCTGGGCGATGTTGCGGGCCGATTGCCAGGCCTGGGCGTAGGTCACATGGCGCCAGTCGCCCAGGCTGCCGTCGGCGTTTTTCACGCGCTGGGCCATCCAGGTCTGGTTGGGCGTGGTCTGCGCCCAGTGCGCCAGCCGGTCGGTCAGGCGGGTGGGGTAGGGCTGCAGGTCTTGCGCGGCCCGCACATAACGCACGCCGTCTGGCGTGTCACGGGTGGTGACGTGGGTCACGCCGAAGCGCAGGGGGCGGTAGGTGGGGGCGGACATAGACGGTTACGCTTTCTGGACTTTGGCGGCCTTGCCATCCAGGAAGGCGCGCACGCGTTCCTTGGCTTCGGGCGCGCTCTGGGCAATGGCGGCCATCATGGCTTCGGTCATAAAGCCCTGGTCCGATGGTTGCTCGGCAATGCGGGGCAGGGCGTGCATCAGCGCGTAGTTGGTCAGCGGCGCGTTCTGGGCGATGCGCGTGGCCAGCTCCAGCGCCTTGGCAAAGGCTTCGCCGGTGGGCACCAGGTACTGGGCCATGCCGATTTTTTCGCCATCCACCGCGTTGTACACGCGGCCGGTCATCATCATGTCGGTCATGCGGGCGGTGCCGATCAGGCGCGGGATGCGCACTGCGCCGCCGCCGCCCACAAAGATGCCCCGCGAGCCTTCGGGCAGGGCGTAGAAGGTGGATTCATCGGCCACACGGATGTGGCAAGCGCTGGCCAGCTCCAGCCCGCCGCCCACCACCGCGCCGTGCAGCGCCGCCACCACCGGCACCGGGCCGAACTGCACCCGCTCCAGCGCGGCGTGCCACATGCGGGAATGCAGCAGGCCCTGGCCTGCGTCGCGGTCTTTGAGCTCGCTCAGGTCCAGGCCGGAGCAAAAGTGCGGGCCTTCGCCGTCGATTACCGCCGCCCGCACTGTGCTGGGCAGGCCGTCGAGCAGGTTGCGCAGCGCCAGGATCAGGCCGTCGTTCAGCGCGTTGCGTTTGGTGGGACGGGTCAGGCGGATGACGGCAATCTCTTGCTCGTCGCCGCAGATTTCAAGGGAGATGTCGGAGTTGTGTATGGTCATGGTGTGCTTTTCGTTGGTTGGATTATGGTTATTGAAAATAACTAAAACAAGCGGAATTCGGGCTTCTATCGTAGGTGCTTTCCCTAGCTTTTTGGGGTCGAAATTTGATTATGATAAATAATCAAATTTGCCCAATAACTGCCAATCCAAGGCGCAAGGAAATGCCATGTCCGCATACATCCCCTACGGGGTTTACTGGTCCACCCCGTTTGCCAAATGGCAGGGTTCGCTGGCCCACCTGAACGCCTTGCCGCTGGCCGCCGCCGTGGGCAAGCAGGCCCTGGCCGCCCGTGGTTTTGACATGGGGCAGATCGACCTGGCCATCCTGGGCCTGACCAATCCGCAAAAAGGCAGCTTCTACGGCCTGCCGTATGTCACCGGCCTGATGGGCATCGACCGCGTGGCCGGGCCCACCCTCCAGCAGGCCTGCGCCACCAGCGTGCGCGCCCTGCAGATGGCCGCGCAGGAAGTGCAGTGCGGCACCGCCACCAGCGCGCTGCTGGTGATGGCCGACCGCCAGTCCAACGGCCCGGTGCTGTACTACCCCGACTCCAGCGGCACCGGCGGCTACGGCACCAGCGAGCACTGGGTGCCCGACAACATGGGCCATGACCCGTATGCCAAAAACCCCATGCTGCAAACCGGCGAAAACGTGGCCGCGCGTTACGGCATCACCACCGCTGAGCAGCACTACCTAAAGCTGCACCGCTACGGCCAGTACCAGCAGGCGCTGGCCAACGACCGCGCGTTCCAGAAGCTGTACATGGCCGATGTGCCCTTGACCGACTCCAAGTTCCGCAAACAAACCGGCACCCTCAGCGCCGACGAAGGCATCTTCCCCACCACCGCCGAAGGGCTGGCCAAACTCAAGCCGGTGATGCCGGGCGGCACCGTGACCTTTGGCGGCCAAACCCACCCGGCCGACGGCAATGCCGGGGCCATCGTCACCACGCGGGAGCTGGCCCGCGCCGTATCCACCAATCCGAACATCGAAGTGGAAATTCTGGGCTTTGGCCAGGCCCGCGTGGAGCCCGGCTACATGCCCATGGCGCCGTCGCCCGCCGCCTTCAACGCCTTGAAAAACGCCGGGCTGACCATCAGCGATATCCACGCCATCAAGACCCACAACCCCTTCGCCGTGAATGACATTGCGCTGGCCCGCGACACCGGTTTTGCGTGGGAAAAGATGAACAACTATGGCAGCTCCATCATCTGGGGCCACCCGCAAGCCCCCACCGGCCTGCGCGCCATCATCGAGCTGATCGAAGAGCTGGTGCTGCGCGGCGGCGGCGTGGGCCTGTTCACCGGCTGCGCAGCGGGCGACAGCGGCTATGCCACCGTGCTGCGCGTGACCGACAGCCGCAAGGGATAAGCCATGCAACACTTCTCAGCAAAATTAGACGCGTGGATTGTGGACGGCGTGCGCACGCCGCTGGTGGACTACTGCGGTCCCCTGGGCGGCGTGTCGCCTACCGACATGGGCATCAAGGTGGCCCGCGCCGTGTTTGCGCGCAGCGGTGTGTCTGCGGCGGATGTGGACTCGGTCGTCACAGGCTCCATGGCGCAGGCCGACTTCGATGCCTTTGTGCTGCCGCGCCACATCGGCCTGTACGCGGGCGTGCCCATCGCTGCGCCTTCCATCTTGGTGCAGCGCATCTGCGGCACCGGCTTTGAGCTGTTCCGCCAGGCCGCCGACCAGATCACCCTGGGCTACGCCAACCTGGCGCTGGTGGTGGGCACCGAATCCATGACGCGCAACCCCATCGCTGCCTACACCCACCGCAGCGGCTTCCGGCTGGGCGCGCCGGTGGAGTTCAAAGACTTCCTGATCGAAGCCCTGACCGACACCGCAGGCCCGGTCACCATGATCGAAACGGCGGAGAACCTGGCGAAGAAATACGGCATCACCCGCGCCGATGTAGATGCGTATGCCGCGCTGTCGTTCGAGCGCGCCCTGAAGGCCCAGGCGGATGGATTCCTAGCGGGCGAGATCGTGCCCGTCACCAGCGAGAAATTTGAACTCGAAGGCTACGCCACCCGGGGTATCCAGCTGCCGCGCAAGGTGGCCCAGCTGGACCGCGACACCCACCCTCGCCCCTCGCCCATCGAGGCGCTGGCGGGCTTGCGCACCGTCTACCCCGGCGGCGTGCAAACCGCAGGCAACAGTTCGGCCCTGGTGGATGGCGCGGTGGGCGCGCTGGTCGCCAGCGACGCCTATGTGCGCAAAAATGGCCTCCAGCCGCTGGCCCGTTTGCGCGGTGCTGCCGCCGCCGGTGTGCCGCCCGAGCTGATGGGCATCGGCCCCGCACCCGCCATCCGTGCTTTGTTGGAGCGTTGCGGCCTGACGCTGGACGACATCGGTCTGTTCGAGATCAACGAGGCCCAGGGCGCGCAAACCATTGCGGTGGAGCGCGAGCTGGGCCTGGACCGCGACAAGCTGAACGTCAACGGCGGCGCCATTGCGCTGGGCCATCCCCTGGCCGCCACCGGCGTGCGCCTCACCGTCACCCTGGCCCGCGAACTGCGCCGCCGGGGGCTGCGCTACGGCATCTCGTCCGCCTGTGTGGGCGGCGGCCAAGGCATGGCACTCCTCATCGAAAACCCTGAATACTTGAAAGACTGACATGCAAATCATCACCGCCACCCAAGCTGGCGCACTCATCCAAGACAACGCTACCATTTTCCTGGGCGGCCTGGCCGTCTCCAGCCTGCCAGAGGAGGTGCTCAAAGGCGTGGAGCACACGTTCTTGAACACCGGCCACCCGCGCAACGTCACCACCTGGGCCTGTGGTGCCATGGGCAACAGCAAGGACGCAGGCATGGTCCACTTTGCCCACCCCGGCATGATCAAGCGCACCATCGCGGGCCACTTCGGCCAGACAGGTGCCGAGATGATGAAGATGGTGTTTGCGGGCGAGGTCGAGGCCTACAACTTCCCGCAGGGCAGCCTGTCGCACCTCACCCGCCACATCGCCAGCCGCAGCCCTGGCCTGCTGACCAAGGTGGGCCTGGGCACTTTTGTGGACCCGCGCATCGAAGGCGGCAAGCTCAACAGCCAGTCCACCGAAGACCTGGTGAAGCTGGTGGAGTTTGCGGGCGAAGAATGGCTGTTCTACCCCTGCCCCAAGATCGACGTGGCCATCATCCGCGGCACCGTGGCCGATGAAAACGGCAACATCACGCTGGACAAAGAGGGCGTGCTGCTGGAGCAGATCAACATCGCCCATGCGGCCAAGGCCTGCGGCGGCATCGTCATCGTCCAGGTGGAACGCATCGTGCAGGCGGGCAGCCTGCACCCCAAGGCGGTGAAGATCCCCGGCGTGTCGGTGGACTACGTGGTGGTCAGCCAGCCCGAAAACCACATGCAGACCATCGCCACCCAGTTCAACCCCGCGTTCTGCGGCGACGTGCGCGTGCCGCTCAATTCGCTGGAGCCCATGGCGCTGGACGAGCGCAAGGTCATCGCCCGCCGCACCGCCATGGAGCTCAAGCCCGGTGCCGTCACCAACCTCGGCATCGGCATTCCCGCCGGTGTGCCGTCGGTGGCGGCCGAAGAGGGCGTGTCCGACCAACTGACCTTGAGCGTAGAGAGCGGCATCACCGGCGGTATCCCCGCGCAGCTGGGCGACTTCGGCGTGGTCTACAACGCCGAGGCCATCATCGAGCAGTCGCTGCAATTCGACTTCTACGACGGCGGCGGCCTGGATGCCAGCTTCCTGGGCCTGGCCCAGGCCGACAACTGGGGCAACGTGAACGTGAGCAAGTTCAATGGCCGCCCGGTAGGCTGCGGCGGCTTCGTCAACATCACCCGCTCCACCAAGAAACTGGTGTTCTGCGGCACCTTCACCGCCGGTGGCCTGCAGGTGAAAGTGGCCGACGGCCAGCTCACCATCCTGCAAGAAGGCAAGTCGCGCAAGTTCATCGAAAAGGTCGAGCAAATCACCTTCAACGGCCACGATGCAGCATTGCGAAAACAAGAAGTGCTGTTCGTCACCGAGCGCGCCGTGTTCCAGCTCACCACCGACGGCCTGGAGCTGACCGAGATCGCCCCGGGTGTGGATTTGGAGCGCGACGTGCTGGCGCACATGGGCTTCAAACCCATCATGAAGAACGTCAAGACCATGGACGCGGGGCTGTTCAGCGCGCAGTGGGGGGGGCTGGCGAAGGCGATGGCGAGCAAGGCGGCAATGGCGTAGCGGAGTTGGTCGGCGGGCTGCTGGTTATGTAGCTATTAATGCTTCGATAGTATCTTTTTTTGCTACAATTGAAGCAATTAAGGCTACATATGCTCGCTGACCTTCTGTTTGGAAGCTACCGAAAAAAAGTGTTGGGTGTGCTGCTGCTGCATCCCGATACGGACTACCACGTCCGTGAACTGGCCCGGCTCACCGGTACCGCCGCGGGCACCCTGCACAAAGAGCTGGCGCGGCTCGCGGCGGGCGGGCTGCTGCTGCGCAAACAGCAGGGCAACCAGGTGCGCTACCAAGCCAACCAGCAATGCCCCGTGTTTCCTGAATTGGCAGGCCTGATGCGCAAAACCACGGGTGCGGCAGAGTTGCTTAGTGAGGCGTTGACCCCCTTGCACCCTACTCTGGCTTTGATTTTTGGCTCGGTCGCCAGTGGCACCGAAAGCGCCGCCAGCGATGTGGACCTGTTTATCGTCGGCGACCTGGGTTTTGCCGATGTGGTGCGTGCCACCCATCCCGTACAGGCCGAACTGGGCCGCGAGATCAACCCCGTGGTCTACAGCGTGCCTGAGCTACAGCGTCGCAGGGCCGAGCAAGACCCCTTCGTCCTCGATATGCTGGCCAAGCCCAAAATTTTTCTGATGGGAACCGAGCATGACCTTAACCAACTTACTGGCCATTCAGCGCCTGCTGGCGTTTAGTGCCACGCCACAAGGCGTGCAGCGCTTGCTTGCCGCCGCCGTGCGCAATCTGGCCGATGCCCAGATTACCCAACTCAGTGCCGAAAACCGCTTCGATGCCGCCTACAAATGCATTTTGCAGTGCGCCATGCTGGGCCTGTGGGCGCGGGGCTACCGCACCTCTACCAGCCAGCCGGGCCACCACCAAACCGCGCTACAGGCCCTGCCACTCACCATGGGTTTGCCCAACGACGTGATCATCGTGCTCGATGCCTTGCGTAAGCAGCGCAACCTCAATGACTACGAAGGCGACCCCGTCAGCGACGGTGTGGTGCGCGAATGCCTTCAGCAGGCTCAGGCGCTGCTGTCCTACACCCGCCAATTTCTGCAAACCCAGTTTCCTGACCTGCTGACCGTCCCCAAGAAGAGCTAGCCTTTCATGTTGGAAAAGGTCAAAACTACCTGCGACCGATGGGGTACATCGGGGGGAAGTCAGCGGATATTTCTTCAAAAAGCATAGCTGCCCGTGCTTGTTTCATAAGCGCAAGCAGCCTATTTCTTATAAATCCCATGCAAACCCTCCCCCTGCGCCTCAGCCCCGGCCAAGACCTGCGGCAGGCCCTGGAAGCCGCCGTGCGCAGCCAGAACTGCCAGGCGGCCTTTGTGCTGTCGGGCATCGGCAGCTTGTCTACCGCCGGTCTGCGCTTTGCCGGTGCGGAGCAGCCGCAGCGGCTGGTGGGGGACATGGAAATCCTCAGTTTGTCGGGCACGGTGGCGTTTGACGGGGAGCGCAGCTGTTCGCACCTGCACATGGCGCTGTCTACCGCGACCGGTGCGGTGCTGGGTGGGCATGTGGCGGTAGGCTGCATGGTGCGGACCACGGCGGAGGTGCTGCTGGCGCTGTTGCCCGAGTGGGCGTTTACGCGCGAGATGGATGCGCAAACGGGGTTTGAGGAGCTGGTGATGCGGGGGCGATCGGGCCACGTTTGACTCCAAGCATGTAGGTTGCACGGGGCTTGCGTTTTCTGGCGGGTTTGGCTATATTCAATATTCTTGAATCGCGAATATAGAATAATGCAACTCAAACCGCAAGACTTTCTGGTGGCATTCAAGCTGGTGGCGTGGGCGGACCAACGGTGGACTTACGCCAGCCTGGCGCATGCGCTGGGCCTGAGCGCTTCCGAGGTGCATGCCTGCGTGAAGCGGGGTTTGCATGCGGGCTTGCTGCTGGACAACCGGGTGTTTGCCTTGCCTGAAGCCCCACAGGGTGTGCGGGAGGCGGGGGGCATTTATGTTTTTCCAAAGCGATCCCGGCGCGCGCTGCCTGGGGCAGTGGCCGATGCGGCGGCGGGTAACCCGGCCCGCGCCCACCCGCGCAATCTGGCGGAATTTGCGTTGCATGGTGCCAAATATGCGTTTGCTGCCGACACCTTGGGGCCTACAGTGGGCGTGCCGACCAGCCACAGCGCACCGGCATTTGCCGGGGTGTTCGCGCCGGGGTCTGATGACTATGTGTGGCCCCACCCAGAAGGCAGTGTGCGCGGCACGGGGTTGGTGCCTCTGCATCCCAGCGTGCCCTATGCCGCCATGCAAGACGCGCGCTTGTACGAGATGCTGGCCCTGTTCGATGCCCTGCGCATAGGCCGAGCACGTGAGCGGGGCATGGCGGCCCAGCGCTTGCCCGCCCTGATCCACCCGTCCGACGCGGGCAAGAGCGGGGCCAGCACGCATGGCTAATCCCAATTTGGGCCTGTTGATCGCCATGGCGCAAGCACTGGGGCCGTTGCGTGAGCGCGTGGTGTTTGTCGGGGGTTGCGCCACCGGGCTGCTGATGAGCCAGCCTGCCCTGGCAGACATTCGCCCTACGGAGGATGTGGATGCCATTGTGGAAGTAGCTACCCTGGCGGGCTACCACCTGGTGACCCAGGAGCTGGTGGCCCGAGGCTTTCGCCAGACCATGGAAAACAACACGCCGCCGTTTCGTTGGTTTTGGCAGCGCATGCAGCTAGACCTGGTGCCGCTGGATGACAAGGTGATGGGCTTTGCCAATCCCTGGTACCGCGCAGGTTTTGAGACGGCGGTGCGGGCCGAGCCCGAGCCGGGCGTGTGGCTGCGCCATCTATCCGCGCCGTATTTCTTGGCCACCAAGTTCGAGGCATTCAAGGACCGGGGGCTGGGAGATGTGTACCTGAGCCACGATCTGGAGGACATCATCACGGTAGTGGATGGCCGGGCAGAGACGGTGGCCGAGCTGGCGGGGGCCTCAGCGGACGTGCGCCGGTATGTTGCCAACCAGGTAGCGGCATTGCTAGCGCACCCGGAATTTTTGAATGCATTGCCAGGCATCGTGGCGCACAGCACGCGTACCGGCACGGTGTTGCAGCGGCTCCAGACTATCGCAACTTTATGAGCCCTCCATGACCACCATCCCTTCCCTCACCCAAGCCCTGCGCGACTTTGCCGCCGCGCGCGACTGGGCACCGTTCCATTCGCCCAAGAACCTGGCCAGCGCGCTGAGTGTGGAGGCGGCCGAGCTGCTGGAGCACTTCCAGTGGCTGACCGAGGAGCAAAGCCGCAACCTGGCCGCGCCGCAAACAGCCGAGGTGGCCGCCGAGGCGGCCGACGTGCTGCTGTATTTGTTGCAGCTCTGCGACAAGCTGGATATTGATCTGTTGGAGGCCGCGCGCCTGAAGATGCTGGTGAACGGCCAAAAATACCCGCCACTATCAAAAAAATAGCTGCTAGCGCTTATCCTATAAGCGCTAGAAGCCAAAAAGGTATGTGAAATCAGACCAGTTTGATGTTGAGGCGGGTAATCAGGTTCTTGAAGTAGGTGCTGTCGCGCACCATCACGGCCTTGAAGGCGGCTTCGTCGCCGAACACAAAGCCCATGTTCTGTTTGTCCATGATCTCGCGGAAGGCGGGCTCGGCCACGGTTTTGACGGCGGTGCTTTTCAGGATGGCCAGGATCTCGGGCGGGGTGTTCTTGGGCGCACCCAGGCCGCGCCAGGAGGCGATGGACAAATCAATGCCGCGCTCTTTCAGCGTGGGGGCCGACTCGAAGCCCTTGACCCGCTTGTCGGCCATGGTGGCCAGAATCTTCAGCTTGCCCGAGTTCACATGGGCGGTGACTTCGGCGGCGCTGACCGAGACCGCTTCGATATGCCCGCCCAGCAAGGCCAGCACGGCCGGGCCTGCGCCGGGGTAGGGGATGTGGTTGAAGCTGGTGCCAGTTTTGTCGCCCAGCGCGGCGGCGGCCAGGTGCCAGATGGAGGCCGCGCCCGAGTTGCCCACGCGGAATTCGCCCGGGGTTTTCTTGGCGGCAGCCAGAAATTCTTCGATGGTGTTCCAGGGCGCATCGGCCTTGACGGTGATGGCGGCCGGGTCGGCGTTGAGCAAGGCGATGGGGGCGAAGTCGTCGTGGCTGAACTTGATCACGCCCACGTGGGGCAGGGTGGTCAGCTCTACCGTCAGCATGGCGATCTTGTAGCCGTCGGGCTTGGCGTTGAGCACGTCGGTCAGGCCGATGGAGCCGCTGGCGCCGGGTTTGTTGATGATGGTGAGCGGCTGGCTGATGTGCTTGCGCGCCGAGTCGCTAAAGGCGCGGGCCAGTACATCCGTGCCGCCGCCTGCGCCGTAGGCCACCACCAGCTCCACCGGGCGGTGGGGGTAATCGGTGGCTTGGGCGAGCGCCCGGCCTGCCCACAGGCCGCTAGCCCCCAGGGCGAGATAGCTGGCGGCGGTGCGACGGGAAATAGCGGTGTGGGGCATGCGGTGTCTCCGGGTGTTGTAGGTATTAATTAACCAGACATCCTACAACTGGAGGCGCAATTCGGGCTTCGCACTAACCCTTGGATGGTGCGGGAATTCAGGCGCTGGGCGCGCCGTCCACCGGCTGGCTTTTGCGCAGGCGCTCGCGGCTGTTGGACAAATGGGTGCGCATGGCGGCGCGGGCGGCATCGCTGTCCTGGTCGCGGATGGCGTGGTAGATGCTCTCGTGTTCGGCATGCACCTTGTTCAGGTAGGCCAGGCGGCCTTCGGGCACGTTCTCCAGCGTTTTGACGCGGGTGCGCGGAATGATCATGGTGCCCAGGTAGGTCATCAGGTCGGCAAAGTGCTGGTTGCCGGTGGCGCGGGCCACTTCCATGTGGAACTGGAAGTCGGCCGGTACGCCGTCGGATTCGTGGGTGATCGACTCCTGGAACAGCTTCAGTGCCAGCGCCAGTTGTGCCAGGTTGGCGGGCGTGCGCCGCTGGGCGGCCAGCCCGGCAGACTCGGTTTCCAGGCTGATGCGCAGCTCCAGCAGGGCGATCACGTCGGCCACGGTGGCGAAGTCTTCAGGGGCAATTTTGAAGTTGCGGGTGTCGGGCGGCTCGATCACAAAAGTGCCGATGCCGTGCCGCGTTTCCACTAGCCCCGAGGCCTGCAGTTTGGAGATGGCCTCGCGCACCACCGTACGGCTGACCTCGAAGCGGGCCATGAACTCGGCCTCGGTGGGGAGCTTGTCGCCGGGTTTGAGCTGGCCCTGGCGGATGTTCAGCACCAGCGCATCGACGATTTCCGACACCAGGCCGCGCGGCCTGCGGGCGCGGGCGGCGGTGGCCGGGGACAGGAGGGCCGAGGGGTATGCAGAACTAGGGGTTTGTACGGATGCCATCAAAAAAGCCTTGACTCAAGGTGGGGGTGTTTATGAAAATCCTAGTTGTCTGACAACGCATGACTGATGTTTACTCGGCTGCTGTCACTTTAGCAAAGCTTTTCAAAAAGTCTAGCGGAGCAACCCTTTTAAGTGGCTGCCGCACAGGTTCTACAGGTTTAACAGGAAAATTACCGTGATCAAGCTGCATGCAAAAATTTTATTGACCGGTGCCGCCGGTGGCCTGGGCAAGGTATTGCGCGAAAGCCTCAAGCAGAACTGCGACGTGCTGCGTTCGTCCGACGTGGTGGACTTTGGTGCCGCCACCGACGGCGAAGAAATCATGCTGGCCGACCTGGCCAATGCAGCCCAGGTGGATGCCATGGTGCAGGGCGTGGATGCCATCGTGCACATGGGCGGCAAGTCGCTGGACGGCCCGTTCGAGCCCATCATGATGGCCAACATTTTGGGCACCTACAACCTGTATGAGGCCGCCCGCAAATATGGCGTGAAGCGGGTGATTTTTGCCAGCTCCAACCACGTGACCGGCTTTTACCGCCAGGACGAAACCATCACCGCCGATGCCCCGGCCCGCCCCGACGGCAACTACGGCCTGAGCAAGGCTTTTGGCGAAGACCTGGCACGCTACTACTTCGACCGCTACGGGATCGAGACCGCCTGCGTGCGCATTGGCTCGTCCTTCATCGAGCCACGCGACCGCCGCATGTTGGCCACGTTTTTGAGCTTTGACGATCTGCACCGCCTGATCACCGCCTGTCTGACCACGCCCGCGCTGGGCTACAGCATCATTTTTGGCATGTCCAACAACGCCGTCACCTGGTGGGACAACAGCCGCGCCCGCCATGTGGGCTATGTGCCGCAAGACAGCTCGGACGTGTTCCGCGAGGCGGTCTACGCCCGCACTACCGCCCCCGATTTGAACAACCCCGCCGCCCTGTACCAGGGTGGCGCGTTTGTGGGCATGGGCCCGTACGAGGCATGAGCGCTATCTCCAGCACCCGCGACCGCGTGGGCGAAAGCCCGGTGTGGTCGGTGGCCGAGCAGGCCCTGTACTGGGTGGATATCGAAGCGCGGCAAATCCGCCGCTGGGCCCCCGAGACGGATGCAGTGCAAAGCTGGACCCTGCCCGAGCGCGTGGGCTGCATCGGCCTGACAGCCACCGCCGGGCAACTGGTGGCCGCCATGGAAACCGGCATTTTTGCGGTAACGCTATTGGATGCGCCCGAGGTGATGCTGGAGTGCCTAGCCCCCGTCACCCACGCTGGCCCCGGCATGCGCTTCAACGACGGACGCTGCGACGCGCAGGGCCGCTTCTGGGTGGGCAGCATGGTGATGGACATGGGCCTGGCTTCGCCCCTGGGTAAGTTGTATTGCCTGGACCGCAATGGCCTGCGCGTGCTGCCGCTGGACGGCCTGATCACCCCCAACGGCCTGGCTTTCAGCCCCGATGGCAGCACCGCCTACCTCTCGGATTCGCACCCCAGCGTGCAGAAGGTCTGGGCTTTTAATTTGGCGGCGAATGGCGACTTGAGCCACCAGCGCGTGTTTGTGGACATGGCCCCGCTGCCCGGTCGCCCGGATGGCGCGGCGGTGGACGCCGAGGGCTGCTACTGGATTTGCGGCAACGATGCCGGCCTGGTGCACCGCTTTGACCCGCTGGGCCGTCTGCTGCAGTCGCTGGAGGTGCCGGTGGCCAAGCCGTCGATGTGCGCGTTTGGCGGTGCCAACCTGGATATTTTGTATGTGGCTTCGATTGTGCCCGGCACGGTGGATGCCGCTGCGCCCGGTTTGAACGGGGCCGTGTTTGCCCTGCAGCCCGGCGTGCGTGGGATGCCCGAGCCCGTGTTTAACCAGTTTCCCGTGTGAGTTGTTGGTGCCGGGCGCAAGGCGTTCGGTGCTTGGTTTTGTTTGTTTAATTATTAGGAGACACCATGAAATTGCAAAAAACTCTGTTGGCAATGGCCGCAGCCCTGGTAGCCGTATCTGCACAGGCCACGGAATTCAAATCGTCCGACGTGCACAACAGCGACGACTACCCCACGGTCACCGCCGTCAAGTTCATGAGCGAACAACTCAAAAAGGCCAGCGGCGGCAAGCACAGCATCAAGGTCTTCAACAAGGGCGCACTGGGCTCTGAAAAGGAAACCATCGACCAGGTGAAGATTGGCGCGCTGGACATGACCCGCGTCAACATCAGCCCCATGAACTCGATCTGCGGCAAGACCAATATCCCCGTGCTGCCCTTCCTGTTCCGCTCGGTAGACCACCTGCACAAGGTGCTGGACGGCCCCATCGGCGAAGAGATCGCCAAGGACTGCGAAGCCCAGGGCTTTGTGCTGCTGGCCTACTACGACTCGGGTTCGCGCTCGGTCTACAGCAAGAAGCCGGTCAAGTCGATTGCCGACACCAAGGGCATGAAGATCCGCGTGCAACAGTCCGATCTGTGGGTGGCCGTGGCCGGTGCCATGGGTGCCAACCCCACGCCCATGCCCGCTGGCGAAGTGCTCACCGCCCTGAAAACCGGCCTGGTGGACGCAGCAGAAAACAACTACCCCTCGTACGGCTCGGGCTTCCGCCACTTTGAAGCAGCCAAGTATTACAACAAGACCGAGCACTCGATGGCGCCCGAAGTGTTGCTGTTCTCCAAGGTGCTGTTCGACAAGCTGCCCAAGGCCGAGCAAGACATGGTGCGCGCTGCAGCCAAAGAGTCGATCGCGGTGAACCGCGCGGCCTGGGCGGCCTACGAGAAGAAAGAGTTCGACATGGTCAAGGCGGCGGGCACCGAGTTCGTCGACGTGGACAAGAAGTCGTTCCAGGCCGCCATGCAGCCGGTGTACGACAAGTTTGCCGCCACCCCCGACATGAAGCGCCTGGTCAAGGCCGTGCAGGACACCCCAAGCAACTAAGCCTGCGCTAACACCCACTCCGGCGCTCTGCCGGGGTGGGTGCGCGGCCCTGCGATCCCCACCGGAGACACCCCATGTTCACCCGCTTTTGTGCCACCTTGTCCAAGATCAGCCTGATCCTGGCCATCGTCGGTTTGCTCGCCATCATCGTCTGTGTGCAGTACCAGGTGGTGGGGCGCTATGTTTTTAACGACACGCCCACCTGGGCCGAAGCGCTGGCCATGCTGCTGGTGCTGTACGTCACGGCGCTGGGCGTGGCTGTGGGCGTGCGCGATGCGGGCCACATCGGCCTGGAGTCCATTATCACCCTGCTGCCCGAGCGCATGCGCCTGAAGCTGGAGATATTGATCCACCTGCTGGTGGGCCTGTTTGGCGTGCTGATGGTGCAAAGCGGCTACCTGTGGACCACGTTGAAGTGGAACGACCAGAAGCCCATGCTCCCCGTGCCGTCCGGCATGGACTTCTTGCCGCTGGTGATTGCCGGTGTGCTGATCGTGCTTTTTTCTATAGAACACATTCTTGCCCTGCTGCAAGGTAAAGAGGTAGTACCAGCATGGAACTAACAGTCCTTTGCATCAGCTTCACGCTGTTGCTGCTCATCGGCGTGCCGGTGGCGTTTTCGATCGGGCTGGCCTCGGTCGCCACGATTTTGGTGGCCGGTTTGCCGGTGGCCGTGGTGTTCCAGAAGATGGTGGGGGGCATGCAGGTGTTCTCCTTCCTGGCCATTCCGTTCTTCATTTTTGCGGGTGAGCTGATGCTGCACGGCGGCATTGCCGACCGCATCGTGCGCTTCGCCAACAGCCTGGTCGGCCATGTGCGCGGCGGCCTGGGCATGTCCAACGTGGTGGGTTGCACCTTGTTTGGCGGCGTGGCGGGCTCCCCCCTGGCCGACGTGTCGGCCATGGGCGCGGTGATGATTCCGCTGATGAAGAAAGAGGGCTACGACGCCGACTACGCGGTCAACGTCACCACCCACGCATCGCTGGTCGGGGCGCTCATGCCCACCAGCCACAACATCATCATCTTCACGCTGGCCACCGCAGGCATGGCCTCGGTCAGCGTGCTGGGCCTGATCGTGGCCTGCCTGATTCCGGCGCTGATTTTGACGCTGTGCAACCTGGCCGCCGCCTACGGCGTGGCCGTCAAGCGCGGCTACCCGGTGCGCGGCCCGTTCGCGGGTTGGGGCGAAGTGGCCCGTTCGCTGGCAGCCGCCATTCCGGGCCTGCTGATCATTGCCATCATCCTGGTGGGCATTTTGTCGGGCGTGTTCACCGCCACCGAGTCTGCCGCCACCGCCGTGCTGTGGGCGCTGATCGTCACCGTGTTTGTGTACCGCTCGCTGTCGTGGGAGCACTTCCTCAAGTCGTGCGCCAAGGCCTGCAAAACAACCGGTGTGGTGCTGCTGCTGATCGGTATCTCTTCCGCCTTCGGCTACTTCATGGCGCTGTACGAAGTGCCGCAAAAGACCGGCGAAATGATGGCCTCCATCACGCAAACGCCGTGGGTCATCTTCCTGATGGTCAACGTGCTGCTGTTCGTGCTGGGCACCTTCCTGGACATGGCGGCCACCATCCTGATCTGCACCCCGGTGTTCCTGCCCATCTGCCAGCAGTTCGGCATGGACCCCACCCAGTTCGGCGTGATGATGCTGATCAACTGCGCACTCGGCCTGAACACCCCGCCTGTGGGGGCGACGCAGTTCGTAGGCTGTGCCATCGGCGAGATATCGGTGGGGCAGGTGATGAAGTCCATCCTGCCCTTCTACAGCGCCCTGATTGCCGCGCTGATGCTGGTGACCTACGTGCCCGCGTTTTCGCTGTGGCTGCCCAACTTGCTGCTCAAGTAAGCCGCTTTCAAAATTTATAAAAAATCACTGCTTGGCGCTTATTCCATAAGCGCAAGCAGCTATTAAAGGAATAGCAAATGACCCTATCCCGCCGCCAGGTGATTCTGTCTGCCACCGGTGCCCTGGCGCTGGCGGCACCCCTGTTGGCCCAGGCCCAGGCCTGGCCCAGCAAGCCCATCAAGCTGATCGTGCCGTACCCGCCCGGCGGTTCGTCGGACATCATTGCCCGCGCCATCAGCCAGCCGTTGTCCGAGGCGCTCAAGCAGCCGGTCATCGTGGAAAACAAGCCCGGTGCCAACGGCAACCTGGGGGCCGACTTTGTGGCCAAGTCCGCACCCGACGGCTACACCCTGCTGCTGTGCGACGTGGGTGCGCTGGCCATCAGCCCCTCGGTCTACACCAAGCTGGCGTTCGACCCCAGCAAGGATTTGCGTGGTGTGACCATGCTGGCCTACTCGCCGCACATGCTGGTGGTGCACCCTTCCGTCACGGCCAACAACTTGAAAGAGCTGGTGGCACTGTCGAAGAAGACCGATCTGAACTTTGCCGTTACCGCCATGGGCAGTGCGCCCCACGTGGCCGGGGTGGCGGTAGAGCGCGCCAGCGGTGCCAAGTGGGTGTATGTGCCTTACAAGGGCGGCGTGCAAGCCATCTCCGACACCATTGGCGGCCAGACCCAGGTGCTGATGAACGGCATGCTGGCTACCTTGCCGCATGTGCAAAGCGGCAAGCTCAAGGTGCTGGGCATCTCCAAGAAGACCCGCATGCCGCTGGTGGGCAATGTGCCCACGCTGGCCGAGCAGGGCCTGACCGACTTTGAATCCGGCACCTGGCAAGGCGTGCTGGCGGCCAACGGCACACCGCCTGCCGTGCTGGCCCGCCTGAATGCCGAGCTCATCAAAGTGATCCGCAGCGCCGACATCCGCTCCCGCCTGACCGGCCAGGGGGCCGAGGTGGTGACCATGCAGCCGGGCGAGCAAGACCAATTTTTCAACCGCGAACGCAGCCGTTGGGCCAAGGTGGTGGCAGATGCCAGCATCCAGCTCGACTGAGCCGCCGCATCCTTAGTACCTGATTTTTCAACGAGAGAGAACCCAAAAAAATGAATCCGCAAGACCTCAAAACCATCATGGGCTCCGGCCTGCTGTCTTTCCCCATCACCGACTTTGATGCCCAAGGCGAGTTCAACGCCAAGACCTACGTCAAGCGCCTGGAATGGCTGGCCCCGTACGGCGCGTCGGCGCTGTTTGCCGCCGGTGGCACGGGCGAATACTTCTCGCTGGTGGGCGAGGAATACAGCCAGGTTGTCAAGACCGCAGTAGACACCTGCCGTGGCGTGGTGCCCATCATCGCCGGTGCCGGTGGCCCCACCCGCATGGCCATTGCCCATGCCCAGGAAGCTGAGCGCCTGGGTGCCCACGGCATCCTGCTGCTGCCGCACTACCTGACCGAAGCGGGCCAGGAAGGCCTGATCGAGCACGTGGCCCAGGTCTGCAACAGCGTGAAGTTTGGCGTGATCGTCTATAACCGCGACCGCACCAAGCTCACCCCCAACTCGCTGGCCATCCTGGCCGAGCGCTGCCCCAACCTGATCGGCTTCAAGGACGGCGTGGGCAACATCGAAACCATGTCCTCCATCTTCATGAAGATGGGCGACCGCTTTGCCTACCTGGGCGGCCTGCCCACCGCCGAGGTGTACGCAGCCGCCTACAAGGCGCTGGGCACGCCGGTGTACTCGTCGGCCGTGTTCAACTTCATCCCCAAAACCGCCATGGACTTCTACCATGCGGTGGCCGCCGATGACCTGCCCACGCAGCACAAGCTGTTGAAGGAATTCTTCATGCCCTACCTGGCCATCCGCAACCGCGTCGAAGGCTACGGCGTGAGCATCATCAAGGCCGGTGCCACCATCGTCGGCCACACTGCTGGCCCGGTACGCGCCCCCCTGACCGACCTCAAGCCCGCCGAGATGGAAGAACTCGCCGTGCTGATCCAGAAACTCGGCCCACAATAAGTCCCCATGACACAAAAACACGACAACTACATCAACGGTGCCTGGGTCGCTGGTGCCAGCTACGCGCCCAACATCAACCCGTCGAATCTGGCGGATGTGATCGGCGAGTACACCCAGGGCGATGCGGTCCAGCTCGACGCCGCCGTGCAGGCGGCGCAGGCGGCTTTCCCCGCCTGGGCCACCGGCAACGTGCAGGCCCGCGCCGACGCGCTGGACAAGATTGGCACCGAAATCCTGGCCCGCCGCGAAGAGCTGGGCACGCTGCTGGCCCGCGAAGAAGGCAAAACCCGTGCCGAAGGCATTGGCGAAGCCACCCGCGCAGGCAACATCTTCAAGTTCTTCGCTGGTGAATGCCTGCGCCTCACGGGCGAGATCGTGCCCTCGGTCCGCTCTGGCGTGGCGGTGGAAATCACCCGCGAACCCGTGGGCGTGGTGGGTTTGATCACCCCCTGGAACTTCCCCATCGCCATCCCCGCCTGGAAGATTGCCCCGGCCCTGGCCTACGGCAACTGCGTGGTCTTGAAGCCCGCTGATCTGGTGCCCGGCTGCGCCTGGGCGCTGGCCGAGATCATCAGCCGCAGCGGCATCCCCGCCGGCGTGTTCAACCTGGTGATGGGCCGTGGCTCGGTCATCGGTGACCCGCTGGTGAACCATCCCGGCATCAACGCCATCAGCTTCACCGGCTCGCAAGGCGTGGGTGCCCGCATCGCCCAGCAGTGCGCCGTGAACCTGAAGAAGGTGCAGCTGGAGATGGGCGGCAAGAACCCGCAAATCATCCTGGACGATGCCGACCTGGCCCAGGCCGTCGAGCTCAGCGTGCAAAGCGCGTTCTTCAGCACCGGCCAGCGCTGCACCGCGTCCAGCCGCCTGATCGTCACCGACGGCATCTACGGCAAGTTCGTGGAAGCCGTGCAGGCCCGCATGGCCACGCTGAAGATCGGCGATGCTTTGGCTGCCGGTATCGACATCGGCCCGGTGTCGTCGCTGTCGCAACTGCAGCAGGATCTGGACTACGTGGCCATCGGCCAGGCCGAAGGCGCGCAGTTGGCTGCTGGCGGCGCACGGCTGGAGCGCACGACCGAAGGCTTCTACATGGCCCCGGCTTTGCTGCTGGACACCACGTCTGCCATGCGCATCAACCGCGAAGAAGTCTTTGGCCCGGTGGCCAGTGTCATCCGCGTGAAAGACTACGAGGCTGCCCTGGCCGAGTCGAACAACACGCCGTTTGGCCTGTCCGCAGGCATTGCCACCACCAGCCTGAAATACGCCACGCACTTCAAGCGCCACAGCCAGGCCGGCATGGTCATGGTGAACCTGCCCACCGCAGGCGTGGATTACCACGTGCCGTTTGGTGGCCGCAAGGGCAGCAGCTTTGGCTCGCGCGAGCAGGGCCGCTATGCGCAAGAGTTCTTCACCACGGTGAAGACGGCCTACATCGGCGTTTGATCGGAGCTTGAAGCCATGCCGCGTGTCGTACTGTTCGGCGAATGCATGCTGGAGCTGCAAGGCCAGGCCTTTGGCAACATGCAGCAAGGCTTTGGTGGCGACACGCTGAACACCGCGGTCTACCTGGCGCGGTGTTCGGCGGGCAAGCTGCAGGTCGGCTATGCCACCGCGCTGGGCGACGACAGCCTGAGCAGCGGCCTGCTGGCGCGCTGGCAGGCCGAAGAGCTGGACACCGCCCTGGTGCAGCGCCTGCCGGGCCGCATGCCGGGCCTGTACCTGATCGAGGTGGATGCCCAGGGTGAGCGCAGCTTCAGCTACTGGCGCGACCACAGCGCGGCCAAGGCGTACTTTGATGCGCCGGTCACCCCACTGGAGCAGGCGGCAGACCAGATTGATGCGCTGTACCTCAGCGGCATCAGCCTGGCCATCCTGCCTACCGAGGGCCGCGAGCGTCTGCTGGCCCTGATGGCCCGCCTGCGCGCACGCGGGGCCAGCGTGGTCTTCGACAACAACTACCGCCCCCGCCTGTGGAGCAGCCGTGCCGAGGCCCACGCCTGGTTCGACCGCGCCTACGCCCTGGCCAGCATGGCCTTGGTCACCGCCGACGACGAGCAGGCCCTGCGCGGCCTACCCACACTGGAAGCCGCAGTGGAAGCCGCATCGGCCCTGCCATGCCCCGAGGTCGCCATCAAACGGGGCCGCGCCGCCACCCTGGTGCGCACCGCCAGCGGCGTGCAAGAGATCGCCACCGAGCGGGTCGAAAAGGTGGTGGACACCACCGCCGCAGGCGACTCCTTCGCCGCAGGCTACCTGGCCGTGCGCCTGCAAGGCGGCAGCATAGAAGCCGCCGCCACCCAAGGCAACCGCCTGGCGGCCCGCGTCATCCAGCACCGGGGTGCGCTGATTCCGTGGGACGCGATGGTGGACTTGGTGCTATAGAAAATAGAGCTGCCTGCGCTTACTCCATAAGCGCAGGCAGTGGTTTTTCTTTGGATTCTGGATCTACACCATCTGCGCGACGTAGTCCCCGATCGCCAAGCAACTCGTCAGCCCCGGAGATTCGATCCCGAACAAATTTACCAGCCCCGGCACGCCGTGCACCGCCGGGCCCTGGATGAGGAAGTCTTTGGCCGCTTCAAACGGGGCCTGGATCTTGGGGCGGATACCCGCGTAGCCAGGCTGCAGCGCGCCGTCCGGCAGGCCGGGCCAGTATTTGCGCACATCGGCATAGAAGGCATCGCCACGCGCCGGGTCTACCACTAGGTCGTCGGGGCTGTCGACCCACTGCACGTCGGGGCCGAACTTGGCCTGGCCACCCAGGTCCAGCGTGAGGTGCACGCCCAGCCCGGCGGCTTGCGGGGCGGGGTAGATGAGGTGGGTGAACGGTGCCCGTCCGGCCAGGGTGAAGTAGTTGCCTTTGGCAAAGTAGGGCGTGGGAACATGGCGCGCGTCCAGCCCGGCACAGCGGCGGGCCAGGGCGGGGGCCTGCAGCCCGGCGGCGTTGACGACAGTGCGGGCCTGCAGCCGGGTACCATCCACTGCTTCCAAAATAATAGCTGCTTGCGCCGATTCCATAAGCGCTAGAGGGCTATTGAGTGCCAAAATGCCGCCCGCGTGCTCCAGGTCGCCCAGCAGCGCAAGCATCAGCGCGTGGCTGTCGACGATGCCGGTGCTGGGCGACAGCAGTGCGCCGGTGCATTCCAGCTGCGGCTCTAGTGCGCGGGCACCGGCGCGGTCCAGCAAAACCAGGTCGTCCACGCCATTGGCAGCGGCCCGGGTGCGGATGCTCTCCAGCTGGGCGAGTTGCTCGGCATCGGTGGCCACGATGAGCTTGCCGCAGCGCTGGTGGCCAATGCCGCGCTCGGCGCAGTAGGCGTACAGCATTTGCTTGCCCCGCACGCACAGCTGCGCTTTGAGCGAGCCGGGTGCGTAGTACATACCGGCGTGGATGACTTCGCTGTTGCGCGCACTGGTGCCGGTGCCGATGGCATCGGCGGCTTCCAGCACCAGCACTTCGCGGCCCTGCAGGGCCAGCGCCCGGGCCACGGCCAGGCCGACTACGCCGGCCCCAATCACGACAACATCAACCTGGTCCATGTAACCTGTCCTTTTGTGCCAAACCGGGAAATAGCTTCAACCATAGCGCGGCCACCACCAGCGTGCCGATGCCGCCCAGCAGCACCGAGCCCACCGGCCCCAGCAGCGCGGCGGTGGCCCCGGATTCAAACTCGCCCAACTGGTTGGATGCGCCAATGAACACCGAGTTGACGGCGCTGACCCGGCCCCGCATCTCGTTGGGCGTTTCCAGTTGCACCAGGCTTTGCCGAATCACCACGCTGACCATGTCGGCACCGCCCGAAATCCCCAGCGCCGCCATCGACAGCGCCAGGCTGGTCGACGCGCCAAACACCAGCATGCACAGGCCGTACAACCCCACCGCCAGCAGCAGGGTGCGGCCCACCTTGCGCTGCAGCGGCCAGCGCGCCAGCACAATGGACACCAGCAGCGCACCCACCGCCGGAGACGCGCGCAGCAGGCCCAGGCCCCAGGGCCCGGTGTGCAAAATGTCTTTGGCAAACATCGGCAGCAGGGCCGTGGCCCCACCCAGCAGCACGGCAAACAGGTCCAGCGACACAGCACCCAGAATGGTTTTTTTCTCCCAGATGAAATGCACCCCGGCCAGCACGCTGCGCATTGTCATGGGTTCGTGCGGGGGCGGTACGTGGTCGTAGCGCAGGCCCGCCAGCAGCACCACACTCACGCCAAACAGCAATACGCCCGTGCCGTACACCGCGCTGGCCCCGGCCAGAAAGATGGCCCCGCCCAGCGCCGGGCCGCCGATGGTGGCCGCCTGCATGCCCGCCGCGCTCATGGCCATGGCCTGCGGCAGCAGGGCCGGGGGCACCAGCAGCGGCGTGAGGGCCTGCTGCGCGGGCATCTGGAAGGCGCGGGCGGCGCCCAGCACCAGCGACACCGCCAGCAGCCATTCGCGGCTCACCCATTGCTCGTGCGTGACCCACAGCAGGGTCACGGCCACCAGCGCCTGCAGCGCCATGCAGGTGGCCACGATGCGCCCGCGGTGCACCCGGTCGGCCACGTGCCCGGCCACCAGCGACAGCAGCAGTGCGGGCAAAAACTGCAGCAGCCCCACCAGTCCCAGGTCCCAGGCGCTGCCGGTCAGGTCGTACATCTGCCAGCCCACGGCCAGCATCAGCAACTGGCTGCCCAGGGTACCGAAGACGCGGGCGATCCACAGGCGCATGAAGGCGCGGTGCTCAAAAAGGGAGTTCAAGTCGGTGCTTACTGGAAGGTTGAAGAAAAGGCGGGGCGGGGCTGCCCAAACATCATAAGGGCGCTCCCGGTAGCGGCGCAGGCGGGGGCTGGGTAGGATGGGGCCGAAGTATTCCCTTTACGGAGACACAGGCATGGCAAAAGCGGCCCCCCATTCGGTTGGCGCGTCGGTGCGCAAGGTCCTGCATATGGGCATTCGCAAGCTGTTTGCGTCCGCACCCCGGCCACTGCGGTTCGCGGTGTACCGCTCGTTTGTGGATTGCGATGCCGCACCCGATGCCAAGCTGGTGCTCAAAATTGCCGAAACCCGCGAGGAACTGGAGGCCTGCTTTGGCCTGCTGCACGATGCCTATGTGAACGCTGGTTTCATGCAGCCGGACCCCAGTGGCATGCGCGTTACGCTCTACCACGCGCTGCCCACCACCACCACCCTGTGCGCCAAGATCGACGGCCAGGTGGTTGGCACCATCTCGCTGATCCGCGAGAGCGTGTTCGGCTTTCCGCTGCAGGCGATTTTTGATTTGAACAAGGTGCGCGAAGTGGGCGGCAACATCGCCGAGGTGTCGGCCCTGGCCGTGCACCCGGACTTTCGCAAGACCGGTGGGGCCATTTTGTTCCCGCTGATGAAGTTCATGTTCACCTATTGCGCCACCTATTTCGATACCCGGCACATCGTGATTGCGGTGAATCCCAACCGCATCGAGATGTACGAGTCGCTGCTGTTTTTTCAGCGGCTGCGCGCCACTCCGGTAGACAGCTACGACTTTGCCAACGGCGCGCCCGCCGTGGGGGCCAGCCTGGACCTGTACGCCGCGCCGCAGCTGTTCAAACACGTCTACGGCCCCAAACGGCAGCGCAAAAACCTGCACAACTATTTCATGGAGCTGGAGCTGCCCAATATCCAGCTGCCGCGCCGCCGCTACTTCACCACCAACGACCCGGTGATGACACCCGAGTTGCTCGACTATTTTTTCAACCAGCAAACCCAGGGCTTTGCGCGGCTGGACGAGCGCAAAAAAGCCCTGCTGCACACCATCTACAACCTGCCTGAATACCAGCCTGTGTTGCCCACCATCCCCCTGGCGGCCAACGCCAGCCACCCGCTGCGGGCACATCCGCGCTATTCGCTCAAATGCCCCGCCGAGCTGCGGTTGGAGCGCAGCGATGGCACCGAAATCCACACCCTGGACGTGATCGAAATCTCCAACGGCGGTTTCCAGGCGCAATGCGCCAGCACGCTGCCCCCGCAGGTGTGGGGTGGCGTATCGGTGCATCTGGGGGAGGGCGAGAAATCCAGCGTGCAGGCCATGGTGGTGCGCGCCAAGGACGGCTTCTACGGCTTCAAAATTGCCGCGCCCGATGCCGTGTGGCTGCGCTGCGTGCAGGTGCTGGAATCGGGCACCACGCACGCGCATGCTACGTTTTAAATAGCTGCTTGCGCTTATGGAGTAAGCGCTGGAGGCCTATTTGACTTGAAAATCAGTGCAGGTAATCGCCATCGGGCGCAGCCGACGACACGTTGAAGAAGCTGGTGCCGGTGGTGCCCCGGCCAATTTCTTCTTCAGTGGCTTCACGCACACCGGCCACGGCCAGCTTCAGGCGCAGCGCCATGCCGGCCAGTGGGTGGTTGCCGTCCAGTACCACGTGCTCGGGGTAGATTTCAGAGACGATGAACAGGCCGTGGCGGGGCACCTCGGGGCTGATTCCTTCGGGCAGAGCGCTGCCGTCAAAGCTCATGCCTTCCTCTAGCACGTCAGGGAACAGGCTGCGCGCCTCCAGAAAGATCAACTGGTCGTTGAAGTCGCCAAAGGCCTCCTCGGGCTCCAGCTGCAGCTCCAGCACATCGCCGACCCGGTGGCCTTGCAATTCTTCTTCCACCTTCTTGAGCAGATCGCCGCCGCCCACCAGAAGTTCTACCGGCTCGTCGAGCACGTCCAGTTCCACGCCCAGGGTGTCCTTGAGCGTCCAGGTCAGAGCGACCACACATTGTTGGGTAATTTCCATAGGAGAATTGTCGCAGTTTAGGCACCTGCCTACATGACACACCCAAGGATATCTGTGGACACCACCCAAATTTTGCCCCTGCTGGGCGGACTGAGCCCGCAGCAATTCATGCGCGACTACTGGCAAAAAAAGCCTTTGCTCATCCGCCAAGCTATTCCCGGCTTCCAAGCCCTGCTGGACCGTAGCGCGCTGTTTGCGCTGGCCGAGCAAGACGAGGTCGAGTCGCGCCTCATTACCCAGACCGATGCCGGCTGGAAGATGAAAAACGGCCCCCTGCCGCGCCGCGCCCTGCCGCCGCTGAAAACCCCCGGTTGGACTTTGCTGGTGCAGGGCGTGGACACCCATGCCGCCGCCGTGCACGACTTGTTGCAGCAGTTCCGTTTTGTGCCCGACGCGCGGCTGGACGATGTGATGGTGAGCTTTGCCACCGACGGCGGCGGCGTGGGCCCGCACTTTGACAGTTACGATGTGTTCTTGCTGCAAGCCCATGGCCAGCGCCGCTGGCGCATCGGGCGGCAAAAAGATCTGAGCCTGGTGGATGGCGTACCGCTGAAGATATTGGCGAACTTTGTGCCCGAACAAGAGTTTGTGCTGGAGCCCGGCGACATGCTCTACCTGCCGCCGCGCTATGCCCACGACGGCGTGGCGGTGGGCGAATGCATGACCTACTCGGTGGGTTTTCGCGCACCCAAGCGCGCCGAGCTGCTCCGCGAACTCATGCAGCGCATGGCCGAAGAGGCCGAGGATGCGGTTGGCGAGGCCTTGTACAGCGACCCCGACCAGCCCGCCACCGATACGCCCGGGGCCATTCCGGCAGCGCTGCAAGATTTTGCGCAGACCGCGCTGCAAGAGCTGCTGGACGACCCGGTCGCTCTGCAATGCGCACTGGGCGAGGTGCTCACCGAGCCCAAGGCCCAGGTCTGGTTCGAGGCCAACGAGCCGTCCGAGCCGCTGGGTGCCGTCACGCTGGACCCGCGCAGCCGCATGTTCTACGACGCGCAGCACATCTTCATCAATGGCGAGAGCTTTCGTGCCGCCGGGCGTGATGCCACCCTGATGCGCCGCCTGGCCGATGCGCGCACACTGGGGGCCAAAGATTTGGCCCGCGCCAGTGCCGACGCGCGTTCTCTGGTGCTGTCGTGGTGCGCCAATGGCTGGGTGCACTCTCACTGAAAGGTCTTCACATGGATGACTCTTCCGCCCCCCAACGCCCGACAGGCCGCTTCCTGGGTCGGGTCGCTTTCCAGCAGGTAGTGCGCGACGCGCTGGCCTGCGCGGCGCATGAGGGCTGGCGAGAGATCGTTGTGAGTGACCCGACTTTCGAAGACTGGCCGCTGGGTGAACGGGAGGTTTGCACTTCTTTACAAAACTGGGCGCGGCCAGGGCGGCAGTTCACCATGTTGGCCGTGTCCTTTGATGCCGTCGTGCGCCGCCATGCCCGGTTTGTGGCCTGGCGCACCACCTGGTCGCACCTGATCGACTGCCGTGCCTGCCGCAGCGCCGATCCGCAAGACATGCCCAGCGCCTTGTATAGCCCTGTATGGACCATGCGCCGCCTGGACCTGGAGCACAGCAGCGGCATCTGCGGCGAAGAGGCCCAGCGGCGGGTCCTGCTGCAGCAGGCGCAGGGTGAATGGCTGCGCAAAAGCAGCCCGGCGTTCCCGTCATCCACGCTAGGCCTTTAGTTTGCATGTTGTATTTACGAGTAAGGGTTTTTGAGCATTGCGGGAGAAGAAGCTTATAATTGAAGGCTGAGTTGAAAGAACTCGAGTGCTTTCTCTCGGTCGCATCAACGCTATCGTTATGCTGACAATTTCCGGAAATTGTTTCTACTCCCTATCTCTTTAAGGAATTTTCTAATGAACAAATCGCTTGTACTCGCGGCTCTGATGGCTGCTGTTGTTTTGGCTGCTTGCGGCAAAAAAGAAGAACCCGCACCTGTTGTCGAAGCACCTGCTGCTGCCGCTGTTGAAGCTGCTGTTGCTCCTGTTGCTGCTGCTGCCGAAGCTGCTGCTTCCGCTGCAACCGACGCTGCTGCTGCTGCTACCAGCGCTGCTGCTGCTGCTGGCACCGCTGTCGAAGCTGCAAAAGACGCTGCTTCCGCTGCTGTTGCAAAGTAATTTTTCTTTGCGCCTTGAAAAGCCACCGCAAGGTGGCTTTTTTTATGGGCGCTTGGTAGGTAAATAGTGGCAGTCCTTGCATTCAAGGTTTCCCCCACCAACTACAAAGACTAAGCTGTGGGCTTGTGCCCTGAGACGATGGAGAAACGTGTGGCTGATTTTGTAACGAGCATGGTGCGGTTTCTTGTCCGCGCGGTGGTACTGGCGATGGGTCTGGTGTTTGCCGCCTGTCTGTTGGTGGTGGTATTCGCGCTGGCGGTGCTATGGGGCTTGCGTGCGGTATGGGCCAAACTTACCGGCCAGCCCTTGACGCCGTGGGTCATGCGGGTCAATCCCCGCACAGGCTGGACCCGGGCATCGCAGACCGCCAGTCGCTGGCAGTCTGCAGCCAAACAACCCAGAGGTCGTGCCAAAGGTGCTGGCCGCGACTTGGCCGATGTGACCGATGTGCAAGTTAAGGAACTTTAAGTTTCGTTTTGTTGCGGCGAGGTTTCGTCCGGCCCGGCTGTGTTCGCTGTTGCGGACAGACCTGGAATTCAAACTGTTCCTGTGAGATCGCTATGGTCACCTGTGTGGACCGAATGTAAAAAATGCTTCAATGGCGGAGGGGGCGTAAATGGGGGGAGAGTCGGATTTTTTTACACTTTGAGAGGGTGGAATCCTCTTTGCAGTCGTAAGTCTTTGATTTACATAAAAAAACAAAGATGGCACACACATTGCTTTTACTCTCCCATCGAGTCGCTTGTTTGTTCAATTAAGGAGTTCACATGAAATACGCATTTAAAGCCGCTATTCTTTCCGCAGCTGTTGCTGTTGCTGGTTTTTCCCTGCCAGCTGTAGCCGCGCCAACACCAACGTTCACCGTCAACACTTCGTTGTTCGGCTACGCCACCCCTGACTTCACCTCCAACTTCATCAATGGTTCGGCTTCCACGCTGGTGACCTTGAATCCCAACCTGATTAACCAAACTGGTACGGGCTACACACAGTTCACCTCCTTCCAAGGCGTAGGTGCATTCGACTCGGGTTTGGCTCTTTCTAACAACGTCGGCTACGCAATGTGGGCTGAATTCAGTTACACATTGGCATTGGCTGACGGTGTCTATGCGGCTCCTGGCAGCACATATACCGTTACCGCTTTGAGCTTCAATTTGTACGGCGAAGCTAGCAACGGTATCGCTAACAACAGCGTGTTTACGGCAGCCGATAACACCAATGCTGCGAGCGGCACTGTTGCTCACTCTGCAGACACTGTATTGCTGGGTTCTGGCGTGTCTATCCAGGGGGTATCGTCGCTCAACCCCTTGGCTGGAACCTCGTTGAACTCCACGATGAATTTCGCGCTGACCGCCGCTGGTAAGACCTTCTTCATTGACCCAGTTCCTTTCTATGACATGGCCTTCAGCAGCTTTACCAACACAACAAATGGCTTTGTTGTGAATGCAGCAGGCACCATGGCTGCGATCAACAACGCCTCTGGTGGTGTTGACTTCAACCGTGTACCTGAACCCACCAGCGTAGCACTCTTGGGTCTGGGCTTGGTAGCTTTGGCTGCATCGCGTCGCCGTCGTAACGCGAAATAACTTGAACCGTAAGGTTCGTAACGAAAAAGGGGCTTCGGCCCCTTTTTTTATGCGGCACTAAAACTTTGAACGACTGCTGCCGTAAACTGATGTAGGCAACTTGTTGCTGCGTGTTACACCTCAATTTAGGGAACTCGACGTGAGTCTACACACACCTCTCAATGGTTTAGCAAGCGAGAATGTTACTGGTCACCATCATTCAGTGCTGTCTGTTCATAAACCAACCTCAACGCAAGAGGTTCAAGAGCTTGTGCTTAGGTCGCGCCAAACTAGAAGTCCGCTTTACCCAATATCATGTGGTTTAAATTGGGGATACGGATCGGCATCGCCTGTTGTACCTGGTTGTTCTTTGGTGGATCTTGGGGGCATGAACCGAATTCTTAATGCGGAGAAAATATCAGTTTCAAACCCAGTTGCGGTAATTGAGCCTGGCGTCACCCAAGGTCAGTTATACGATTTTCTGCAAAAAAAATGTCCAGAACTTACTTTTAACGTCACTGGTTCCGCACGGAATACAAGCCTGATAGGCAATGCATTGGACCGTGGTGTTGGCTATTTTGGGCCGCGTAAAGATGACTTATTTGGTTTGGAAGTAGTATGTGGCTCCGGACAAATAATAAAAACTGGTTTTAGACGATTAGGTGAAAACTCACCATTGGCCCATAGTCACCCATTTGGGCTGGGCCCTATGCTTGATGGTCTTTTCTTTCAAGGCAATTATGGAATCGTAACTAGTGCATGCTTCCGACTTATTCCTCGTCGTCCTAAAGAAGTTGCGGTATCGTTTGCTTTACGCGACAGTGCGAATTTGAGCTTATTTATTGATAAATTAGGGCATCTCAAAAGAGAAGGTTTGATGACGTCAGTAACGCATATTGCGAATAAAGCACGGAGTCAAGCATCCCTGATGTTTGGCGTGACAAACTATCTTGAAAAGTATTGTGGTTTTAGCGGTGGAAAAGCATTAATTGAAGCTGAAAAAGCTCTCCAAATCGTTGCGCCGAACGAATGGACGAGCCTTGGTGCCCTTACGGGTAATGCGGGGCAAGTTGCTGCCGCAACGAGGGAAATTAAGCAACGCATGAAGCACATTGCGAGGGTAAGCATTATTACCGACGGATTGCTCGATTTTGGATATACCGTAATGCATAATTTACGATTTTTGCCATTTGCACGTGCAAATGCCGCAGCCATTTCAGCAATAAGACCTTTGCATGCGCTAGCCTTAGGTGTCCCTACGGACGTTGCTATAGAAAACTTATTGTGGAAATATGCCCGTACAGACCTTAATGCCGATCAGTTGGACCAATCTAACTGTGGCTTGATGTTTATCAGTCCCGCGCTGCCTCCCGATGGAAAAATTGTAGTGCGCTTAATTGATGGCATGACGCGGATAGCAGAAAAATATGGGCATACACTTTATATGACCATCAATATTGAAACTGCCACTTCATTTGTTGCCATTATTAATATTCTTTTTGATCGCGCTAATATTTCTGAGGTAAATAACGCCCATCATTGTGCAGATGCGTTATTAAATTATATTCATGAACAGGGGCTTGAGATTTATAGGGCGCGGGCTGATGTTATGGAGGAAATTGTTTCTCGTGATCCTTCATATTGGAAGGTGGTGCGTTCTTTAAAAGATAATTTGGATCCTGATGATATTATAGCTCCTGGCCGATATAATATTATTGATTAATATATAATGTATTTTTGAATGCAATATAAAATTTCATGATTAGTATACTTGTGGTGTGTTCGGCCAATGTTTGCAGATCCCCCATGGCTCAGATTGTGGGTACCCAGCGGGCTGAGCGCGGAGGCGTGTCGCAGCAGATTCGTTTTGAATCTGCAGGGATTCATGCAAGCAGAAATAGTATGCGTATGGATACGCGTGCTATTGCTGTACTGGAGCGGCGGGGTTATTCAGTAAAAAAAATGCGTTCGCGGTCTATAGAAGAGAAAGACTTCCAGCGATTCGACTTGATTCTTGCAATGGATTTTGCGATTTATGGTGAATTGCAACGTATATGCCCGCTCGAGTCACAGCCTAAGTTGAAAATGTTTCTTGCTTTAAGTGCAGATTTAAATCGGGAAACGAGTGCCGATGAAGTGCCTGACCCGTACTACGGCAATTTTGAAGGTTTTGAACGGGTGTTGGACTTATGCGAAGCGGGCGTAGAAGGAATTTTGAGTCGCACCTTCTGCTGATGAAGAATACCGCCGTCAATCCATCTTTTATACGTGGTAGTAATCACGATACCAAGTAACAAAATTGGTGATACCTGTTTGGATACTTGTACTTGGCACAAAGCCTACCCAATCTCGTAAGGCATCGGTATTGGCGTAAGTTGCAGGCACGTCGCCGTCTTGTAGCGGTAGCAGACGCTTTTCTGCTTTTTTCCCCAGTGCATCTTCAATGCAGGCAACGAAATTGAGCAACGGCACAGGGTTATTGTTACCTATATTGAAAACTCTGTATGGTGCGTTACTGGTGGCGGGATCGGCTGTAGCTGCATCATACTTGGCATCAGGTTCCGCAATCCGGTCTAGCACGCGAATCACACCCTCTACGATGTCATCCACATAGGTGAAATCGCGCTGCATGTTGCCATAGTTATAGATGTCAATTGGATTGTTATCCATTATGGCTTTTGTGAACAAGAATAACGCCATATCGGGCCGACCCCATGGGCCGTAAACCGTGAAAAATCGCAAGCCTGTAGTGGGTAAGTTGTATAGATGGCTGTATGTGTGAGCCATTAATTCGTTGGCTTTTTTGGTGGCCGCGTATAGGCTCACCGGATGATCCACGCTGTCATGTTCCGAAAAAGGCATCTTGGTATTGCCGCCGTAAACACTAGAGCTGGATGCATAAACCAAATGCTGTACTTTGCTATGACGGCTGCCTTCCAGGATGTTGACAAAACCAATCAAATTGCTGTCTACATAAGCGTGCGGATTTTGCAGAGAGTACCGCACCCCTGCCTGCGCGGCAAGATGGATCACTCGATCGAATTTCTCCTCCATAAACAGAGCCGCTATCGCTGCACGGTCACCTATGTCCAACTGCACGAATCGGAATCTTGCGTGCAAAGTCAAACGGCGTAGACGATTGTGTTTCAGGTTTACGTCGTAGTAGTCGTTCAGGTTGTCCAGTCCGACCACCTCGTCGCCACGTGCCAACAGCTTTAGCGCCGCCGTCATTCCAATGAAGCCCGCAGCCCCCGTCACTAAAATCTTCATAAACCTACCTTTTGCTTGTTTCGTTACACTATTGATCTTAACTGGTCTTCGGCATACGGTAACGCAGATACGATGCCTTACATGAAGAGGAGGCGCGCCATGTGGCGTATGACGGTTTTAATTGTTTTAGTGCTGCATGCAGATGTCGCATGGAGTGAGGTCGATGTCAACCAAGCTGACATAGTTGCATTGGATGGAATTCGGGGTGTCGGCCCTAGCATGTCTCGGAAAATTTTGCTGGAGCGTAGTCGGGGCGGATTTAAAGACTGGGCAGATTTGATAGCGCGGGTTTCTGGCATTAGTGACAAAACGGCTGCCAAGCTTTCTTCAGAAGGCTTAACGGTTGACGGAAAGAGTTTCGCCGTATCTCCGAAATTTCCGCAGTAGAGGGTGTCCGAATCTTTGTGTAAACGGGTCGGAGTTCAGTGAGCGGAGATGCAGTCCCCAACCTGAGTGGCAAATAGGGTGACGGCTGCCTTCCATTCCCGGATGGGCATGGTTCATTTTTGGCCGATGTTGCGCAGAGTCAAGTAAAACAGCTTGGTCAGCTTGCGCATTCCCATGCTGACCGACTCGATAGCATTGGTCGTATAAATCACCCGTCGGATGTCCGGTGGATAGTCAAAGAACGGCACCAGTTGGCCTCAGTTCCGGCGACAGGACTGGCCGATGGGTCGGTATTCGCTATCCCACTCGGTCTCGAACTCCCCCAAGCGCAGTTTGGCCTCTTCAGCGGTAGTGGAAGTATAGATGCGCCGTAGCGCCACCTCCTTCCTGCGCTTTCAGGATGCGTAGTTCAGGCTGTTGCGCACCATATGCACTATGCATAGCTGCACCGCCGCTTTGGGAAATGCGGGTTCAATGGCATCGGGGAAGCCTGTGAACCCGTCGACACAGGCAGTGAAGATGTCCTGTACGCTACCGTTGCGCAGTTCGGTGACGACCTGGAGCCAGAACTTGGCACCTGCGGTCTGAGTCAGCCATACCCCCGATACTGTTAGAGCCGATCCAATCTTGACTGTTTGGCTTGCCTACGGTGGCGATTGTGCAAGTCGTTGATGTTGTACACGCGCTGTGGCCGCCCCTGCCACAGTGCCTTGACACAGGCGCGGGCCAGGTCGTCGGCATGGATGTGGTTGGTGAACACATCGTCGGCCCGCTCCAGCACCGGGGTGCCCTTGCGCAG